>JAYZCA010000430.1:0-3673 GCA_036339235.1 Candidatus Latescibacterota bacterium | reverse complement strand
CTGATCGATCACGTGTTGATGCTCAACCGAACACCCGGGTCGAAGGGGCGGCGCTGGCACGGTCACCCGTATCGACAGGGACAACACGAGACCGAAGAACCGGTCACCGGTGGCTCCCCTTCGAAGGATTTCCTTCAGCGGCAATGCGTACGCACTCTGTGTTATCCGCAGGGGATGGGAGCCGTAGATGGTGGCGGCGAACTTGCAGTGGTCCCCGGCGCCCATCTCTACCGCACACCTTATCGGTGGAACACGTCGCGCCCCGAATACGACGACGAGTTCGAGGCGGGTTGGATGCGTGACAAGACCCACCCTTTTACCGGCGAGCCTTTGCGCATCGAACACTTGTCGCTGCCACCGGGGAGCATGGTCTCCTTCGTCCATCACATGCCACATCACGTCGGCCATCGTGATCATCACGCCCCCACGAGGTGGGGATTGCTGATGGCCTATCGGCAGCGAGATCCAGACGAGAAGCCGGCCCGGTGGAACGAGGGCACGCCGGCGCACTGGGCTGACCGCATGCAGGAGGCGGGCAGACTCACACCGACCATGCGTCGAGTGTTCGAAGGTGATACGCCATTTGCCCGAGAAACCCGATGAACTTCGATCGATCCCTGCTCCCGCGCGCCGACTTCGAGTTTATCGTCGTCAGCGACACCCATTTCCGCGACGTGGGGACAGCCCAGCTCCCTGGCCATCTCGAAGCAACGTGCAGCCTCCTCAAACCCCTTCGCCCTGCGGTCCTGTTCCGGGTGCCTCGTCGGAGATCGGGGAGTTGATCGGACTGTGCGAGCGGATCTATGTGATGCGCGAGGGCCACATCCGTGCCGAACTCGAGGCGGAAGAAGTGATGCCCGAGCGACTGCTCGCGGCAGCGTTATAAACCCTCGGCACCGGGGTCACAACGGCATTTCGGCGTCCAGTCTGACCTCTCGACCCGTTGAGGCCGACTGGTAGATGGCGTCCTGAATCCGCTGCAGGTTGCGGAGCTCACGGGGAGTCTGGGAAGGGGCTTCGCCCGTGCGGATCGCCGTGACAAAGCGGGCGATCTGCCAGTCCACACTCTCGCCCCATCCGTCGCCACCCGCTGTAGAATCCGCATAGTCCTTTGTGCGATCGACGATTTCTCCCCCCTCGTCCATCAGGATCGTGAGGGGCGATAGTGAAATGGTCCCACCTTCGCAGATCATCTCAAAGCTGTATTGTGATTGGTGCAGCTCGTGCGCCCAGGTTCCCTCCAGGATGAGACTGATATCGTCGCTGAGCCGGATGTGGGCAACGGCAATGTCTTCGACGTCGTAGGAATCGCGGGCCTCGGATGAGGGTGCGGTTTCCAGCCGCTTTCTGGGAAACAGCTTATGGGTCGAACCGGAGACCGTCAGTGGATCGGGACTCCCGGCGACCCACAGTGCTGCGTCCAGAATGTGGATCGCCGTCGACGCCATGGCGCCGCCCGCCGAGATCCGCTTGACCGTGTGCAATCCCCACCATGGGATGGCGGGATAGTAGGTCCAGGCTCGGATATAGGCTGGTCTGCCGACGGCGCCGGAGGCCACCAAGTTGCGCAGGATTCCGGCGTCGCGCATGTGGCGCATATTGGTGCCGACCTGAATGTGTCTGCCGGCGAGCTGGGCGGCATCGAGCATCTGATCGGCCTGGGCCAGGTCCATGGCAAAGGGTTTCTCGCACAGAACGTTCGCCCCCGCTTCCAACGCGGCGACGGTGATCTCGCAGTGGGTCTGCGGCATGGTGCAGACGCTGACCAAGTCGAGATCGGCGGGCCCGAGCAGGGCGGCACAATCCGCCGCCGTGCGCGCCGCGGGCCAGTCCTGTGCCGCGCTTTGGAGACGCTCGGCGTTGAAGTCACACAGAGCCGCTATCTCAACGACATCCTCCAGCAGGCCGTATGCCTTGATGTGGTTCTGGCCCATCGCACCGCAACCGATGATGCCAACGCGCAGTTTTCTCTCCATCCCACCTTCACCAGGCCGCATATATCAGCTCCACCGCCACATCTTTCGGGGCGTCGTGTCGGCCCGCGCCAGCGCCCACTCGTGGAGCCACTCCTGGTACGTCGTCGCCGGTTTCTCTCGACTGCGCACCAGAAGCCCTGGCAGCGGCCGACCGGTGGGCAGGCGCGGGTCGTTCCACCGCAGATCCATGCTCCAGCGCACGATGTCCGAGCGGTTGATATCCGAACCGTGCGGCGTGCGCCCATGGAGCAGGAGGACCCCGCCCTTGGCTACCGGCACGGTCACGGGTTCTGTTTCGGGAAGCAGTTCGGGGACGATCGTCAGCCCGTAGCCCGGGGCGTTTTCATGCCGGCGAATCTCGCCCCGGTGAAGTCGAGGATAAACCTGTAAGGTCCCCGTCTCCTCCGTCGCGTCCACCAGCGGGATCCAGCTGGTCACCACCATCGTCTCGTCGGCTTCGGGCAGCAGTACGCCGGCGTCCTGGTGGGCGGGGGACTTGCCGGCAAAGTCCTCGTAATCGCCCCCGGCGAAGCCATCGGGCAGTTTCGGCCGGATGTGCTGGCATGGGTGGCAGTAGACTTCCGGGCCTATCAGGCTTTCAAGCAGGTCGTGGAGTTTTGCGTTATTGAGAAAATCGTAGAGTGGCCGGCGCAGGTTGTTGGGAAACGATACCCTGCCCTGTAGCGACGTGCCCGCTGCGCGCGTCAGGTAGGCAATTCTTTTTTCGAAGGGCGCGTCGGCATAGAGCGCATCGATGGCCCCTTCATCACGCAGGTCCCGGGCGACTTCGTCGACAAGGGCGTCGAAGTCGGCAATGAGCGGGTCGAGATCCTCAGCTGCGAGCACCCCATCGACGGCCAGATAGCCCTCCCGATGAAAAGTCTCTACCTGCGCTTGGGTCAGTTTCATGCCTGGTCTCGTTTCTCGAGAGATCGCGTGTCCTTGATGGCATCCGGAGTCTGGGGCGAGCGCAATAAGTGCCATGAAAAATAAGCCGAGGCGTTCAGTCCTCGTCGATCGTCTTGAACGAGGTGCCCCAGGCCTCGCGACTGCGTGGCCCTTCAGCCTCGACAGGCGACGGGGTTCGAGCCCACCGGCGCATCGGGCATACGCAGTAGCGCACACTGGACCGACGCCGTAAAACAGGAGCACGAGCAAGAACAGGATATGATTCAAGCGCCCCGTCTTCACATGGGAGGCACAAACCTGGAGACGGGGATGATCGGCCTAGAATATAGAAGACGCGGGTGCACATGCCCCGGTCGACAGGGCCCCGTCTGTGTCAGAGGCCGGGGAGACGCTACCTTTACGGTGGACCTGACCCCATTCCAGCAGGATTCAAACATCCCATGCGCATCACACATCACGCACTGATCTGTGTCACCCTCGTCGGCGTCGCGCTGCTGTCCGCATGCGGTGAGAAGGAGGATGACGGCCGGCTGAAAGTCGGTTACGTGGTCAACTTCATGTCACACGAGTGGTACCAGAACATCTGCCGCGCCGCCGAGGCTCGCGCCGCCCAGTTGGATGTCGACATCGTCATCGCCGACGCCAACCTCGACATCGCGGCGCAGGTCTCGAAGGCGGAGAACCTGATCGCCCAGGGAGTCGACGTGCTCGTGCTGACTCCGGTGGATGCCAAGGCGCTGGGCCCTGTCGTGGCCGAGGCGAATCGGCGCGGTATCCACGTGCTCACC
>JAYZCA010000429.1:0-2194 GCA_036339235.1 Candidatus Latescibacterota bacterium | reverse complement strand
ACCTGCGACCGACCTGGCGGCAGGGGGCTGTTGGTGAACAGCCGCGTCGGCCCGGCTCGCAGGACCTGGCCCGAGTGTCCCTGCAGCGCCAGATTGCCTTCGGGTACCTGCAATTGAAGGACATGACGCTCCTCGCCGAAGGCGTGGCCCATGTAGGTCGAAGCGCCGAGGTTGTCGACGTGGATCAGCTGCGCCACGTCGATCCCGGTCGGCGTCACCGCGAGAAACAGGTGATGGCCGTCGATCTGGATCTGGTCGTCGTCCTGGGTGCCTTCGAAGACTTCGATGATGACCTGATCCTGCCCGCCCACCAGCAGCGTTTCCGTGGCGTACTCAAGACCTCCGTAGTGCGCCACCAGGGCGAAGGGGGTGCCGGCGGCAAGAAAGGGCCCGGAGAAGGAGAAGACCCCTTTCTCATCGGTGCTGTGCCGGACCATCTCGGCAAGGCCGTTTTCGCCCGCTACGAGGAAAGCGACCTCAACCTGAGCCAGGCGCTGTTGGGTCTGCGCTTCCAGGACGTAACCGGACACGGTTTCGGCCGCCAGTGATCCCACGGAAAAAAAGGTGGCCACTGCCACCTGCCACGCCAGGCGCGACGGGTGCGCGGGGGTCATGGCGCGGTGGCCGCGAAGGACTGGCCGCAGTACGGGCAGAAGCGGAATTCGGGGGTGCGTTGCTCGCCGCATTTGTGGCAGAACGCGCGGGCGCGGGGTTCGGCGGTCGGCGCTGCGGGTTGTGCAGTCGACGAGTCAGGCCGGCGATGGGAGGTGATGTCGGCTTCGATGCGGTCGTCGAGGTCGCCGCCGCCAACCTCAAGTTCGTCCAGGTTACGCAGGACGTCGACGGCCTGGACTTCGAGTCCGCCCCGCACCGCGTCATAGTCCTGCGGCGAGATCTTCCCAAGACTGTGGTCGAACTCCAACTCCTTGATGGAAGCGTAGAGCTGCTCCTTGCGTTCCGTCAGTTCCAGCAGCAGCAGCCGCGCTCCAGTTGCCCGCCGCCAGGCGTGCCGGCGGGTCAGGATGGGGTGGCCGACGGCGACCAGGAAAACGCCGAGCAGAGCCATGCAGGCGGAGGGAATGAGGATCGACGGCATCAGGACTCGAAGTCGTCTAGGTCGCGTCGTAGACGGTCATCGTAGTCCCCGGCCTCGGTCGCCCGCGCTGCCGGCGCAGTTGCCTCTGCCCCGGGGCGATCTCTGTGCCAGTAGACGAGAACCTGACGCACGGCAAAGACGCCGACGCCGAGCATGACGAAGGGCACGATCCAAACCACGTCGTAACCCTCCGGTGGGTTGGCCAGTCCCATGGGGCCGAAGCGATCAACATAACCATCGACGATCTGCTGCCGCGTCTGGCCGGCACCGAGCAGATTGCCGATCGCGTCCCTTTCGGTGGTGGCAAATCCGCACAGACAGGTAGACAGCGCCTCGCGGTTGCAGGTACCGCACAGGCAGACCAGGTCGCTGGCGACGTTCTTGATCTGTTCAGAAGTCGGTGCCGACACACCCGGCGTAGCCGTTGTCAGAAGGCCGACGGCGAGCCAGTGCCACGGACTCCTCACGATGGGACACCCGCCAAGGCCGGTTCCCAGGTCCCCACCGATGACTCGCGGTCGAGGCGCGCCATGCGCCGGTCCCGAGCCGATGGCCAAATGGTCCACAATGAGCTGAGAACGAACAGCGCCGCTCCCCACCAGACACAGCCGACGAGAGGGTTGATGTAGACCTGAAATTTTGCCGAGACGCCGTCGTCGGCGGAACCGACGAGGATGATGTAGAAGTCCTCGAACCAGCGAGTGTAGATGGAGACTTCCGTCGTGTTCTGCTGCGCATTCTTGTAGAAGTGGCGTTCGGGTATCAGCGTCGCTAAAAAGCGGCCCTCGTGTTCCAGGGTCAACGCCGCGGCCGACACAGCTTTGCTGTTGTCATCGCCGACGGCCAGCGTCTGGAAAGTGACCGTGTAGTCCCCGACACTGGCCGATTCTCCGCGGTGAAGAACGACCTCACGCTCGATACTGAAGGCGTTGCCCGTGAAGCCAACGAATAGCGTCAGCATGGCTATATGCACGAGGTACCCGCCATACCGACGCCGGCTCTTGGTCAGCAGCCTGTAGAAGGCGACAGGGGTGGACTCGGCCGATGTGCGTCGGCGCGCCGCGATGCCACGGGAATACTCGAGGACGATGGCGCCCG
>JAYZCA010000428.1:0-2772 GCA_036339235.1 Candidatus Latescibacterota bacterium | reverse complement strand
TAAACGTTTCGCCGAGATCGGTCCGCAGGCCGCCGCCGGTGTTTCTCTGTATGTCCAGGAAGTCCGGCAGCGCCGCTTTCCGACGGCCGAGCACCGCTGGAAGATGAAGCAAGAGGAAGCGGACGCCCTGGGCGCCTGGCTTACCGAAAATCCCGCCTGAAGCAGATCAGCCCGCTGGCGACAGCTCCACGTGCAGATCCAGGCGCGGCAGGTCGACGCTGCCCACGACGACATCGTACTGGGTCCCCGTCGCCGGGCCCTCACCGACGTTGACCCAGGTTTCCAACCCGATGTCGGGACACACGAGAAGTCCCCGTCGCCCGCGAGTGTCGACGAGGATGCCGCGGCCTCGCCACGTGCGCTGCGACAACCACACGAGAGTCCAGTGGCGGTTCGCCTGGCGCTCGACGGCGCGAACGTTCCTGGAGGCCGTGTCGGCCTGGGCGGCGCGTTCCATCAGGGCCGTCTCGTCCCATGGCGGCGGGGCTCCCGTAGCGACGGCACGCAATTGCTGGTGGGCGAGCAGGTCGACATAGCGGCGCATGGGGCTTGTCGCTCTGCCGTACGCCTCCAGCCCGAGGCCGCGGTGCGGGGCCGGGCCGCCACTGACACGGGCCGGCTGCTGTCGCCGCCGCAGAACATAGGCGCCGGGCAGTCCCGCTGGCAGGACCTCGTCATCGGAATCCACCGCCGCGTCCTGAACCGAATACGGAAAGGGGATGCCACCTTCGCGGGCCAGCCAGGCGGCGCCGGCACCGGCGAGGATCATCGATTCGGCCACGAGCTGCCGGCTGCGCAGTGGCGCCAGGGGGCGGATGTCGACTTCGGGTTCGGCGCCGCTCGCGTCGACACGGATACGCGTCTCTGGCCAGTCCAGCTCGACGGCACCCATGGCCAGCCGCAGTGCCCGGGACCGGGAGGTTACGTCGTCGATGCGCCGCAGGCATTCGTCGGTCTGCATCAGCGGATCGGCCTGCTCATAGGTAAGGCGTTGGACCCGAACTCGCGAGGGGACTACCTCGGCGGCGGCGACGGCGCCCTCCGGTGAGATCCGCAGGCGGAATGACAGGGCCGGACCGATGCCGTCGTCCGCAAGTCCAAGTCCGAGACGAGGGACCAGGTCCGTGGGCAACATGGGGATGGATCCGTCGGGCAGGTAGAGCGTGGCGCCTCGGGCACGAGCTTCGACGTCGGCCTCCGAGTCCGGTGCCACGAGGCAGGCCACGTCAGCCACATGCACCCACAGGTTCCCGTCGTCGTCGATGGAGAGGGCATCGTCGGGGTCTTGGCTGCCTTCGTCGTCGATGGCGTACGCCGGCAGATGGGTCAGGTCGACCCGGTCCTCCGGCGACGGCTCGCCGATGCGGACCGCCGGGGCTCCTGCGGGTACACCGGCACGCGCCGGGTAGGGGACCCGGGAAGAGGTCCACCAGCCGATGTTCAGCAGCAGGGCGTGAGCGTTTTGTGGGGACTCGGCCCGGCCGAGGGCCTTGAGCAGGCGCGAGTCCTCCCGCCGGCCTTCGGCGAGTCCCTCCGCATCGCGCAGGTGTTCGCTGTCCGATGGCTGGCAGGTTCCACTGCGGATCCGTTCGAGGAAGGCCTCCCAGGCTTCGGCCGCCGCCGCCGCTCGCTGGCGCCGCTCACGTTCGGCCTCGACCTGCTCGGTGGACCGGGCACGGACGCGGTCCGGTGTCCCCTCAAAATGCAGGCCCTCGGCGACGACCTCCCAAGCCGCCCAGACCGCCGCTGGCGAAGGAACGCCTGTGGCCGGCGCTCCGTACAGCCACTCGGCCAGCGTCGCCAGGTCGACGCCATCCGTCTCGGTTGTCAGCAGGTCGCGAACGCTGTCGATGTCCTCGACGCGGTCCGGCGTGTGCAGGTCGGCGAGCGTCGCCGGGCCGGGGTGCAGGCAGACGACATCCTTGGGCCGCACCCGTTGTGACCCATCGCCTTCGGTCTCGACCTCGATGCGGCCGGCCCCGGCGTCAACGTCCTTGACGCGGGCGGGACGACGCTTGTAGAGTACGAGCCCACCCGCACGTAGGTTTTCCATTCCCGTAAAGCTAACGGGCGGGTCACCGCACCGACACCCATCCCGTGCACGCAATCACTACCGGACGAAACGAAGGATGAACACAGAGCCCGAAATGCAACTCGAGGAGACCGAACCGGGCTCCGATGAGCCACAACTCAGAGATGAGCCGAGGAGCCATCCGATCGTCTGGGTCGTCTACGCACTGCTCTATGCCGTCGCCATCCCCTGGTACTGGCCAAAGGGATATCGGGGAGCTTTGATCTTCGGCCTGCCCACCTGGGCTGCTGTCAGTCTCGCGGCGACCCTGGCGCTGGCGGTGTGGACGGCCTTCGTCATCCACCGATACTGGGACGAGGGTGAGTCAGCCTGATGGATGTGACGGGACTCGGCTTCGGCCCCGGGGCGCTGGTGATCATCGCCCTGTATCTGGTGTCGATGATCGGCGTCGGCTGGCTGGGGCGCATGCGCCGCCAGAGCAACAGCATGGTCGACTTCTACCTGGCGGGCCGTTCCATGGGCTTCGCCGTGCTGCTGTTGACGCTCTACGCGACCCAGTACAGCGGCAATACGATGTTCGGCTACACCGGCAAGTCGTACCGCATCGGTTTCGAGTGGACGGTGTCGGTGCTGTTCATGTTCTCCATCATCGTCGGGTATCTGCTGTTCGCACCACGCCTGGTCGCGGTGGCGCGCAAGGCGAGTTTTATCACCCCCGGCGACTACATCCGCCATCGCTT
>JAYZCA010000427.1:0-4632 GCA_036339235.1 Candidatus Latescibacterota bacterium | reverse complement strand
CGACGGCGACGCAGCTCCAGCGCAACTCTTGCTGGCCGACGTGCTGGCCGTCGAACTGCGCGACTTTCACGGCAGTGGCGCCCTGCACGTGCGCACCGCCGATCGCGGCCTCACCCTGGCGCGCTTCTCACGCAGCCTCATGCCCAGATTCAACCGCGTTCCCCGCCGTCTCGAGCAGCTCGTGCGCGAAGTGCAGCCGGGACGCTCCGACGAGGATCGAATTGCCCGCGGTGTCGCCGACGTTGGCGGCGCCCGGCGCCGTTGCGATCGCTGCGGTCGAGTGATCCCGCGGCGCTTTGGCCTGTGCCCGGCCTGCCTGGAAACGCGCAAGCTGCTAGTCCGGCTGTTGAGTTACGCGAAGCCGTACTGGGGTCTCGGCGTGCTCAGCCTGAGCCTGATGGTCATCAACACCACCATCAGTCTGTCGCCAGTCCTGTTTATGGCTTCCCTCCTCGATGATGTACTGGTGCCGACGGAAGAGGGTACCCGCCTGCGCCCGCTGCTGGCCGATCTCGAGGCATACGAAAAGCTCGTCGTCCTCGTCGTCACATTGCTCGTCATCTACGTCTCGACCAATCTCATGGGAGCCGTACGTCGCTACGTGCTGGCCTGGCTGGGTCAGCACGTTACCCTCGACCTGCGCAACGAGGTCTACCGCCACCTGAACACACTGTCCCTCAGTTTCTACGACGAACGTGAGACGGGACGTGTCATGGCCTCCATCACCCAGGACGTGGGTCGACTGCAGGACTTCATCAGCGACGGTCTGCAGGAGATCATCCGCGACGTCCTGACCATCGTCTTCATCTGCGTTGTCCTGTTTTGGCTCGACGCCTCCCTCGCCGCCCTGGTCCTGCTGCCGACGCCACTGCTCGTGTTCACCACTCTCCGCTTCGGCGGCAAGTTGCACTTCACCTACCGCAGCCTGTGGCGCCGCTGGGCGGGCATCAGCGCGCTGCTGGCCGACACGATCCCCGGCGTGCGTGTCGTCAAGGCGTTTTCCCAGGAGGCGCGCGAGGTCGGCAAGTTCGAGTTGCGCTCCGGCGAGCTCCTCGACGGCGAGCTGCGGGCGGCGAAGCTGCAGAGCCTGTTCAGCCCGATCATGGCCTTCATCACCCGCATCGGCACACTCGTCATCTGGCTCGTCGGCGGCGCCAGGGTGCTGGAGGGCGAGCTGAGCCTGGGGTTTTTCACCGTCTTCACCGGCTACATGTGGCAGTTCTACGGCCCCGTGGAGGGTCTGTGCCGCCTCAACCACCGTTTCCAGCGCGCCGGCACGTCGGCGGAACGGGTCTTCGAGACCCTGGACTCGCAACCCGACGTGCGCGACATACCCGACGCCCCGCCCATGCCGCGCCTCGTGGGCCGCGTCGAGTTTGACGACGTCACCTTCGCCTACGACGACAAGCCCGTCCTCAGGCATATCGATCTCGTCGTCGAGCCAGGCGAGATGATCGGACTGGCGGGCCACTCCGGCGCCGGCAAGAGCACCCTCATCAACCTGATCTGCCGCTTCTACGATGTCGGCGAGGGGGCGATCCGGATCGATGGCCGTGACGTCCGCGACGTGGAGCTGAAGTCGCTGCGGGACCAGATCGGCGTCGTCCTGCAGGACCCCTTCCTGTTCAACGGCACCGTGGGTGACAACATCGCTTACGGCAAGCCCGGAGCCAGCCTCGACGAGATCGTCGCCGCGGCGCGGGCCGCCCACGCCCACGACTTCCTGATGAACCTGCCCCACGGCTACGACACGGTCGTCGGTGAACGCGGCACTCGCCTGTCGGGAGGCGAACGCCAGCGCGTGTCCATCGCCCGCGCCATCCTGCGTGACCCGCGCATCCTCATCCTCGACGAGGCCACGTCGAGCGTCGACACCGAGACAGAGGTGAAGATCCAGGAAGCGCTGGAGCGACTGATCCGTGGCCGTACCACCTTCGCCATCGCCCACCGCCTGTCGACGCTGCGTCACGCCAACCGTCTGCTGATCCTCGACAAGGGCGCCATCGCCGAGATCGGCACGCACGACGAACTCCTCGAAGCGGACGGCGTCTACGCGCGCCTCTGCCGCATGCAGAGCGAACTGATGAAGCGCAAGGCGTGGTGACCGAACCCCAGCCCACATACGACCTCATGCGCGAGCTGTCGCTCATCGACCCGACGACGGCCCGCCTGTGGGTCGATGAATTCGACGAACTCTACCTGCGTATCGACGACGGCGAGCCCCGGGGACCGCTCACCGTACAACGCGCCTTTCCCATCAGCATGGCCGACGAGTTCTTGTCGCTCAAGGACAGCTCCGGTGGCGAGATCGCCGTCATCCGGCGCCTCGACAGATTCGACTCTCACAGCCGTGCCGCCATTCAGAGTCAGCTGGAGTGGGCCTACTTCGCCAGCACGATCACCGCCATTCACTCCATCGAGATCGCCTACCACGTACCCCATTGGGATGTGGAAACCGATCGTGGGCGGCGGGTCTTCGAACTGCACAGCTCGCGCCGCGACATCCGCGTGCTGCCCGGCGGGCGCGTCCTGGTACGCGACGCCGACGGCAACCTCTACGAGATCCCCGATGTGCGCCGCCTCGATGTGGCGAGCCACGCATTCGTCGAGGATTACATCTGACCTCTCTGCACGCCCTGCCCCCACCGACGACGACACAGGACGCGAACAATGTCTACCGGCGCGTCAGCCTGCGCGCCTACCTGGCATTTCTCGTCCACTACCTGCGGCCCCACGGAAGGCGCGTCGCCTGGCTCTCGTTCTTCGTCTTCGGCTACGCCGGCGTGCGCCTCGCGGGACCGCAGATCGTCCGCTACTTCATCGACACCGCCCGCGAAGGCGGGAGCGTCGACAGCCTCATGTGGGCGGCGGCGCTCTACGTCGGTGTCGCCCTGGGCCGCCAGCTGTGTTTCCTCGGCGGCAGCTACTTCAGCCAGGATGTCGGCTGGCGGGCGACGAATCGCATGCGCAGCGAGCTGGCCGAACACTGCCTGCGCCTCGATCTGAGCTTCCACGGCGAACACACACCCGGAGAACTCGTGGAGCGCGTCGACGGCGACACCTCGACGCTGGCCAACTTCGTGTCCGCCTTCTCGGCTCGTGTCACCAGCGCCCTGCTGCTGCTGTTCGGTGTCCTCGTCCTGGTGTGCTACGAAGACTGGCGCCTCGGTGCCGCCATGAGTCTGTTCTGCCTCATCGCCTTCTTCATCATCAACCTGACGCGCAGCATCGCCGTGCCGATCTACGCTGCCGAGCGCGAGGGTTTCTCACGTCTCTACGGCTTCATCGAGGAGCGTCTCGGCGGCATCGAGGACGTGCGCACCAACGGCGCCGTCGTCTTCATCCTCGATCGCTTCTTCAGAGTCAACCGCGACGCCTACGGCCGCCTGGTGCGGGCCGAAGTGATGGGCGCTGTCCTGCGCTCGATCACGATGGTCCTCTTCGCCTTCGGCCATGCCATGACCATGGGCATGAGTCTGTGGCTGTTCCGCGACGGCCAGTTCAGCATCGGCACGATTTACCTGGTGTTCCAGTACATGACACTGCTGCGGCTTCCTCTGTTCATGATCACCGAGCAGATCAACGACCTGCAGAAGGCGACGGCGGGGCTCAAGCGTATCGAGGAGCTGCACCGCACGCGGTCCCGCATCGACGACGGCTGCGCCGAGCCAGCCTCCGGGGCACAGAGTGTCGACTTCGACGCGGTCAGCTTCGACTACACCGAGGGTAGCCCCGTGTTGTACGACGTCTCCTTCCGCCTCGAGGCAGGGCGCACCGTGGGCCTGCTCGGGCGCACGGGCAGCGGCAAGAGCACCCTGACGCGATTGCTGTTCCGCTTCTACGATGTGCAGCAGGGACAGATCCGCCTCGGCGATACGCCGATCCGCGACCTGCGACTGCACGGTCTTCGCCAGCGTGTGGGCATGGTGACGCAGGACGTGCAGATTTTCCGCGCCACCGTGCGCGAGAACCTGGCCCTCTTCGATGCCGGCGTCGACGACACCACCATTCTCGGTGCCATCGAGTCCCTGGGCCTGCTGGACTGGTTTCAGAGCCTGCCTCAAGGCCTCGACACGCAGATCACCTCCGGTGGCCTCTCCGCAGGTGAATCGCAGCTGCTGGCTTTCGCCCGCGTCTTCCTCAGGAACCCGGGTCTCGTCATCCTCGACGAGCCGTCGTCGCGCCTTGACCCTGCTACCGAGCGCCGTATCGATCACGCCGTGCAGGAATTGCTGCGCGACCGCACGGGCTTCGTCATCGCCCACCACCTGGCGACGGTACAGCGCGTCGACGACATCATGATCCTCGACGAGGGCCGCGTCGTCGAATTCGGCGAGCGCGCCCGTCTCGCCGCCGACGCCGACTCGCGCTTCTCGCGACTGCTGGCGGTGGGGCTGGAGCAGCACACGGTATGACGGCCGCTGCTCTGCATGCACCGATGTCGACGGGACGTACGGCGTGGCGCCTGGTTCGCTACCGCACCGGACTGTTCCTCGGCACGATCCTGTTCCGCGGCATCGACGACATCGTGCCCTTCGCCATCGGCCTCATCATGAAGGCCTTCTTCGACGTGCTCACCGGCGACGCCGATGCCGGTTTCACGGCGTGGACCCTGGTGGCTCTGTTCGTCGT
>JAYZCA010000426.1:0-7314 GCA_036339235.1 Candidatus Latescibacterota bacterium | reverse complement strand
CATCAGCACACGGCGCGTGACGACCCTCGATGTGGAGAGCGACATGCTACCGTTGCAGAGTGCGCCCGTCTCCATCAGCGGGCGATGGGGAACGGCGAACATTCTGTTTCGGACGCCGGGGGATCTGCTCATCGACTTCGACGGCGACGACGTGGGCCTCTACGCCGTGTGGACCTACGCCATGAGACCGACAGGGGGGACTCTGCACCCTTTCACCCTCGGCGCAGGCAAGCGCGGCGTCGTGCAGCTGACCGGGATCGACAGCGTTGTCCTCATCGTCGGGCGCCGGTCAGAACAAGGGCAGAATTTCCAGCTTTCGGCACGAGCGTTGACGCTGACGGCGGCGACCGAAGAAGAGAGGGTGGTACCGGAGGCGGTGGCGATGGGTTCGACATATCCGAATCCCTTCAACAGCAGCGTCCACATTCCATACACGATCGCCATCCACGGAGATGTCGAACTGATCGTCTTTGACATGGTAGGTCAGCAGGTGCGACGCCTAGTAGGCTCTCGGCATGCACCTGGACAGTTCGAGGCTGTGTGGGACGGACTCGACGGAGAGGGACGGGCCACCGCGTCGGGGACCTATCTGGCGCGACTGCAGATCGATGGCAACGCCTACGTCACAACGCTATCCCTGATCCGATAATCGGCAGGTCGGCAAGCCGCCTGACCCGCTCTTGCCGCTGTGCTCTCAACACATCCAGAGATTCGGAAAGACGATTGCCGTGCACCGGGTGCGTCAAATGCGGGGCGATTTCGAGCAGTGGCTCCAGGACGAAGCGCCGCTCCTCGAGCCGGGGGTGGGGGAGACTCAGGCCTGGCTCCTGGACATGGCGATCGCCGTAGAGCAACAGGTCGAGATCAAGTGTCCGGGGTCCCCAGCGGGCGAGTCGTCGACGCCCGTGCCGATGTTCTACCTCGAGCAGCGTGTCGAGCAACTCCCATGGTGCCAGGTCACTGCGTAATGCGGCGGCGGCGTTGAGGTAGTCGCTCTGATTTATGGGTCCACCCACTGGCGCTGTCTCCCAGGCGCCCGAGGCGGCGGCGACGGTTACCGTCTCGAAGCCACACAGATGCGCCAGCGCCGATTGCAGGGTCGCGAGGCGGTCACCCATGTTGGATCCCAGACCGATGTAGGCGGTTTCAGCCACGATTGAAAGCTCGCTCTATCTCGACTTCGAGCCCGTCGAAGTGGCCAGCGACAGGGGGATTCGGCTTGCGTACGCGCACCAGAACGGAGTCTACGCGCTCGAAGGTGTCACCGATGGCACGGGCCACCGCTTCGGCGACGGCCTCGACAAGGCCGAATCGGGTGCCCCCGGTGACCACCGCGTCCACCAACTCGTACACCCGGGAATAGTCTACCGTCAAGGCCGGATCGTCGGCGGACCCGGCGGCGGCCAGCGACAGCCCGAGCTCGACGTCGACCTCGAAGCGCTGTCCGAGGCGGGCCTCCTCCGGAAGCAGGCCGTGGTATGCAAAGAAGGTCATGTTGAGAACGCGCAGAGTATCTTTCACCGCCGCCTCCGGGGATCGTCTAACTTCATGGGGTACCGAGAGTTGCTTGACTTTGCAGGGGCCCGAGCTATATTGCGGGCAGGAGGGCTATTGGCCTCAGGTCGCGTTGGCGCAGTGAACCGGGACGAGGGCCTTCCGAATCTGCAAGGATGCAGGGTTCGCACCATACTTAAGGAGGATAGCGCCATGTCAGAGATCCGCGGAGCTGCTCAGCAGATCCAGGGGGCCCAAGCGGTCTCCCCGGACAGCCAGCAGCAGCAGATGCGTGAGGCCCGCGAACAGCGAGCCGAGCGGCGTGCCGAACAGCAGGCAGAAGCCGCTGAGCAACGGGAGATGAGCGCCGACGAACGGCGTGAGGCTCGCGCTGCCTCAGCGGAGAGCCAGCAGGCAGGTCGCGAAGAACGTGCCACTCAAGCGCAGGAGGCGCAACGCGAGGAGGCCGCTGAGAACCAGCAGCGGACACCCGCCGAAACCCGCCAGGAAGGCAGAGGCGAAGTAGTCGACACACTCGCCTGAGAGAGCAAGCCCCTTCCCCGCCGGAAGACGAGCTAGCGTAGTAAGGACTTACTGTAGTCTCTGACACGGAGCGCCGTGGCGTGTATTTCGCCTCGGCGCTTCAAATCGTTCTGGGGTGCAATCGCCGTCATCCGCCTAGCTACGGGCTGACAGCTGCAATGCCCGGTAGCCGATGTCGCGCCGCCAATAGGCATCGTCGAAGTGGATTCCCTCGATGGCGCCGTATGCGGCCCGCACGGCAGCCGGGATGTCGACGTCGATAGCGGTGACGGCCAGCACGCGACCGCCGCCGGTTACGAGCTGCCTTCCTTCGAGGGCGGTACCGGCGTGGAAGACGAGAACCTCTTCGGCACACGAAGCGCCCTCGATGGGACGGCCTGTCTCGTAGCCCCCGGGATAACCTCCCGAGGCCATGACAACGCACACGGCCGCGTGCTCTTCGTCGAGCTTCACGGGTCCTGCCTGGGACAGGTCGCCACGTGCCGAAGCCAGCAACAGGTCGAGTAGATCTGAGTGTAATAGCGGCAGGACGACCTGTGTCTCGGGATCGCCGAAGCGGCAGTTGAACTCGACCACCTTCGGGCCGGCTTCCGTCACCATCAGGCCAACATAGAGGACCCCACGGTAGGGGGCACCACGACGCGCCAGCTCTGCCAGTACGGGCTCGGTGACCTCTCGGTTGGTGCGTTCGATCAGCTCCGGAGTCAGTACCGGCGCCGGGGCGTAGGCGCCCATACCACCAGTGTTTGGCCCGGTGTCCCCTTCGCCGATCGGTTTGTGATCCTGTGCCGCCACGAGATTGACATAGCGCTCACCATCACAGATGGCGAACAGTGAGGCTTCCTCTCCTTCCATGAACTCTTCGATGACCACTTGCGCCCCGGAATCGCCGAAGATGCGCTCGTCGAGGATCTCGCGTACCGCCGTCACGGCGTCGGCCTCGGTGGCACAGACGATGGCGCCTTTGCCGGCAGCCAGTCCGGACGCCTTGACGACGATGGGCGTGCCTTGCTTGTGGATGTAGTCGATCGCTCTGTCACTGCTAGTGAACAACCTGTGGGCAGCCGTGGGCACGCCGATGGCCGCCATCAGCTCCTTAGAGAAGGCCTTGTCGCACTCGATGCGCGCCGCTGCCTCCGTGGGACCGAAAATCGTGAGCCCCACCTCCTGGAAGTGATCGACGATGCCCGCCGCCAGCGCCGATTCCGGACCGACGACGGTGAGACCGATCCCCTCGGCTGTAGCAAAGTCGCGCAGCTTGAGGATCTCGGTCTCCAGTTGTGAGCGTTGTGAGATGTCGAGATCGACGCGGATGTCGCCAAGGCATTGGGCATGCTCGGCGATTCCCGGGCTGCCGGGGGCGGCGTAGAGCTGTTCGATATGGGGGGACTGGGCCAGCTTCCAGGCCAGTGCGTGTTCACGAGCACCCTTGCCGACGACGAGAACTTTCATTGCCTCACTCATCTCCATGGGGAGAGGGTCACACGTAGCCGAATTCTCTCAGGTCCCTGTCGCGCTTGCGCCAGTCCGGTCGAACACGCACGCGCAACTCCAGGTACACAGGGCCAGCGACGAGCTCCTCGATCTTGCGCCGGGCGCCGGTGCCGATGCTGCGCAGACGGGAGCCACGCTTGCCGATGACGATGCCCTTCTGGCTGTCGCGTTCGACATAGAGAGTGGCGTGAAGGTAGGTCTTGCGGGGCTTTCCTGCCCCTGGGGCGTCATCGACTTCGGGCTCGCGAAACTCGTCGATTTCCACCTGGATCGCGTAGGGTAGCTCATCGGTCAACTGCTCGAAGGCGGTCTCGCGGATCAGTTCGGCAGCGAAGAAGCGCTCGGGCTGTTCGGCGACCATCTCCTCCGGATATAGCGGCGGCCCAGCAGGCAGGTGCCCCTCGACACGCTGCAACAACTCGTCGACGTTGGTCCCCGTCAGAGCCGACAGCGGCAACAGGCCGTCCAACCCGTACGTGGCACAAAGGCGCGAAGTCAGCGGTTCGAGCGCCTCTGGCGAAAGTCGATCGACTTTGTTGAGCACAGCGAGCAGAGGCTTACGATTTCGCGCCAGGAAGGAGGTGATCAGGTCGACCCGATCGTCAGGTCGCGTGGCATCGAGCAGCAGGACCACGGCGTCCCCATCGCTGCAGGCGCGCTTGATCTGTCGCTCCATTGTTTCGTGCAGCTTGTACGTCGGTTCGAGAAGACCAGGCGTGTCGAGCACGACGAGCTGCGTCGCGGGGCGTGTAAGGATCCCGAGGATGCGACCGCGCGTGGTCTGCGGGCGGGCTGTGACGATCGACAGCCGCTGTCCAAGAAACTGGTTGAAGAGAGTGGATTTGCCGGCGTTGGGCCGGCCGACGAGCGTGATGTAGCCGAAGCGGTGACCCGTCTCGTCGCCGGCGGGGCCACCAGCGCCAGGGTCAGAAACCGACGGTGGCGGAGAACAGATAGGTCCCCTCGAGCTCGTCGTGCTGCAGGTAGGCTACGTCTACGTCCATCCTGCGGCCCAGCTGCAGGCCGAGTCCGTAGGTCTGCCGCTCTTCCTCGAAACCGGCTCTAAGGGCGATGCGTCCAGTGCGATACTCGAGGCCGGCGTTGACGGGTGCGGTCCCGGCATCGTCCTCGGCATTGCCACCGGAGCGTGAACCCAGCGCGAGGGCCGCCTGCCCCCCGGCCATCTGCCGGGTGAAAGCGACGCCCAACGACAGTGATGGCTGGATGCGGTCGGTGGTGTCGGTGTCCCAGAAGATGGGAGTCGTGGTGGCGTCGCGAAGATTGGCCGCCAGGGTTACGCCCTGGACAAGCTGGTAGCGAGCGCCCAGATCGAGACCCAGGCCGTAGGCGGTGAAGTCGGCGACGTTTCGGTAGATGACCTTGGCGCTGGCGCCGACATCGAGGCGATCTCCAAGACGGCGGCCGCCGGACAGGTAGAGGGCATAGTCGGCGGCGCTTTCGGTGGAGGACACGACGGGACGGTTGTCGGGGCCCACGGGGGCGGCAGCATCGGGAACCTCGGTAAACTCGATGCCGTCGACGCCGAGGCGCAGGAGGCTGAGGGCGACACCGTCGAACATGAACTGGGAGCCGCCGACGACGGCGACGAAGTCCTGGTCGACGAGGCCCGAGTAGCGTTCTGCGTGCATGAAGTGCGCCTGCCGGCCGGGGCCGGTTGCGAGGGCGGCAGGATTCCAGTATCCGGAAGTAGCGTCGTCGACGAGGGCCACATAGGCGCCGCCGAGGGCCAGGCCACGTGCACCGGCGCCGACGGCGAGAAACTCGCCGGCATAACCGCTGGCGGCCCGGGCCCCATGGGCGGACGCAAGGACAGCGACGGCCACGAATATGAGAAAGAGTCGGCTGTTCATGGGCGGCAGGAACATTGTACGATTCCCCCGGGAATCCGTCCACTCTGATAGGCTCCAAGCACACGCTTCAGGCGGTTGCCGGTTCCCCGTAGAACTACGAAACGAGCAGCAGGCGCAGGTCCATCACATTCGTGCCGGTGGGGCCGGAGATGACGAGATCGTCGAGGGCCTGGAAGAATCCGTAGGAGTCGTTGCGCGCCAGGTGCTCGTCCGCACGCAGCCCCAGGGCCGCGGCGCGCGCTACCGTGGAACCGTCGGCCATGGCGCCGGCAGCGTCGGTGGGACCGTCGGTCCCGTCGGTACCGCAACTGAAGACGGTGATGTCGTCACAACCATCGAGGTCGATGGCAGCTGCCAGGGCGAATTCCTGGTTGCGGCCCCCCTTGCCGTCGCCCTTCAGTGTCACGGTTGTCTCACCTCCGCTGATGAGACAGGCCGGTGGCTTGAGAGGTTGGCCGGTGGCGGCTACTTCACGGGCTATGGCGGCATGCATAGTGGCGACGTGGCGTGTCTCTCCGGCAATCTGCGAGGACAGGACGAGAGGTTGGTAACCCCGGAGGCGGGCCTCGTCGCGGGCGGCGTTGAGTGCCAGGGTGTTGTTGCCGACTACAATGTTGAGCGTGCGTTCGAAGACGGGATCGCCCGTCCCCGGTGTTTCCGGAATTTCGCCGGCGACGCCGGCCTCAAGACGCCGCAACACGGAGTCAGAGAGGTGACTGCGGATGCCGCGGCTGTCGATGATGTCGATACAGTCTGCGAAGGTCGTCGGGTCCGGCGCCGTCGGACCGGAAGCGATGGTATCGACAGCGTCGCCGATAACGTCGGACACCATCATTGAGATGACGCGGGCCGGCATGGCACGTCGACTCAGCCAGCCGCCCTTGACGGAGGACAGATGCTTGCGGATGGCATTGATCTCATCGATGGTGGCACCGCAGCCAAGCAGGGCGGCGGTGGTGCTACCCTTGTCTTCCAGAGTGATGCCAGGGGCGGGCGCAGGCATCAGCGCCGAGCCGCCTCCGGAGAGCAGGCAGAGAACTACGTCGTCTTCTGTGAGGGTGTCGATCAGCTGACTCATCCGCTTCCAGCCGTCGACGCCGGCCCGGTCGGGGATGGGATGGGCGCATTCACATGTGCGGATGTGCCGCAACGGAATCGCATGGTCGTACTTGGTACTGATGGATCCGGCGTGGATGCGGTCGCCCAAGGCAGCTTCGGCAGCGAGGGCCATGGCGGGTGTGGCCTTGCCCGCGCCGACGACGATGACACGCCCCTGACTGGACAGTGGCAGGACGTGCGCGCCGAGGACGAGTCTCTCGTCATCGAGGCGCAGATTATCACCCACGAGAGCGGCTGGGTCTGCGGCAGCCACGGCGGCGTTGAAGATGGCCAGTCCATCCTCACGCCGCCGCATCGCTGAAACCACAGGGAGCTGTGGGGTCACGCGGCGGTCAGAACCGCCGCATCAGCCCGACGACGCGACCTGCGATACGGAACTCGACGCCATCCTCGCCATTTACCTCGATGGGTGCATAGGCAGGGTTTTCGGGCAGCAAACGCACGCCGTTGGGGCCGTGTTCGAAACGTTTTACCGTCGCCTCGTCATCGATGAGGGCGACGACGATGTCGCCGCGGATGGCCGTCTCCTGCTGGCGGGCGACGACGATGTCGCCCTCGAGGATCCCGGCGTCGATCATGCTGTCTCCCTGAACCCGCAGGGCGAACACCGTACCTGAGGAGGGAATCAGCGAACGGTCCACGTGTACCGTCATCTCGACGTGCTCTTCGGCCAGGATGGGGGCGCCAGCGGCGACGCGACCGAGAACGGGGATCTCGAGAGTGTCGAGAGACACCGTCGATGGGCCGGAGTCGATTAGTTCGATGCCGCGCGAAAGGCGCGGATGTCGACGGA
>JAYZCA010000425.1:0-4759 GCA_036339235.1 Candidatus Latescibacterota bacterium | reverse complement strand
TCCAGGCGTCGTGGGTGACTCAGGGCCCGAAGATCGCCCAGGTGAGCCTGCAGTACGGCGTCGACGACTTCGGCAGCACGATGCTCGAGGAGAACGTGGTCAGCGCCGCCGGCACGAGTCACACCAACGAGGTGGACCTTCCCACCATGCTGCGGCTGATCCGTGATGCCGGTTACCAGCCGGAGCGGCGTGATACGCGCTATGGGAGTGTCGCTACCGACCTGCGACTTGAGGCTCTGCGCGGCGCCGCCACATCCGGCGCGCAGGCCGCGGCTTCATGAGTCAGGTCGGGTCCGCCGGCACCCCTCCCACCCGCCTCGGCGCCGTCAGTTTTCTCAACACACGCCCCCTCACCTACGGTCTCGATGAGGATGCGAGGTTCGATCTCGTCTACGACGTGCCGTCGGCCTGCGCCGAGGACCTGACGGCGGGGCGGATCGACGTCGGCCTGATTCCCGTCATCGACTACGCCCGTCAGGGCGACGGCTGCGTCGTACCGGATCTGGCTATCGGCGCCGTCGGCGAGGTGCTGACAGTCCGACTGTTCTTCCGCGGCGACCTGGCCCGAGTAAGATGTGTCGCCACCGACACCAGTTCGCGCACCTCAGTGGCGCTGCTGCGCATCCTGCTGAAGGCGAAGTACGGGATCGTTCCCGAGTTCGTACCGGCGCCGCCTGACCTGGACGCTATGTTGCGCCGCGCCGACGCCGCCCTCCTCATCGGTGACCCCGTCCTGCCGCTGGTCGAACCGCGGGACGACGACGAAGGTCGCCACAGTCTGGACCTCGGCCAGGAATGGCACGATTTTACTGGCTACCCATTCGTGTTCGCCTTCTGGGCCGGCGGTGAGGGCAAGCTGACGTCCGGACAGGTCTTGAGGTTGCAACAGGCGCGCCGGGAGGGGGAACAGCACCTGGCCGAGATCGCCGCAGCCTTCCAACGCGAACGCGCCGGCTCGGCCACGCTCTACGAACGGTACCTGCGCGACCACATCTGCTACGATCTCGGCGAGCAGCAGATGGCGGGGCTCCAGGAGTTCTACCGCCTCGCCGTTGAGCAGGGACTTATCACCGCCATCCCGCCGCTGCGATTCTATCCCATATGAGCATGCTGTCACCGGTCCTGCTGTACGGCCGGATGATCAAGTTTTCGCACAGCATCTTCGCCCTGCCCTTCGCGCTCAGCGGCGCGGTACTGGCGGCGGCGACGCACGGCATCCATCCGCCCCGGCTGGCGTGGATCGTCATCGCCATGGTGGCGGCGCGTTCGGCAGCGATGGGCTTCAACCGTCTTGTGGATCGGCAGATCGACGCGGACAATCCGCGCACGGCGCGCAGGGAGTTGCCCTCCGGAGATATGTCGGTGACGACGGTGGTCCTGTTCGTGGTCCTGTCTTCGGTGGTGCTCGTGTTCGCCGCCTGGCAGCTGAACCGGTTGTGCCTGCTGCTGTCACCGGTGGCCCTGGCCATCGTCTTCACCTACTCCTACACCAAACGTTTCACCTGGGCTTCTCATCTCGTGCTCGGCATGGCCCTGGCGCTGGCCCCGCTGGGGGCCTGGATTGCCGTGACCGGTCGTTTCGATCTGCCTCCCGTCATCCTCGGACTGGCGGTGATGTCCTGGGTTGCCGGGTTCGACATTCTCTACTCCTGCCAGGACCACGACTTCGACCAGATTGCCGGACTGCACTCGATCCCCGTGCGTTTTGGCCTGGCCGGGGCACTGCGCTTGGCCCGCTTTTTACACCTGCTCGCCGTGTTCTTCATGATCGGACTCGGCGTCAGCGCCGGGCTGCAGGTAGTCTACTATGTCGGTGTCGCTGGCATCGCCGGGCTGCTTCTGTACGAACACCGCCTCGCCACACCGCAGGATCTGACACAAGTGAATACCGCGTTCATGACGATGAACAGCCTTGTCAGCGTCGCCTTCTTCGTCTTTACCCTGGCCGACCTGCTGTGGATGGGAGATGCCTCCAGAGAGTGGATCCTGCCGTGACCGACGCCGTCGACATCGATCAGATCCTGCAGGCGTCCGCCGAAGACATCTATTCCGTGCGTTCGAGTGCCAATGGCCCCGCCGGTGAACTGACCCTCGACGAAGAGACGATCATCTCCTCGCCCAGCGGCGACATCTTCGCTTACAGTCAAAACGCGGGCATGGGCTGGAACCCGGCACATCTGGGGCGTACCGAGTTTCTCATAATCAGCACGCTGGGCGGCATCCGCGCGCCAGACGGCACACCCATCGCCCTGGGCTACCACACGGGACACTGGGAGGTAGGCCTGCTGATGGAGGCTGCGGCGCGGGAGATCACGAGACTGGGCGGGATTCCCTACGCCGCCTACTGCTCCGATCCCTGCGACGGACGATCTCAGGGAACGACGGGCATGTTCGACAGCCTGCCGTATCGCAACGACGCGGCGACGGTGATGCGGCGGCTGATCCGCTCCCTGCCACGTCGCCGCGGTGTCATCGGGGTGGGCACGTGTGACAAGGGCCTGCCGGCGCTGCTCGTCGCCCTGGCGGGGTGTCCGGACCTGCCAGTCATCATCGTGCCCGGCGGGGTGACGCTGCCTCCGGAAGACGGCGAGGACGCCGGCAAGATTCAGTCAGTGGGCTCGCGCCTGGCCCACGGTGAGATCACGATCGGCGCGATCAACGACATGGGCTGCCGCGCCTGCGCTTCACCCGGCGGTGGCTGTCAGTTCCTCGGTACGGCGGCGACGGCGCAGGTCGTTGCCGAGGCGCTGGGACTGACCCTGCCGCATGCGGCTCTGGCCCCCTCGGGCGAGCCGGTGTGGCGCGACATGGCCGTCCGTTCCGGGCGCGCCATCGTGGCGCTGGAGCAGTCAGGGATACGATCTCGGGATATCATCTCCGACGATGCGATGCATAACGCCATGGTACTGCATGCAGCCTTTGGCGGATCTACCAACCTGCTGTTGCATGTCCCTGCCATCGCCCACGCCGCCGGCTTGCGTCGGCCTGTCGTCGACGACTGGGCCCGCATCAACCGGCAGGTGCCGCGTATCGTCGACGTGTTGCCCAACGGCCCTCAATTCCACGTCACGGTGCGCGCCTTTCTCGCCGGCGGAGTGCCCGAGGTCATGCTCCACCTGCGTGCCATGAGCCTGCTCAAACTGGACGCCATGACTGCCACGGGTCGACCCCTGGGAGACAACCTCGAATGGTGGGAGGGCAGCGAACGCCGTGTCCGTTTCCGCGAGATACTCAAGGAGCAGGACGGTGTCGACGCCGACGATGTCATCATGGGTCCCGACGCGGCCCACGCCAAAGGAATGACGAGCACGGTATGTTTTCCGACGGGGAACCTGGCGCCGGAGGGCTCGGTGGTGAAGGCGACGGCAATCGCGTCAGAGATGCTCGACGAGGACGGTATCTATTCGCAGCGAGGCCCGGCGCGGGTGTTCACCTCGGAGAAGGCGGCCATGACGGCCATCAAGACAGACCAGATTCGCGCCGGCGACGTGATGGTGCTGTTGTCCATCGGGCCCATGGGCACCGGTATGGAGGAGATCGCCCAGGTGACGATCGCTCTCAAATACTGCGAATTCGGCAAGGATGTCGCCCTGCTGACGGACGCACGATTCTCCGGATTCTCCAGCGGCCCCTGCATCGGCCATCTGGGCCCCGAGGCGCTGGCGGGAGGCCCGGTGGGTCGCCTCATCGATGGCGACGTGATCGAGGTCGTCGTCGATACGCGCAATCTCACGGGGCACGTCAATCTGGTGGGTGACGGCGAACGATCCTTCGATGCGGTGGAAGGCGCCCGCATCCTGGCGGCCCGCGAGCCGCGGCCCGACCTGGCGCCGGATGAGAATCTGCCCGACGACACGCGCCTGTGGGCGGCCCTGCAGCGCGCCGGAGGCGGTACCTGGGGCGGATGTGTGTACGATGTCGACGAGATCATCAGACTCCTCGACGCCGGGCGGCAGGCCTTGACAGCGAGTGACTCGGTGTGAGCGACTCGAAGGCCTTAATCGTCGCGGTGACGGGCGCCAGTGGAGCAATTTATGCGGCACGGACGATGCGCGCGCTGCTGTCGGCGGGGCATCACGTGCACCTCGTCCTGTCCAAGTACGGCCGCTACGTGATGCACGAGGAGCTGGGCTGGGAGCCGGACAGCGAGCCGATCGTCGATTTCCTGGCGCGTACGGGGGGTGAGCATGTGCGTGCCGGCAGCCTGGAAGAGCACAGCGTCAACGATCTGACGCGGTCCATCGCCTCCGGGTCGTCCATTGTGGGCGGCATGATTGTGGTGCCGTGTTCGGCCAAGACCCTGTCCGGCATCGCCCACGGCTCGTCGTCGAACCTGATCGAGCGTTCGGCGGACGTGGTCCTGAAGGAGCGTCAGCCCCTCGTGCTGGTGGTGAGGGAGACGCCGTTGAACCTGATTCAGTTGCGCAACATGGTGGCCGTCGCCGAGGCGGGGGCGGTAGTGCTGCCGGCGATGCCGGCGTTCTACCAGAAGCCAAAGTCGTTCGACGATCTGGGAGATTTCATCGCTGGCCGGGCTCTGAGCCTGCTGGGACTGGACCACGAACTGTTCGAACCCTGGAAGGGGCCCGAATAGTCAGGCAACTAACCAGCGGCACGCGACGGGCCCGGGGAGAGGGCCGCCGCGTGCGCTGGTCACTGACGGGCGAAGAAGGACTCGGCCGACGGTCCCGGGGAGGGGGTCGCCGGCCATCTTCTCAGCCGCCGGTCCGGTCAGCCGCGGGCTCTGTATCCGTACATC
>JAYZCA010000424.1:0-3192 GCA_036339235.1 Candidatus Latescibacterota bacterium | reverse complement strand
CGAGGGCCGGGTTGAACGGTCGCAATCCGTCGACGTCGGCGCCGTGCGCGTCACCGAGCGTCATTTCCCTCAACTGCCGCCGACGGCAACGCAGCAGCATGACGCGGAGGCGATGATTCGCGGCATCCTTGACAGTCTGTTCCTGCTGCCCCCGAAAATCCACCTCATCGGTGTCGCCGGCACCGTCACGACCCTGGGTGCCATCGATGCCGGAGCGCCGCGCTTCGACACTCGCGACATCGACGGCCATCTGCTCTCACGCGCAGCGGTGAAAGCGCTCAGCAGTCGGTTACTGACCATGGAGTACGACGCCATCCGTGCCTGGCCCCAGGTTGAAGATCAGCGCGCCGATATCATCGGTGCCGGCTCTCTCATCCTGCGCACCTTCCTTGAGAGCCGGAATCTGCCGGGGGTGACCGTGTCGACCCGGGGCATCCGCTACGGCCTGCTGCTAGAGATGCTCTCCGGCCGGCTCTAACTATATCAGGAACGGGCGGCCAACCCGGGCTGGCGCCCGAGCGTCACGCGGCGCCCCTTCCAGCGATAAAATCCGAGGGGGCCCACCAGACCCACCAGCACGGTGTAGAGCGGCTGCAGCAGAGCCCATGACGGGAAGGCACGCAACAGGTCGGTGCGACCAAAACGACGCGCGCCGGTGCAGGCGAGGGCCGCTTCGGCGACGAGTTTGGCGCCCCACATGGTGACGACGAAGCCGGCGGAAAGCCCCCCCGCCACGTACAGAGCGGGACCTGCCAGCAACGCCGTCGACGTCATGAAGGTTGCCACCATGTAGAGGAAGAAGAGCGGGTCCATCCGTATCTGTAGCGGCGCGTTCGATGCCCAGCGGGCACGCCGGCTCAGGAAGCTGCGCAGGTTGGGGGACGGCGGGTGGACGACGCGTGCCGCCTCATCGCCGCAGAACGTGATCTGCCAGCGACCGGTACCTCGAATCAGCTGCATGAGCAGGACATCGTCCCCCGAGACACGGTGCCTGACCGCACCGTAGCCGCCCACCTCGTCGAACGCCTGCCGGCGGAAGCCGAGACTCTGACCGGATGCCGCCATCGGGTGACCCTGGGCGCAGCTACCGGCAGCGGCCGTCATCAACAGCAGGAAGTCGAGTCCTTCCCATCTGGCCAGCCACTGGGTGACACTGTGGGGAGCGCCGATCTGCGAGAAACCGATGACCGCTCCGGTGCCCTCCGAGAAGTGCGCGACCATGGAACGCACCCAGCCGGCCGGCACCCCGCAATCGGCGTCGGTGGTGAGCACGATGTCACCTGAGCAATTGCCGATGCCCAGGGCGAGGGCGGCCTTCTTCGCCCCCCCGTCCCCGTACGCCGCAGGCCCGTCGAACACCCGGACGCGAGACCCGCTGCGGCACAATTCGGCGGCCACGGTGCGGGCGATCTCCCCGGTGCCGTCGGTGGAGCCATCGTCGACGAGGATGACTTCATAGCGGTCTGCCGGGTAGCTCTGCGCTGCCAGTGCGCGCAGGCAGTTCTCGACATGATCGGCCTCGTTGCGCGCCGCCACGACCACGGCGACTGGCGGGATGGAATCGGGGAATGTCTGGAAGTCGTCAACCGCGTCGAGGCGAGCCCCGTGCCGAAACCAGAACAGTCCGACAACGTAGATCACCGCCGAGCCCGCGATCACCGCCTGGACAGCGGGCGGTACCGCGTCGATCACCCGCGCAGTTCCTTCACCATCGAGAACATGCCGCGGTACCCTTCGGAGCAGTTGCGACACATGTCGACGCTGCGCCGATCGTCGAGGATCTTCTTGCGGAAATCCATGTAGGCGCGCCCCTTCCAGATCCTCTGGAGGGTTGACTCGTTGCTGTCGTGTCCGTTGAACGCTGCGCCCATGCCGAAGTCGACGTCCTTGTCGAAGCAGCAAGGTGCCACATCACCGTTCCAGTTCACCATCGAGCTGTACCAGAGGACCTTACAGCCCCTCGCCGGCTGGCCCTTCACCTGTAGCTGACCCTCGTCCCCTTCTTCGTAGCGCCGGAACAGGTCCTCCTCGGGAAGGAAAGTCGCCGCGTCGTCGTCGGTGTAGATCTGCGCCGTCTTGATCAGGAACTTGTCCGCCTCGAGTTCGGTGGCCAGACGCTCGGCCTCGGCGATGTCGTCTTCGTTGTGACGGAAAACGATGAACTGCATGTTGATGAGAGGAGTCTTCGACTGCAGTTCGCGTTTGGCCTCGGCCACCAGACGCGTTCCCGTGATCACCTTCTCCAGCTTTCCGCCCACGCGGTACTTCTCGTACGTCTCCTGGTCGACTCCGTCGAGGGAGACGATCATCTCACTCAGACCGCTGTGCACGACGGCCCGGGCCTGCTCCCTCGTGCGCACGTAGTGTCCGTTCGTGCTCGTCATCGTCGGGATCCGCTTGCTGCGCGCGTAGCGGATCATCTCCAGCAAATCCTTGTTGATGAAGGGCTCGCCCTGGTTCCACAGCATCAGCAGAACGAGGTAGTCACCGGCGTCGTCGATAAGCCTCTTGAAATCGTCGAGCCCCATGTTGCCGCGGTCGCGGGTCATCTGGCCGTTGCCCGATGGACACAGCGGACACTTCAGATTGCAGAAGTTGGTGGGCTCCACCATCATCATGAATGGCCGCCCCCAGACCACAACCCGGCCTGTGGCCCATGAAATCCCCATCGACATCAGGACCTTGCCGGCGTTCCACAGACGCTTCCAGCTGAAGGCGTAGCCGTACTGGTCGATGTAGCGGGGGATCGCGCGCGGGGAGACGAGAAAGGCCATCTTCGAGTTTCGTCAGGAGGTGGGCGTCTTCCAGCGGAAAAAGCCGCTGCGACCGAGGGGCACGAAAATCAGGACATATGGAATATACAGGACCTCGACGATGGGTAGGAACGTAAGCAGAACGCGGTCGCGTCGCTTGCGGGGCGCGAAGTACCCCAGCAGGGCCGCATCGATCCCCCAGCGCCCTATCCAGGCGGCGGCGAACGCCGTCTGCCAACCGCCGGTCAGAGCCGCTTGCACGATGCCACCCAGCAGCAGGGCGTGGTAGCCGTAGACGGCGACACCGAGCCAACGGGCACCGCCACCGTAGCGGGCCGCCTTCGACGCGTGGCGCACCTTCTGATCGAGGATGGCGCCTATGGACGTCGGCCCCGGTGGACCCGTGACCACGGCGGTCTCGTCAGCACAGTAGACGACG
>JAYZCA010000423.1:0-6749 GCA_036339235.1 Candidatus Latescibacterota bacterium | reverse complement strand
GAACTAATGAGACACCTATCTGAGAACGAAGTTTCGCAAACGGACGTTGATCAACTGAGACAAATGTACGTCTCATGGGACCCGATTTATCAAATGTTGCGTGAGAAGGAAGCACGTTATTCCTTGGCTCTTGCGACGACTGAGCATCAACTGTCGACACGCCTACGGGCTCTCGAAAACGTCAGTGACAGCCTGAGAATAATTGTGGGTGTGTCAGACCAAATTGCGATTGCGCAAGATATGTTCGTCGAGATGCGAAACCGTTACCAGGACTCGCGACGCAAGATGGTTACTCTGGTCCAGGATGTCCTGGCACTGCGGGCGGAGGTACGAAATCTCGAGAAGGGCATGGGTGACCTTCAAGTTGAGCTTCAAGCGGTAGCAGGGCGCTTGAATAGAATTACTCTTGAGGAAGACCGTCTAAGGAGAACGCGCGAAACCCTGCGAACTACGCACGACAGGTTGGAAAAGCTAACGGAGGAGGCGCGAATCGCAGCACAGATCGCTTCGGCCAATCTGCGCATCATCACGCGCGCGGTTACTCCTGTGTCTGATCCCGCGCCGACTCGACGCAGCGCTCTTCTCGCCGGCGCCGTCGGGCTGATATTTTCCGTGTTCGTTGCGTTTCTGGTGGAATATGTGAGGAAGGCGAGGGTCAAACAGACCGTGGTCCAGAGCTGACTTGGCTTTCCTGCCGGTCTCTCAGGCGAGTGACCACCGAAATCTGAGTGACTGCAATTCTGAGTAATTGCGTTTCAAGCAGATATCAGAGCCGCCGTGGAGACTCAAACCACAAGAGGACGTCTGCTGATATCGCTGATGTGCCTCCTCGATGAGGCGCACGAACCGCTACACTTCGCGCACCGAGGTCAGTCGCACGAAGCGGAGATGGGCCCACTGAGAATTCGCCATCGACGCGACTATCCGGCATCTCTTCTTCTCGTGCGTCGTCCACGCCCACCAGAGCAGTGGATCCGCGGTGTGCCACAACATCAGGTGCGTCCAGAATTTCTCGCGATTCGTCCCCCAGAGCAGCTCCTTCGACCGCCAGCGGCGCCACGAGCGGAATACGACGCGCCACAGGGTCAGAGATAGGTCGAGCCAGACGACGGTGTGCAACGGGGCCAGCAAAGGCGTCTCGTGAATCCCGAGTAGGCCCCCGCCACCATCCACCCGTCACCGGCAGTGGCCTCTTTCGGTCTCGTCTCGAATGTCTCCGGGTCCGTCTCCATCAGGGCAACCCACCCAGGCTGCCAGTTGAGGGCATCCGGTTCGACGACGGACACCTGCAGAGCGTCTGCCAGTCGCGCCACCAGTGTGCTCTTTCCCGAGCAGGTGGTAGTGACGACATGCAGGCGATGGCCAATCGATGGGGCCCTGGTCTCCAAACGCACGGGAGTCGATGGAACACTGGCAAGCCCAGCGGTGCGGGCTTGCACGCGTGAGCGACATCTCCTCTAATTCGGAGCCAGAACAACTCAGCAAGGAGACCCGATTCATGGTTGACCCCCTTGACACCTACCTCTTCGACCTGCGCGGTTACATCCACGTGCAGGGCGCGTTGACGACGGACGAAGTCGACGCCTGCAACGCCACCCTCGACGACATCCCACCCCTGCAGCCGGGCCAGTGGCACGGGCACCTGCATGCCCACACGTACGGCACGAAGGACGGCCTCAACTACCAGCAGATCTACGAGGCGGGAGAGCCCTTCGAACGGCTCATCGATCATCCGTCATGGATCGAGCGTATCAAGTTCTTCGTCGGCGGCGAGGGTACTTTCGATTACCATCACGGTCCGCTGTTCATCGACGAGTGTTTCGCGAATTTCCGGCGGCCTGGTGAAGCGATCGGCGTCCACTCCGGCGGCTTTCCCCCCATTCACCGCAATCAGTTCCGCTACCACGGCGGACGTTTCATGTGCGGCCAGGTCAACAACCTTGTCGCCCTCACCGACATCGGCCCCGGGGACGGCGGCACCATGCTGATTCCTGGCAGTCATAAATCGAATTTCCTGCATCCGAATTTCGCCGAGCACACCATGAAACCGGGAGGCGCCACAGTGGAGGGGATCGAGGGCGCCGTCGAGGTTCAGATGCAAGCCGGCGACGCCATCATCTTCGTCGACGGCATCGCTCACGGCTCGGCACGGCGCGTCAACGAGGGGGAGCGGCGCATCTGCGTATTTCGCTACGGGCCCTCCTGGGGCAACTTCCGCCACGGATATGCACCGTCGCCTCAACTGCTGGCACGGCTCACGCCCGAGCGGCGCAAGATCGTGCAGCCCATGGACCTGCTGCCCCGCGATCCACAGGTGTAGAAAGGGATGGCCATGTCAGACAATCTGCTCATCGTCGGCGGCAGCGGTTTCGTCAGCGGCACCGTGGCCCGCCGTGCCGTCGCCTCCGGATGGCGCGTGTGGGCGGTCACGCGGGGCCGGCTGCCGCTGCCCGACGGGGTCATTGCCATCGTCGCCGACCGCAAGGACACGATCGTCTTCGAGTCCGCCATCGCGTCGGCCATGCAGATGGCGGAGATCGACCGTTTCGATCTGGTCGCCGACTGTATCGGCTACGACGCCGAAGACGCGGTGCAGGATGTGTCCGTGTTCAGGCGGCGCGCTCGTCAGCTCGTCTTCATCTCCACCGACTTCGTCTTCGATCCCGCGCACCGCGCATTCCCGCAGGGTGAGGTGTCGGAGCACTATCTGAGTGACGGCTACGGTGGCCGGAAGCGGATGTGCGAGCTGGAATTGATGAACCGGGACACGGGCGACATGGCGTGGACGATCGTACGCCCCTGCCACATCTACGGCCCAGGATCGAGGCTCGGCTGCCTGCCTGAGCACGGACGTGACGAGCGCTTGCTCGAGCGGCTGCGGGCCGGCGAGACATTACGCCTCGTCGGCGGCGGCCACTTCCTGCAGCAGCCGATCGTGGCCCGGGACCTGGCCGATCTCGTGCTCGCCTCGGCGGGGCGAGCCGACCTCAACGGCCGCATCTTCCAAGCCGCCGGCCCGGACGTTGTCGAGTCAGTCACCTACTACCGGATCCTGGCCGACATCCTCGGCGTGAGCCTGCATATCGAGGAGGTACCAGTCGACGAGTACCTGGCTGACAACCCGGGCGCCGCCCCGTTCCTCTGTCATCGTATCTATGATCTGGCCGCCCTGCGCGAGGCGGGATTGCCGTCACCCGCGACGCCCCTGGCGGTGGGCGTGGCGGAGCAGGTCGAGTACATGGCTTAGGTTGGCTTGCGCGCCAGCATGCGCACCACCGCCTCGCGACGCCCGTCGCTGCGGGGGTAAACCCCCTCCTCAAATCGTACCAGATCCCAATCCCGGAACGCGGCGCGTACCTTCTCCGGATCGGCCAGGTGTGTAGGGCTGCGGGGCCCCCAGCCCTGTTCGAGATGCCGCTGACTGAACGTGTGGAACAGGAAGTGACCACCCAGGCGCAGGGTGCGACGAATCGCGGCAAACAGGTCCGGCTGCAGGTAGGAGACCATCGTCACCAGATCCCAGTGCCCCGCCGGGGGGTCAAATGCCGCCAGGTCGGCGACCACCGTGTCGACGTCCACACCGCTGTCGGTCGCCCAGCGGCGGCACCAATGTAAACCCGTCTCCGAGATGTCCGTCGCCGTCACCGTCCAGCCCTGTGTCGCCAGGTGTACGGCGTTGCGCCCCGCTCCGGCGGCCAGACAAAGAGCCCGGCCGGGAATCAGAGCTTGTGTGGCATCCACGAGAAAGGCTGTCGGCTCCCGGTCCGGATCGTAGTCCGGCTCCTTGTAGCGTGCTTCCCACCGGTCCCGTTCGGCGGCCGCTGTCATCGGCGAATTCCTTCCTTTGACTTTACCCACCCATTATGCCCACATTCCAAGGCCCGTGACTGAGACAATCCCACAAGAGACCCGGCGCGCCAGGTATTCTACGCCATCCTCGGCGAGCCGATCCCGAAGAATACGGCCAGGGCTACGACGAGCTGGAGCTGACGCCTGCCGAGGTTGAAACCGGCCGCTACAGCGAAGCCACCATCGACGCGCTCATCGAGGTGCATCAGGCCATGGAGCATGACCCCCTCGTCTACTCTGAAACGCTGGCGGCGCAGAATCCGGAGATGATGGATCTCGTCGAGTGGACGGACATGTCCGGCGGCGACTGGCTGGCCTTCAGCCTGCTGCTGCGCCATGCGATCACCGGCGCCGTCAACCGCCTGCTGGGCAGTACCGGTCACTGGCTCCCGTTTACACGGGAGGGCCCATCCTGTCCATTCTGACTCACCCCGCTGCGCTGTCACGACCCTTTCCGCTTCTCGCAGGACTTCCCTGGGTTGCCCTGACCTTCGTCGCCTGCAGCGGTCCCGCCGTGTTCACGCTGTCGCCGGAGCACGCCATGAGCACACAGATCGTCCTGTCCGAATCCCCCACGGCGGCCGAGTCGCGCGCCGCCGAATTGCTTGCCGAACACCTGGGCCATCTGCTCGAGGTCGATCTGCCCGTCGTCACCGCCGATGCCCCGCCCAGGGACGACGAAATCCTCGTGGGACACAGCAGGCGCACGCGCCACCTCAACATCGACGTCGACCTGGCCGTTCTCGGGAAAGATGGGTTCGTGCTGCGAACGGTGGGGGGTCACCTCGTCCTGGTGGGTGGTTCGGGCAAAGGCGTCATCTACGCCGCGACGACCTTCTTGGAAGACTACCTCGGGTTCCGCTTCTACGCCCCCGGCGCTCTCGTAGCACCTGACGCTGACACTCTCGAGCTCCCGGACGGGCTGGATGTCGTGCAGGTGCCGCCCATCGAGTTCCGTGAGGACTACTATCGTGGTGCCCAGGATCCGGCGTTCGGAGAATGGCACAAGCTCAATCGCCACGTGGAGGAGTGGGGCCCCTGGGTACACACCTTCGCCGGCCTCGTGCCGCCCGACGAGCACTTCGAGACGCACCCCGAGTGGTATGCCGAAGTCGACGGTAGGCGCATCTCCAACGGCCAACTGTGCCTGACGAACGAGGCGATGTACGATGTCCTCGTCGCCAATCTGCAACAGTGGATCGAGGCAGAGCCGGAGAAGCAATACTGGTCTGTCAGCCAGAACGACACCCAGGGCTTCTGTACCTGCGACCGCTGCGCTGCCATCGACGCAGAACAGGAAGCACACTCCGGCTCCCTCATCACCTTCATCAATCGCGTCGCGGCTGAATTTCCAGAGCAGACGATCTCGACCCTTGCCTACCAGTACTCGCGCAAGGCGCCGCGGGAACTGCGACCTGCCGACAACGTCCTCGTCGTGCTGGCGCCTATAGAGCTCAACCGGTCAAGTCCGGTAGCCACCGATCCCTCCGCTGCCGCCTTCCGCGCCGAACTGGAGGATTGGGCGCGGATCACGGACCGCCTGTTGATCTGGGATTACGTCATCCAGTTCTCCAACCTCGTCAGCCCCTTCCCCAATCTTCGCGTCCTGCAGCCCAACCTGCGCTACTTCGTCGACAACTCCGCCGTCGCCCACTTCCAGCAGGGAAACCGCGAGGTCGGCGGTGAGTGGGCGGAGTTGCGCGCCTACCTCATCGCCAAGCTGCTGTGGAATCCGGACGCCGACGTGGATGTCCTGATCGACGACTTTCTCGCCGGCTATTATGGTGCGGCCGCCCCCCACCTGCGGGCTTACATCGACACTCAGCACGACGCCCTTGCTGCGTCCGGAGCGGGACTGAGCATCTTCGGCAATCCCATCGGTGCGTCGAATACCTATCTCACAGCCGAACTGATGACGACGTATGATGAGCAGTTTGACGCCGCCGAAGCCGCCGTCGTTGGGGACGAGATATTTCTGCAACGCGTCCGCTGGGCACGGCAGCCACTTGTCTTCGCCCGGCTCGAACAGGCCAAGACACGGGCCAGCGGCGACGACGGCCTGTTCGAGCGCGACGCCGACGGTGCCTGGCAGGCGCGCAGCGAAATCCTTACACGTCTCGACGAGTTCGTTAGTATCGCCGACGAGCAGGGTGTCACCCGCGTCCACGAATGGCACACCTCACCTGTCGAGTACGGTCAGCGTTACCGCGCCGTCCTGCAGCGCGTACCCGTCGACCACCTGGCCGTAGGTCGACCCCTCTCTCTGACGCCCGCTTTCAGCCCGAAATACCCCGCCGATGGCGCCACCACCCTGGTCGACGGCCTGCACGGACCGATCGATCACAGCTTCGCCTGGCTCGGCTGGGAAGGTGAGGACCTGGAGGCCGTCGTCGACCTCGGCGCGCAGACATCCGTACACCGCGTCAGCGTCGATTTCCTGCAATCGGTGGGCTCGTGGATCTGGCTGCCCTTGCGGCTGGACGTGGACCTGTCCATCGATGGCGACGTTTGGGAACCAGCCGGTGTCGTGCAAGCCACCGCCGACGAACATCAGGAACCCGTGTTCACCGAAACCTACGCAGTGGAATTCGCCCCGCGCGCAACCCGCTATGTCCGTGTCCGCGCCGCCAGCCGACGCATCTGTCCCGACTGGCACATCGGAGTCGGCGGCCCGGCGTGGATCTTCGCCGACGAGCTCGTCGTGGAGTGAGCCGCTGAGCGCAGCCGCCCTGAATTCCAAGAGACCCGTCTCAGCCGGCTCGCCAGCCGAACACAAAACCCCCAGTCTAACATCGACCGCATACCGGCGTACGCGCCGAAGGCCCATGCCGGCGGTGCCGGAGAAACGCCAGAACCTCCAAGGAGCGAGATGTCTCTACTCCACCGCTGGTTGCAGCCGC
>JAYZCA010000422.1:0-3097 GCA_036339235.1 Candidatus Latescibacterota bacterium | reverse complement strand
AGACATGGGACGTGGGTTTCAGCAATCGCAGCAACAATGTCGCCGTCGTCGTCGAGCACGCAGGTGATGACTCGCCCTATGGTCTGTTCGCCGTCCTGCAATCCGAAGACGTGCTCTTCGTCAGTTCCCCCCTGGACCGCATCAATCCCTGGTTCTGGACCGGAACGCCGTTGCCGAATGAGGCCGGAGCCGACTGGACCGAGCTCCGACAGAATCGTCTGGACCGTCATGAGGAGAACGGGGAGGCCGTCCTCTGGGAGCCGGTGCAGGCCGGGTCCCTGTCACCGGATGCCTACACCGACTTCGCGGATCTGGATCTGACCCGGGTCAGCAGCGTCGCTGGTTTCCCTGGCGGACTCGATGGCAGCGGCAACGGCTTGCAACTGCGCTCCCTGAAAGGCGTCAATACGGCCTTCGGTTCATTGTCCCAAGATCCGAACCTCATCGATGGCGACATCTCCACGGCCGTGTCCTTCCGCCGCGGCGCCTCGTCTCTGTTACAGGGGGTCGAGACCGACCTCGGCCGACTGATCAAGATCGATGCAGTCCGGGTTGTGACGCAGCCTCCAAGCAGTTCCGGCTCCTTCGCCGACAACTCACTGCGTGGGTATAGCATTCTCGTGAGCAAGGACGGCGTGTCCTTCATCGAGGTGGCGGCCCGCAATCAGATCGAAGACTTCCAAGAAACGTCGGTGAATTTCACGCCGATCTCCGCCAGGCACGTGCTGTTGAGGGTCACCGAGTTCTCCGCCCGTGACGCCTCACCTCGCGTCGGCGAGATGGAGGTCTTCGGCGCTGGTGTCGTGCCTACAGGAAGCTTTCGGTCTCCACCCCTCGATCTGGGCACGATGGCGGACAAGAACTTCGACCAGGTTCGCTGGAGTGGCGAGGTTCCCCAGGACGCCGAGATATCACTTCGCTTCCGCAGCGGTGATGGGGAAACCTGGAGCGAGTGGTCGGCGTGGCGTTCGGACAGGACGATCGACCTCGATGTTCCCGAACCGCGCGCCCTGCTCCAGTTCGAGACGCGCATGGCGACTCGTGACCTGGGCGCAGGGCCCCGACTCGACAGCCTCACAGTCACCTTCGACGATGGCAACATGCCCGTCGCCCGGGCGGCAGCGTCCATCGTTCCCGGTCAAGTCGAGATCGGCGTGGTGACGGACTTTGTCTACACCCTTGAGGTGGAGACCGACGCGGCGAGTGCGGGGGTAGCTCGCATCGTGCTGCTGACCCCGTACCCGGCCACCTTCGACATCGCGAGCATCGGCGGTGCCACGCCAGACGCGGCCTCCACGTACGCGACGAACGATTCCCTCGTTATCGGCTTCGACCCACCGTTGAAGGAAAGCGTGCAACTGACGATTCCGTTCCAGACGCGCATGCTCTCTGCCAGTCACGACTTCCGCGGCCTGCTGTACAGCCCTGGATCAAGCAATGCTCTGCGGACGACGCTCCGGGACGGCACCGACCCAGAGGGACTGCCGCTCACGACCCGGGTGGAATCGGTGACCTTCGACATCTCCATCCTCAGCGAGGTTGTCGCCAAGCCTGGCGTCTTCACGCCAAACGGGGACGGCCGCAACGATGTGGGTGTCATCGGGTTCGTTCTCGGCCGCGTAGTCGAAGCCCCCGTGCGTATCGAGATCTACGAGGTCGGCGGCCGGCTGCGGCGAACACTGGCAGAGCAGATCCTTGGCTCTGGGAGCTATCGGTCCCTGGGGGCGCCGGGTGCAGGTCTGCCGGGAGCCTGGGACGGGCTGGACGATGCGGGCGATCTCGTCGCTCCCGGTATCTACCTGTATCGTGTCGTGGCCGATCTCGAACCGACCGATGCCGTCTCCGTGGGCGTCATCGGCGTGGCCTACTGAATCGCTCGCGATCGATGCGGATTCACCTGGGCGTGTGGTTGTGTCTGGCGGTGGCGGTCCCGTCATCGGGCCAGTTTCTGTCACGGGACTTCCGTGAGCTGTGGCGCAACGAGGTCTTCGAGAATTACGGAGCCGGCGGCTACCGCGACTACGACTTCGATCAGGAGAATCGACGGTTTGACCGCTTCGGTGATCTGATCATCGACGGTGTCGATGTCGTCCATCTCAGCGAAACCCGCCGGGATGCGCCGGGAATTCGTGGCAGCTTCGAGTCTCGCAACGCGCGCTATGACCGCTTTTTCGACAAGCTTATCATCGCCAATGAAGGGTTCGGTCCCTGGTCTACCCGACTGATCGTCGGCGATCACATCAGCACCTTCTTCACGCCCATGACGCTCAACCTGCCCAGGTTCAACGGCATCAGGTGGGACGGCGCGTCGAGCAGCAATCGCTTCAGCGTCATCTCCAGTCACCTCACCGATCCCGTCATCGTGCCCGCCGGGGTTGCTATCGACCAGGACTTCGAGGAGCGTCGAATCTTCGGCACATCGATCCTGGCAGGACACTGGGAGAGTCAGATCGGCAGCGCTCTCAAGGTCGGCACGACCTACGTCAACACCCACCGCTTTGATTCAGAGGCAGGCGTCGAGGTCGACGGTCTACGCGGTTCGGTGCCCAAGGTGATGCATGATGGTCTACGTCGGCTCTACGTGTTCTTCTCGGACGACGATCCGGAGGACAACTCCCCGGGAGCAGGGGTCTATGGCCTGACGGCGTACGTGGACGACACGCCGATCGAACCGGTGCGTGTCGGTCGGGTGGACGATCTGCTGCAGAATGTACCGGTCACGCCGGATCTGACGAGTACGATCCTTCTGCAGAACAACGAGATCACCTATCTGCGCCGAAATCGCGCCTGGCTACGCTCCGTGATCGAGGCGAGCAACACGCCCTTCTTCCTCGCCGTCCTTGACGGGATCACGCGCACCGTGAACCCGGCGTCGCAGTCGTCGCCCCTGCGAGCCGATGACGACGACATCGTCTACTACGAGTTCGAGCTGCCCGACTCGGTGCAGGCGTTGACGTTTGATGCCGTCGTCAGCGACGACTACAGCATCGACATCGCTGGCGCCATGAACGTGCCGATCCTCTCCGCACGTGCCGAGGATTTCTACCACGACTGGTACAATGCGGCCCGCGCGGAGGGCACGCCGCGGGGTGGGTCC
>JAYZCA010000421.1:0-4131 GCA_036339235.1 Candidatus Latescibacterota bacterium | reverse complement strand
CCACGTCTGCACGCCCTGGTGGTCAACTTTATCACCGGGTTCGAACTCGATGTGGGCACCCTCGCGGCGATGGGTGAGAGGGTTGATGGTCCGCTGTTGGTGGACGTGCACAGCCTGACTCTGGGGCGGCGCGCCGACGGCACGCGCTTCCCGCGTCCGCCGGCAGACATCCACAGGTGGCTGGCACCGGCCGATGTGGTGCAGATGAACGCTGAGGAGGCACGCATTCTCGGCGCCCCCGGCGGCGACGAAACAGCGGGACTGCTTGACTGGGCGACCTCGGTGCTGGATCGTGGCCCCAGCGTCGTCATCATCACCCGCGGCGCCGCTGGTTCCATCGCCGCGGCACGTGAACCAGAGGGATCGGTGCTGCACCTGGATCAAGCAGCTTATCCGGTGGATCCGGTGCAAGAGCTCGACCCCACAGGATGCGGCGACGTTTTCTTGGCGGCGCTCACCGCCGCCAGGATCCGTGGAGCCGACCTGCACACGACCCTCGAGCAGGCCAGCTACGCGGCAGCGGGCAACTGTCTGCTCACCGGAATCGACGAGCTTCATCGCCTGACCCCATAGTGATGGGTGGCAGGTTTAGGTCAGACCTTCAAAGGATCGACTTATGCCCCAACAGTTTGACTTTCCAAAATCTCCCATACAGCAGTTGAACTTCAATCCCCGCACGGTGTATCTCGTGCTCGGCATCCTCGGCATCCTGTGGGTGCTGTCCGGCATCTACACGGTCGAGCCCGATGAAAATGCCGTCATCCTGCGTTTCGGTAAGCTCCAGGAAGTCGTCGAGCCCGGCCTGCACTACCATTGGCCGACACCGATCGAGATGGCGATCATCCGCTCCGTCACGCGTGTCTATCGCGAGGAAATCGGCTTCCAGACGATCGACCCGGGACCACCGGCAAAGTACCGCCGCCGGCCGAAGGAAGCGCTCATGCTCACGGGTGACGAGAACATCGTCAACGTGGAGATGGTCGTTCAGTACAGGGTGAGCAGCGTCACCGACGCCCTGTTCCACGTGCGCGGCCTCGGAGCCTTCGAAGCCACCGGCGGCGGCCTCATCCACGACGCCTGCGAGGCCTCCCTGCGTCAGGTCGTCGGTCGCCACGGCATCGACGAGGTCCTCACTGAGGGCAAACTGCGGGTGCAGACCGAAATCAAGGAAAAGCTGCAGGAACTGTTCAACGTTTACGACTGCGGCCTCGCCGTCGAATCGGTGCAACTGCAGTCGGTGGGCCCGCCCCAGCAGGTCGATGCTGCCTTCAAGGACGTGGCCAGCGCCAAGGAGGATCGCGAGCGCCTGGTGAACGAAGCACGCGGTTATCAGAACGAGGTGATCCCGAAAGCGCGCGGAGAAGCGGAGCGCATGCTGAAGGAAGCCCAAGCCTATACGGTGGAGCGCGTGCGCCGGGCCCAGGGCGACGCCGACCGTTTCGGCGCCGTCTACGCCGAGTACGTGAAGGCGCCGGAGGTCACCGAGCGCCGGCTCTACATCGAGACCATGGAACGTATCATGCCCAAGTTTCAGAAGTACATCATCGACGCCGAAGGCAAAGGCGTCGTCAACCTCATCAATCTCGAGCGCCTCTTGTCGGCGCCGGCCCGCTAGGGAAGGAGAGGAATCATGCGAAGCGCAATCGGACTCGTCGTCGTCATCGTCGTCGCTCTCTTCGGGGCCAACCTCGTGACGTTTACGGTGAACGAGGTCGAACAAGTCGTCGTCACCCAGTTCGGTCAGCCGAGGGACGTGATCACGGAGCCAGGTCTCTATTTCAAGTTGCCCGACCCGATCCAGAAGGTCACCGTATTCGACAAACGTCTGCTGGACTACGACAGCGACGCAGACCCTATCTACACGAAGGACAAGAAGATCCTCCTGCTCGACAACTACGCACGCTGGCGCATCGTCGATGCCCTGCAGTTCATGCAAGCGCTGCGGACGGAGAACGAGGCGCAGGCACGTCTCGACGACATCATCTACTCCGAACTGCGCAAGGAGCTGGGACAGCACGAGTTGGCGGAAGTGATCGCGACGAATCGCGAAGCTATCATGGACACCGTCACCGTGCGCGCTGCCGCGGCAGCCCTCGTCTATGGCATCGAAATCGTCGACGTGCGGGTGAAGCGTGCCGACCTGCCACCGGAGAACGAAGCGGCCGTCTACAACCGCATGCGCGCGGAACGGGCGCGCGAGGCCATGGCGTATCGTTCCGAGGGCGAGGAGCAGGCGCTGAAGATTCGCGCCGAGACCGATCTGGAGTCGGCCAGCATCCGGGCCACCGCCTACGAAACGGCGCAAGGCACTCGCGGCAAGGGGGATGCGGAGGCCTTGGGCATCTACGCTGCGGCTTACCGCGGGGCGAGCGACTTTTATGAATTCACGCGTACCCTCGAGGCCTACGAGAGTGCTCTCGACGAAAAGACGATCCTCGTACAGCCTGTGGGCACCGACTTTCTCCGCTTCCTGAAGGGTCGGTAGGAGCAGCAAAGCTGCAAGACCGCAAATGCGCGTCGCCGTCACGGGGAACATCGGCAGCGGCAAGTCGACCTTCGCAAGATTGCTCGAGGAGCGTGGCGCCCGCCTGGTCGACGCCGATGCCCTGAGCCGGAGGGTCGTCGATGAAAGCGCTCCGTTAAAGCGACAGTTGGCCGACGCTTTCGGTGAGGACCTGCTCGACGAAGAGGGGGGCCATCTCGATCGCCGTGGGCTCGCCCGCCGCGCCCTGGTCGACGGGCCGTCGCGCCGACGTCTCGAGCGGATCGTCCGGCCCCACCTGCAGCCCGTTATCGCCGCCGAGCTTGCTGCTGCCGAGCTGGCCAGCCCCGTCGTCGTGCTCGACGCACCCCTCGTCTTCGAATGGGGAATCGAAGACTGGTTCGCCCGCGTCTTCGTCATCAGCGCCGACGCCGACTCAGCGGTGGCCCGAGTCGCGGCCAGCCGCGACATGAGCGTCGATGAGGTGCGCCAACGGCACAGGGCCCAGTTTTCTGACGCCCAGCGCCCCGGTGCCTTCGAAGTTGTGGACAACAACGGCAGCCTCGACGACCTTCGCTCCATGGCCGACAAGATCTGGAATGACCTAACTGCCGACGCCGGAGCGGGATGACCGCACCGCCTCGCCCCACGCCTTTGCGGGCCACGCTCCAGGCGGCCGGCGGACGGCTCGTCGACTTCGCGGGTTGGGAACTGCCGGTCCAGTTTCAGGGCATACAGGCCGAACATCGGCTGGTGCGAGAGAGCGTCGGCCTGTTCGACGTGAGCCACATGGGACGCGTGTCTGTGAGCGGCGCTGGCGCCGGATGTTTCCTCGACAGCCTGCTGCCTTATGACGTCACCCGCCTGCAGGCGGGACGCATGGCCTACACGGTTCTGTGCAATGACGACGGCGGCGCCATCGACGACCTGGTCGTCTACCGGCTTGCCTCACAGGACTACCTTCTCGTCATCAACGCCTCGCGGACAACGATCGACCTGGCCTGGATCCGCGACCACGCCTCGCACCGCAGCCTTCGGGATGTCGAAATTCTCGAGCGCACCGCCGATGAGGCGATGATCGCTGTTCAAGGCCCGAAGGCAGAGGACCTCGTCGCTGCCACCGTCAGCGCCGACGTGCGGGAGCTGGGATTCTTCCGCTGCCTGACACCCGACACCCACCCGGACTGGCTCGTGAGTCGCAGCGGATATACGGGAGAGGACGGCTTCGAGATCATCTGTCCGGCAGCGGCGGCTGGCCAACTGTGGGACGCTCTGTGCGCTGGCGGTGCCCGGCCCGCCGGGTTGGCGGCACGCGACACGCTTCGACTCGAAGCCGGGCTGTGCCTCTACGGCAATGAGCTGAGCGAGGCGACAACACCCCTCGAAGCCGGCCTCGGGTGGACCCTCGCTCTCGACAAGGACACGGATTTCCCGGGCCGGGACGCGCTGCGCTGTCAGCGACAGAGAAAAGTGGCACGGCGTCTGGTCGGTCTACGACTGCTGAAGAAGGGGATCCCGCGCGCCCGTCAGGATGTCATGGAGGGTGAACGATCCGTCGGTGAAATCACCAGCGGCACCCATTCTCCCATCCTCAATCGCGGCATCGCGATGGCTTATGTCGATATCGAAGCCGCCGAAACCGGACGCCG
>JAYZCA010000420.1:0-16944 GCA_036339235.1 Candidatus Latescibacterota bacterium | reverse complement strand
TGAGGTGATGAACACGCGGTCTCCCCAGACGATGGGCGTACCGCCGCTCCAGGCCGGCAGCTCCACCTTCCAGACCACGCCGACCTCGGCACTCCACTCCGAGGGCATATCCGTCGCAGGGCTGACACCTGTCTGCTCCGGACCTCGCCACTGTGGCCAATTCGAGGCCGCCGATCCCGGCACTGCCAGCGCCAGCGTGAAACAGGCAAGAATAATCCGCATGAGGTCACTTCTCAGTTCGTTCTTGGCAGCGGTTGACTCGGGTGGCCAGATCGCAAAATAGACAAAAGGCTGCCACGGAGCCGGTCGAGCAAGGCGGGATGGGCAAATCTTCGGTCTGAGCGCACAAAAGGCCTATCGTTAGTCGACGGATCAGCAACACTGTTCGGATAGCGCCTGTCGGCGGCTTTGAGGGAGGCAAGAATGACGGATGATTCCATAGACTCGTCGCTGTATAAGAAGAGTCTTGGCTGTCTTGTGGGTGGGCTCATAGGCGACGCCATCGGTACGCCGACTGAGAATATGGCCTATGGGGAAATCGAGGCGCAGTTGGGCTGGGTCGACGATTTCGACTCTGATGGTACCGACGACACCGTGATGAAGAACCTGCTGGCCGACGCGCTTGTGGGGTCGGGCGGTCATGCCACGATCGACGATTGGGCGCGTGAATGGGTCGACCAGTCCAGCGAGATCTTCGGAAGTAAGGTGGGCAAGTTCTTCCAGTCGGTACTGCACACAGCAGCCAAGCTCAGAATGCACTCCCAACCGCGCCTGGCCGCTCTGGGTAACATGCCCAGCTCCAGTTCTGCGATGTGCATCTCGCCCGTAGGTATTGCAAATGCCTGCAATCCGCGGGCAGCGGCGGCCCAGGCCTACGGGTTGGCCGGGCTCATCCACGTGCACGATGTGAGTTTCTGTCAGGATGGCGCAGCGGCGATGGCAGCGGCAGTGGCCGAAGCATTCAAACCAGAAACCAGTAGAGACGCGGTCGTGGAGGCGGCATTGGGGGCGATGCTCCCCTGGAGCGGCGAGGAACTGCGCGGTCTGGTTGCCGAAATCATGGAAGTGGCTCTCGCCAATGTTGACTACAAAGGCTTCCGTGCGGAAGTCTACTCACGGCAAACCTCTTTCTTCAGGCGTATCACCTGCGACAGCCGCGAGACGGTTCCAATCACTCTAGCCCTGTTCTGGTTGGCAGACGGCGATGTAGAAAAGTGCGTCACCTACGGTGCCAATTTTGGTCGCGACGCCGACACCATCGCCTCGATGGCCGGAGCCATCGCCGGGGCTTTTTCGGGCATCGACGCCATCCGCTCCGATTGGGTGGAGAAGGCGCTGCGCCTAGCCGCTCGCGATCAGGAAGAGCTCGCGCGGGCTCTGGTCGGCACGGCGCTGGCGAAGATGGAGCGAGAGTGTGAGTCAATCGAGACCCTGAGACGACTGGCTCGGTCGCAGTGAGCGTCAATCCCACCGGTCTCTTGACCAGCCGCCTCCTGGCCGCTTAGCTGTCCTCGCATAAGAACAGTCGTCGAATTCCGTCCAGTTGGCGCGCGGCAACCTGTGAGTGAGAGATCCCTTGACATACCTGAAGCAGAGCCACATCCGCATCGACACGCCGATGGCGCCGCCCGCGTGGGCACTGATGGAGTGGGAGCTGATCCGCACGCAGGAGCGCGCCTGCAGCGAGTTCTTCGAGAAGTATTTCGACGAACGCGGTCACCTGGAGTGTATTCCCCGCTGGGGCGGCAACGACGGTCCCGACGACGCCATCGAAAACCTTGTCGGCTGGCCTGTGCTCTATCTGCTGGGCGGCGGTGACGATTTGCGCGCCATGTGTGAACTCGGCTGGGAGGGTCACCTGAAACAGTACACCGAGGCTCGAACGACGGAGGTTCCCTTCGCCCGCGACGGCATGTACTACCGCGAATTCCCGGTCATGTTCGACTGGGTCCACAACGGCGAGGGGCTGACGACGTTCAACCTGCACGGACTCATGGACCCGACGGCGCGCGATTTCGACAAGCGCGTGCGGCGTTTTGCCGGTTTCTATATGGGCGACGACCCGCAATCTCCCAACTACGACAAGCAACACAAGATCATCCGCAGCCTGTTCAACGGCAGCCGCGGTCCCATGCTGCGCAAGGCGACGGCGCTGGACTGGGCAGGAGACCCCCTCGACGAGGTGGAGGAGCGCTACAACGCCCTGCACGGGGAGCGCAACTTCGAGGAGATGCTGGCCCACTTCCAGGACTACACGGACGTCGTCGGTGACCATCCATCCAACATGGTGGCCACCACGCTCGGGCTGAACGCCTACGCCCTCACCGGAGAAGACAGCTTTCGTGACTGGGTGCTGGAATACGCGGAGGCCTGGCGGCAGCGGACGATCGACAACGACGGCATCATCCCCACCAACATCGGCCTCGATGGTAGCATCGGCGGCGAGTGCGACGGCAAGTGGTACGGCGGCTGCTACGGCTGGGCTTTCACGGTAACGGTGCCGCAGACGGGCGCCCTGTCGAGCCGCAACACGCACTACCTGGGGATCGCCGGATTCGGCAACGCTCTGCTGTTCAGCGGTGATCAGCGCTATGTCGATGTGTGGCGGCAGATGATCGACAAGATCAACAGCCACGCGAAACTGGTCGACGGTCAGCAGCAGTACCCGCACATGTACGGCGACGACGGCTGGTACGACTTCTCCCCGTCACCGTATGCCGCCGGCGCCCTGGACGTCTACTACTGGTCCATGGAGCGAGACGACCTGAAGCGCCTCAACACGGACAGCGGCTGGATCGGTTTCCTCGAGGGCAGCACCTCCGACTATCCCGTCGAGGCACTACAGCGGGACTTCGAGCGCGTGCGTGGACAGATGGAGAAGGTGCGCGCCGATCCGACGACACCGGACACGCGACTGTCGGACAATCCAAACCCACTGAACCCGGCGACCATCGGTTCCCTCGTAGAGCTCATGCTGGGGGGCATGGCGCCGAGGCACGGATGTCCGCTGCACTGCCGCCTGCGCTACTTCGATCCCGCCCGGCAGCGTCCCGGCATGCCGGAAGGGGTGGGCGCCCTGGTTGAAAAGCTGGAGGCGGATTCGACGACGGTCACGCTGGTCAACACCGATCAGGTGGCGGGTCGACAGGTCGTCGTGCAGGGTGGAGCCTACGCCGAACATCACTTCGACAAGGTCACGGTTGACGGCGAGGTGGTTGACGTGGACGCTACCTCCTTCGCCGTGGAGTTGGCGCCTGGCGCTGGCGCGACGCTCGAAATCGGGACGCAGCGGTACACGAGTCAGCCGAGCTTCGCCTTTCCTTGGGACCGCAGGGCGTAGGGATCTTGCAGGATCCATGGCAACCGCTGGAAGACGACGCTGAGGGCATCAGCCGGCTGTTTCCACAGCCCCTCATGGCCCTGGCCGACGGCACGGTGCCGGCATTTGTGCTACGTGGGTCGTACCCGTCGGCAGACTGCACCCAACTCATGGCACGCTTCACGGTGCGTGGTTATTTCGATCCCGATACGATAGGTAACGAATCACAACTCAGTGGCGGGCCCTATCTGGATCTCGGCACCAGTCTGGGGCGCGTGGGAGCGGATCGAGACGAGTTCTTCGCCCACGCTGACAGGACCCACGCGCTGTTCCCTCGCCTCTTCGATGGTCTCGTCGATCCGGTGCAGACGATCTACCGCAATCTTGCTCAACTGGCTGCCGGCAAGACGGTGATGACAGCCGAGGAGGTCGATGGTCGTCGCTACGGCCCAGCGATCTTTCGAATCTATCAGGCCCAGCAAGGCCACAAGCCGCATTTCGATTCGGTACGTCGACGCGGCAAATTCGAGTACGCCGTCTCACGCTTCACGCACCAGTTCGCCGGGATCCTGTGCGTGCAGAAAGGCACCGTCGGCAGCGACTCGATCATCTATCGCGCCAAAGGTGAGGGGAAACTGGCCGAGGTAGTCGAGCGGGGCGAGTTCGCGGCCTACGCAAGGGCGCAGGACCTGCCGCGAGTGCAGGTCGAACTGAATCCGGGGGACCTGTATTTCTTTTATGCGGAAAACATCCACGAACTTCCTCGGGTCGTCAGGGACCGCACCCGAGTCGTGCTTGCCGTCTTCGTGGGTATGTCGCCGGAGGTGGATGAGATATTCGTGTGGTCCTGAGGGCGTCAGTAGACGACGGACACGACACGGGTGGACGCGAAGTCACCCTCGTCGGTGTTGCTGAAGTTTCATTAGATAGAGGCCCGGCGGGACGGGATTGTCCTCGTCGCCGGTGCCATCCCAGGCCTCGGAAAGGCTGCCGACAGCGCGGTCGTTCGTCCTGCGTCGAACCGTACATAGAGGGTCGTGACGAGGTCTACGAGCTGATCGATGAGATTTTGCTATCGTCGAGAAAAAAGCCCGCCACGGGCAAGACCTCAGGCGACTTCCCGGAGCACTTCCGCCGCTGTTGACGTGGTCTGGTCGATCAGTTCCTCGGTGTGTGCCGTCGATATGAAGCCGACCTCGAAGGCGGAGGGCGCCAGGTAGATGCCTGCGTTGAGCATACCGCGGAAATAGCGCTGGAAGAGTTCCGTGTCGGCGCCCTGCACCTCGGTGTAGTTGGTTACCGGGCCGGCGTGGAAGTGCATGCCCACCATCGATCCGCAGCTGGCGATCGTCGCCGCTATGCCGGCGTCAGCGACGGCCTTCTGCATGCCATTCACCCAGCGACTCCCGAGGGCCTCGAGCTGTGGGTAGGGGTCGATATCTCGCAGGTGGCGGACCGTCGCCAGGCCGGCAGTCATGGCCAGCGGGTTGCCGGACAGAGTGCCCGCCTGATACACGGGGCCGGAGGGTGCCAGTTGGGCCATAAGATCGGCGCGACCACCGAAGGCACCCACGGGCAGGCCGCCACCGATAACCTTCGAATACGTGCTCAGATCGGGCGTGATGCCAAAACGCTCCTGGGCACCGCCAAGGGCGACGCGGAAACCTGTCATCACCTCGTCGAAAATGAAGATGATGCCGGTCCTGCTGCACAGATCACGCACGCCCTGCAGGAAGTCCGCACCGGGCAGCACGAGGCCCATGTTGCCCGCAACAGGTTCGAGGATGATGGCGGCGACCTGGTCGGCGCCGATACCGTCAACCGTCTTGCGCAGCAGGTCCAGATCGTTGTATTCGATACTGACCGTGCGGCGGGCGATGTCGTCGGGTACGCCCGGTGAGCCCGAGATGCCGAAGGTGGCGACACCGGAACCGGCAGCCACGAGGAGGGAATCGGAGTGTCCATGGTAGCAGCCGTTGAACTTGATGATCACGTCGCGGCCGGTGGCACCTCGTGCCAGTCGCAGAGCGGTCATGCAGGCCTCGGTGCCTGAGTTCACCATGCGCACCATCTCCATGGACGGTACGACCTGGGTCAGCAGCTCCGCCATTTCCACCTCGAGGTCAGTGGGGGCGCCGAAGCTGGTGCCGCGATCGAGAACGGCTCGCAAAGCCTCGATCACGACGGCAGGACGGTGACCGAGGACCATCGGTCCCCAGGAACCGACGTAGTCGATGTAGCGCTTACCGTCGGCATCGGTAACATGGGCGCCATCGCCACTGGCGATGAAGAGGGGATCCCCGCCCACAGCCCGAAAAGCGCGTACGGGGCTGTTGACGCCGCCCGGAATGACACGTGTTGCACGTTCGAAGAGGGATTGGGACGCTGGAGTGGGGCTCATGTCGGGACAGGCTCCGTACGGATTCGGGGATGGACGGCGGCAGGTGCAAACCTATGGAAGCGGCGCCGGACCTTCAACGCAAAACGACACTCCCGTGGCCGTCACGACCGACCTGGAAACAAGGTGCTCTGTACAAGGGTGATGTAGGCGTCGGCGACCTTGCCGGAGAAACCGCGCTGCACGAGATCGGCGCGCAGCGTCGCCGTCGTCGTGCCTGCCATGAGGCGCACGAAAGTGTAGCGGAACACATCCCGTGGTGACGACTTTACGGACACCTCTCCCGCTTTGGCGCTGGCGCCCTCTGCCTTCAACTCCTCTATGAGCGCCTCGGTATCGAGGGCTTCATCTTCGCGAGGTGTCATGGCCGGCTTGCCAGCGCTGCCGAACAATCTCTTCCAGATTCCCATCTACCCTCCTCACGCATTCTGCGTTTACAGAACTAGGAAGTGCCGTTATTTTCATAGACTCCGCGCAGCACTCTACTCCTTCGACAGCGTCCCTTCAAGCCAGCCACCTATTCCATCGATGGCCCGCATCCCCCTGCGCTCGCGCGCCTGGCACGGCGACGAGCAGATCGAGCTGCCTGTACCGGACGCGTGGAGCGTCGACGTGCTGCATCCGGCGGATGCGCCGGAGTTGCCCGAGGAGGGTTTGCGACAAGCCCTCGCCCAGCCCCACGCCGGGCCGTCGCTGGCCGAGCTGGCGAAGGGAAAAAACACGGCTCTGATCGTCGTCGATGATCTCGGCCGACCCACACCGGCGCATCGTATCGTCCCCCATCTGCTGGCGCTGCTCGAGGCAGCCGGCATCGGCCCGGGCGGTGTTTCCTTCCTGATCGCCACCGGGTCCCACCGACAGGTTTCCCAACAGGAACTCGAGCGCAAACTCGGTGCCGACGTGGTAGCCCATTACCCTGTGCATTGCCATGACGCCTTTCACGACGACCTGCGTGATCTTGGTCGCTTGCCGTCAGGGATGCCCATCATCGTCAACCAACGCGTCCTCGACGCCGAGCTCGTCATCGGTGTCAGCGGCATCCTGCCGCACACGCTGGCCGGTTTCAGTGGAGGTGGCAAGATCCTGCTACCAGGGTGCGCCGGCATCCTGAGCATCGCCGAACTGCACAGCTTCGAGCCGAAGCGAACTCGCGCCCAGACCGAACCGCTGCACCGTCGACCGGACGCACGTGAGGTGATCGAGTCCTTCGCCGACCGCGCCGGCCTCGCCTTCTCGGTGAACACAGTGATAAACTCGCGGCGCGAGTTGGTCGCCATCGTCGCAGGAAATTCTCGCCTTGCCCACGCCCAGGCAGTGCTGCGTGCCGTCGAGGTCTACCGGACAGAGATCCCCCAGGAGCTGCGCCAGAGTGCCGACATCGTCATCGTCAACGGCTATCCCCTCGACGCAGACCCAGTGCAGGTGTCCAAGTCGCAATGGCCGCGCAAACTCTTCCCGCGGGCGAGCATGATTCTATACGATCCAGCATGTGATGGCATCGCCTACCATGGCTGGAGCGAGTTTCAGAAGGCGTCGGTGACGAACATGCTGTGTGGCACGATCAGCGAGGCGCGCACGGACGGACGTTATCCGGCCCCTCTGGGCGCTTTGCTGGCGCGACCCTTACTGCGAAAGTTGGGGCATCTGCGTTTGCGTCGGGAGGCTGAGCGCACCGATGTCAGCTACCAGGCCTACCTGAATAAGCGCGGCACGATCCACACGAATACGATCGCCAAACGGGTGATGGCCAAGCGAGCGCCCCTGGTCATCTGCTCACAGTCCTTCCCCGAGTGGAAGCGCGTCATGCAGTTTCCCAAGAGTGTGTTGTTGCGCGACTGGGAGGCAGTGGCTGCCGCCGGCTACCTGCCCGAGGAGGCGCGCCGCGTCGCCGTCATTCCCTGCGCTCCTCTGCAAATCCCAGCCTGACTTCAGCTACCCTACGCGCCAGCGAGGCGATTGCCAGAACCGCGCCAACAGCATGCGGTCCTCGGCTTCGGGACGCAGCGCCGCTAATACCCCAACGTAAACGACGAAAAACACCATGCACGGCAAGACGGCTCGCCAGATCTGGTCGGTCGCCGCCTCACGCAGGAACCATGTGGGCCCAGCCGCGAGGACACCAGCCGCCAAGGGTTTGAGCTGGGATCGGTGGAAGGGAACAATGCCGCGGATCGCGTAGATTTCGCAGACTCGGAGCAGGGCGATGGCGACCATGGCCACCGCGGCGCCCAGGGCAGCACCGACGATTCCATAGACAGCGATGAGCCACAGGTTCAGGGCGAAGTTGAGCGCCAGCCAGATGAGGTTGTTGATCAGGTTTACGCCGGGACGACCGGACATGGCCAGCAACGGCTCGGCGACGGCGAACACACTCTGCACCATCATTCCCAGACACAACACGAAAAGAACTTCGATCGCTATCTGCAGGTCGGCGGCGATGGCCAACTCGCTCGTGTCCAGCAGCTGAAGGATCGGATCGCCGAGTAGAAGCAGGCATACGGCGATGGGCAGGTTCAGGGTGAAGATCCAACGCGAGACCGTGACGAAACGCTGATTCAACTCGGCGTGGCGCTCCTGCAGGGAGAGTTCGCTGACGACGGAGCTGAAGATGGCGTCGAAAGCCTGCGGTGCTTTGAGGACGGCGCTGGCAGATCGGCGGGCCAGGGCGTAGATCCCCACGGTGGCCGAGTCGAAGTAGTAGGCGAGCATGAGCACGTCGAGCTGTACGAGCAGGGCATAGACCAGGTCGGTGAAGGTTACGGGCAGGCCGAAACGAACCATCGCGCGCCAGGGTTCGGGACGCGGCATGGCGGCAATGCTATCAACCAGGGAGAAGTGGCGACGGAAGTAGAGGATGGAATGAGCAAGATTTCCCACCGCCATGGCCAGCTGGACCCAGGCAATGGCCTCCAGGGCGTCGGCCTCCAACTCGGGACCGGTAAGTCCGACGGCGGCCCCACCGATGAAGAGAATCAATGGGCCGCCTATAGACCGTACATAGACTTCGTAACGCATGATTCGCAGTGCACGGGTGGCCGAGGTCAGGACCCATGCGAAGGCGACGAAGGGAGCGGTCCAGGCCATGATACGAATGGCGTGAGCAACGGGTTTGTCGTAGAAGGCGGCGATGTGATTCGCCGACAAGTGGGCCCCCAGCACGATGGCGCCACTGGCCACGGCGGCGATCAAGAGCCCCGCGCCCAGGGCGGCATGCTCGTGACGACGCCCTGAGTCCGGCACCGACCGCGCTGCCGTCACATAGTGAACGACGCTGCGCAACAGGCCGAAGCGGGCGAATTTGTTGAGGGTGCTGCACACCGCCCAGGCCGTCGTGTACAAGCCCTGTACGTCGGTGCCGCACAGCAGGGTGATCACCCACAGGAAGGCAGCACGCGACAGGCGGGCCATCTTGCCGACAAAAACCACGAGGGCGCCCCCCGCCAGGTCGCGGATGTCGTCGTCCTCGCTGCGCTCCGGCGTCAACGGCGAGGCGACAACGGGATCTATTTCGGCCACCATCGGTCCCGGTGTCCGTCGACGACCGTGAGCCACTCGTGACGGTTGAGGGTGTGCATGCGGTTGGCGCCGGTCAGTGCCACCGGTTCCAGGCAAGCCTGTGGACGTTCCCGGTACACCTCCGATGTCAATTCGAGGACCTCATTGATTACCAGGGCGCGGCCGTAGCGGACGCCGCAATCCTGGGCCGGGCGGCACAGCCGGCCATCCCACTCGAAGAGACAGCCGGCGGGACGGGCCGAACGCGGGTCGGAAACGACGGGGTTGGCCGGATGGGCGGTCCACGGCCCCAGCGGTGTGGTGGCGAAAAACAAGTGCAACTCCTCGTGCGTGGAGACCTCGTCGTCACCGATGTTAGCGAACAACCACCAGCGATCCGCTCCTTCGTGCAGCGTGGCGTCGACGATGCACAGGTCCTGCATGACGATGCACGCCCGCTCCCAGCGCAGCGGGTAGTCGATGCAACGGTAGAGTTCGAGGTTACCCTCTGCCGACGATTCCGGCAGCAACCAGGTCTCTCCCTGCCAGCGGAAGAGGAAGGGGTGCGACAGGTGCCAGGGGCGCTCGAGCACGGTACCGAGGCGACGCCAGGACCCGTCACGCTCGATCTCGAGGGCGGCGAGAACGCCGCGGCCCAGCGCGTACGGCCACTCCTCGACAAAGATACAGGCCCGGTCGCCGTCCACCACGGGGAAGGGATCGGCCCAGAACCGGTCCCGAGGGGGTATCAGGGGTGTCATACGTTCCAGGTCGGGAAGCGGGCCGTCTGCGTCGATGCTGCAGGCGACGAACCACTCGTTGCGTGCCAGGAGTCTGCGGGCACCAGTAGCGACTGCCCGACCTGCCAGCCGCGTACCGCCGCGCAGTGCCGTCCATGTCGACAGCGGGGCGCCGGCGTCCGGATCATCCGCCACGACGGCGACCCGCCCGGCGGCCAGATCACCCAGGGCGCGCGCCGGCAGCGTCGCAGCCCGCCACAGGACGCGGGCGCGTGTAGTAGCCGGTGACAGACGCTGCACGCGGGACCACGACGGCCGCAGCACACCCTCTCCGCCCACGCGGCGCAGAGCCACCGCGACGGCGCCGGCGTCATCGAGGGTCTCGCGCAGGCCTGCCAGAGGCGGGTCGACGGTGAGCTCCCAGGTGCCCAGGCGTGCTGCCCAGGGGGAACCGTCGTTTCCGGCGCCGCAGCCGAGGTAAAAAACCACATCCAGATCGTCTGCTTCGACGCCCATGTCGACACCTGTCACGGCACACAGCGGTCGCGGTGCATCGGGGTCGGCTGTGGCGAGCGTTCCCCCGAGAGCAAGGATCAGGCGACTCCAGCCGGATGCCCGGGAGGAGGCCGGACTGGAGATGACGCGCACCACGACGCGGCCCCCTGTCGCTGCCAGCAAGGACACGGCCTCGGCAATCCACGCCGCCGGTATCGCCGACGATACCACGACGCCGACGCCCAGGGTCGGCGCGTCAGGGTCGGGCATAACCGAACCGCTCCAGTAGGGGGCCGGCGACGCGCTCGATGGTGTCCACGTCCCCCTGCGACAGCCGGGCGATGCTGTCGGCGTTCATGTTGCGAATTCCGGATCGCAGCCCGTGGATGGTGAAATCCCCTCCGGAGGCGTGTGCCGACAGCGGCGGCAGTCCGAGAAAAGCGGTGATGTGCTCCAGTTGGCCCGCCGCGTCGGCGACCAGGTCCTCGTAGAGCACTTCAAGGTAGTGGTCGAGTCCGGAGCGGTCCGTCTCGACCTGCTCCAGCGAGGCACGCCACTGCTCTGCGCACAGTTCGATGGGGTATGCGTCACCGAATTCGTGGCGACCGAAGCGGCGGGGCTGTCCTCGGCGGCGGATGCCCTCGGCGACGGCGTACCCGTCGCGCACCAGATGAATGATGTAAGCCGGGGCGAAGTGAGCCCGCAGGAAGGGGAGGCGCGCCGTGTTGGCGATCGACTTTTCCAGCACATTGCTCGACCCCGCTGGCAGTGCCAGAGACCAGTGCCGCCGTATCCGCGCCGCCCGGGCAGCCTGCGACGGGTCGGCACTCAGGCGCACGTCGTCCACGCAGCGGCACCACATGCGGTGCCAGCCCACATCCTCGGGACGGGGCAAGGCGTCGGTGAGACGTACGCCCTCAGACGGCAGGGCATCGATGTCCGGGTGCCGGCCGAGCAGATCACGCAGCAAGGTGGTTCCCGAGCTGTAACAGCCCACGAGGAAGATCCACCGCTGCGGCTGCAGGTCGTGTGCCAGCGGCGAAAGCAGAAGTCGTGCCCACGGTCGCTTCAGCAGACCCTTACGTGCGCGGCTCCAGACCGGGCTCATACGTGCACCCCATGTCGAGGGACGGGGTCTCCGGCGACGACGGCTCGGATCACCGCGAGGGACCGCTGGCCGAGGGTCTGCAGGCCAAATTCCTCCTCCACCCAGGCGCGTGCGGCGCTACCCATACGCTGACGGGCGACACGATCCTTCATCATGGCCACGATTCGCGCCGCCGTGTCCTGCGGATCGTCGGGACGCACCAGCCAGCCTGTGACGCCGTCTCTGACGATTTCAGGTGTACCGCCGCTGTCACTGCCGAGACTCGGCAGGCCGAAGGCACCGGCCTCGATGAATACGTTGGCCAGGCCCTCGCCAACGCTGGTCAGGGCGAAGGCGGTGGCGCGCCTGTATTCGGTACAGAGCGCGACGGAGAATGGCGGCAGCGCGCCGGCGAAACGTACACGGTCGCCGATGTGCAGGTCTTGCGCCAGCGCCTCGAGGCCAGACCGCTCGGGCCCGTCGCCGACGACGACGAGGTGCAGGTCAGGGATGTCGCAGGTGGCCAGGGCGACGGCACGCAGCAGGACGTCGATTCGCTTCTGCCGCGTCAGGCGCGCTACCGTGAGAAGCGTCGACACTTCACGCCGCACCCCTGCGAGGCTCCCAGCCAGGCCGTCGAGTCGGGCGAAGTCGAAGGCGGAGTGGCTGACGAACTGGCGCAATCCATCGACGCCCTGGGCGGTAGCGTAGGTGCTCAGGTCACGGCAGGCGGCGGCGATGCCGGCGGAGCGCCTGTAGGCGCGACGCAGCAAGAGGCCCTCCAGACGGCGCCACGGCAAGCGGGCTGGCAGCCGCGAGCGGATGTCGCTGCCCCGGGCGCAGGTGATCAATGGACAGGGCAGGCGCCCAAGCAAACCGGCTACGCGAGAGCCCATCCCGTTTGTCGTCCACAGGCAGTCGGGCCGGAAACGCTCCAGGTGGCCGTGCAGCGCGCCAAGACACCTGGCGTAACGCCGCGCGACGTTGCGGGTGTAGGGGATGCGAGCCACCGGCACCGGCAGGTCGCTATCATCGACAGCGCCATCCGCCGGCGCCTGGGTGAGGACGGCGACGTCGACACCCTGGCCGTGCAGGGCCAGCGCCAGGCAACGGGCGTAGGCAGCGGTACCTGCCGCCGAGGGCGGAAACTCAGTGCCGAAGAGGAGGACTCGTGAAACAGGGTCAGGCATCGGCGTCGTCCCGATCCGTCGTCGTGGCGATCCAGGCGAAACGCACGGCGTGGAAAACGAAGCTCAGCAGCATGCCGGCGACCATCCACTGGTAGGCACCGGCGACGACACCGAATTCGGCACCGACGGTGAGCAGCAACAGCTGGACGTTGCGGCGCGCGGCGATCAGGTGAAAGGCGGCGTCCAGCCGACGAGCGTCAAACAGCTCGTAACCAAAAAACTTGCGGAAGGCGCCAGTCAGGATCTTGTCGGCCAGGAAGGTGCCCACCAGCACCCAGCAGGCGACGCTGACGGGATTGGCACTCAGCAACTGTCCGTCGGACAGATGCCAACCCAGGGAGACGAACCACAGGCCCAGACCGGGCATGGCGACGGCGTGCTCGAGGCTACCCATGGCGTCGCTGAGATTCACCGTGAGGCGGGCCAGCTTGCCGTCCACCGAGTCGAGAATGACGCCGATCCAGGCGCTCAGGATCCCCCAGCCGATCTGTCCGGTGGCGAAGCAGGGTATGGCAACCCAGATACCGAGGATCGACAGCAGTGTCAGCAGGTTGGGTGATACCGTCGTCCGGCTTAGTACGCGGGTTACGAAGCGGACGAAGTGGTAGTAGCCGTAGCGGGCGACGGCGTCGATGACGCCTTTGAAGGTGCGGTGAAAGAGGAGGCGATCGACGCGCCGCAGCCCATCCCGATCGGCGACGCGCACCAGGAAGGGGACCATCGTCAGACGCAGCTCCGGCACGTAGTGCCCCAGTTCTTCCAGCCGCCTTACACCAACACCTGGCAGCCGTGTCGCGTCGATGCCGTCAGTTGAGGATACGAGGGTCCGCAGGTCTGGCGCCGACAGGTGAGCGGCGACGGCGTCCTCTCCCACCACGGCGCTTCCCGGACCGGCGGCGAGCAGATGGTCGAGGACACGGTCGTCATGGACTACGTCACCGTCGCAGAGGATGGCGCCGGCGGGGCCTGAGTCGACGAGGTCGAGGCGCGCCTGGCCGGCATCGACGGCATCGACGATGCGCACGTCGATGTCCCACAAACCGGACAGGTCGGGGCGCAGCCGGGCGGCATCGGGGCGGGATTCGGGACTGACGACGACGACGGCCCGGAGCAGGCCGCGGCGGGCGCCCTCACGCAGCAAGCGCTCCACGAGTGTCATACCCCAGAGACGCCAGCCGGCGGCGGGGCGAGAGGCGTCGATCCAGAGGAGCGGCGCCGGGGAAGGGTCGGTCATGGGGAAAAGGTGGGGGGCATCCCGAAATCTGGCAACGTCTCTCCCCCTGCCGTACCATCCTCCCGGATGAGCCTGCCTGAAGACCCCTCCCCAACGTCCGGGCCACAAGCCCCCGCGCCCCCGCGTCCGCCGCTGCCCGATCCCACAGCTGCGGCACGTATGGGGCTGTATCTGTTCTCGCCGCCCTGGCGATATTCTTCACCGCGGGTCTGGTGGTGTTCGTCATCAGCCGTGTATCACGTCCCAACGACGGGGTCGAAGCCATCGGCGTACCCCGACCCTGTGGGTGTCGACCCTGTTTCTGCTGCTGTCGGGGATGGCCGTGGAGAGCGGTGCTCAATACGCGCGGCGAGCCCGGTTGGCGGAGGTGGGGCGCTGGCTGTGGGTTCTGGCGCTGGCCACGCTGTTCGCTGTCGTCCAAGCGATGGGTATGGCCGACCTGCTGCACGCGCATCAGCTGTCGTCGACGACCCGCGCCCTCATCGGCCTGGACGGACTGGCCTTCTCTCTCGTCCTCATTCACGCCGTCCACGTGCTGGGTGGTATGGTGCTGCTCACGACGTTGTCGGTGCGCGCCTCTGTGGGGGCCCTCAGCCTGCAGCACCTGCCGTCCGTGCGCAGCGTGGCGATCTACTGGCATTTCCTCGAAGGGGTGTAGCTCGTCACGCTGTTGCTCTTTTTCCTTTTGGGATGAGTTCCAAACCACCTCTCAGGGAGTTGGCGCGTCGGCGCGCAGCAGACCTTCCGCCTGCAGTTCCGTCCACAGGTCGGCGGGCACCGTCCGCGCGTGGGCGGCCAGATTCTGGCGCACGTGGTCGGGCTGGAAGCCGCCCGGGATGATAGCCGCCACCGACGGGTGGGCGAGAGCGAAGTGGATGGCTGCGCACGGCAAGGGCACGTCGTGGCGCTGGCAGACGGTCTGGATCCGGCGGGTTTTCTCCAGAATCCCCTCCGAGGCGAAGTCGTAGGCGTAGCGCGCTCCTTCTACCGGCCCGGTGACGAGGATACCCGAGGCAAAGGGGGAGCCGATGACGATGCCAACGTCGCGTTCCTGGCAGCGCGGAAATTCGTCGTCGAGCACCCCCTGGTCGAGGAGGGTGTAGGGCATGGCGACGATGAAGAAGTCGAGGTCGACCAGGTCGAGGAGGCGAGGGATCGCCGTCGAGCGGTTGATGCCGGCACCGATAGCGCGGATGCGGCCATCTCGCTTCAGTTCCTCCAGGGCTCGCCAACCGTTGGCTCGCAACTGCTGTTCGTAGGCGGAGAGGCGCTGGTCAGGGTCCCAGAAGAAGGCGTCGAGATCGTGGATCAACAGCAAGTCAACGGACGGCAGGCCGAGGCGCTGCAGGCTGTCCTCCCACGAGCGCATGACACCGTCGTAGCTGTAGTCGTAGTAGAAGTCGAAGGGCAGTGCACCGACCCACACGCCCCCGTCGAAGGAGGCGGGGTCGCGCGGCGCAGTCAGCACCCGACCGATCTTCGTCGACAGGACGAACTCGTCGCGTGGTTGCTGCCGCAGGAAGTGACCGATGCGGTGCTCAGACTTTCCGTGCCCGTAGAACGGCGCCGTGTCATAGTAGCGGATGCCGCCTTGCCAGGCGGCGGCGAGCGTCTCCTGCGCCTGTGGTTCGGTGACGGCGACGAAGAGGTCTCCCAGCGGCGCTCCGCCGAAGCCGAACTCCGTGACCTCCACATCGGTGTTTCCAAGTCTTCGTCTCGATGGGGCCTTCATGTGTCCTACCTCCGGCTCAGTCCTTGACGATCAGATTCAGGGCGAAAGAGACCACCGTTGCGATCAAACCATCCACTAATGTCGACATGGGGCCGTCGATCGTCAGCAGCAGGGCCGGCGGTGACAGTAACATGACGACGGGTCTGATGAAGGTGTTGACGCGGACAAAAATGACGGCGACGATGATGACATCCACCCGATTTTCCGACAGGTGAACGCCATCGACGAAGGAGAGCCGCCACCCACAGCGCAGCAGCGTTGACGGCCAGACGAATCAGCAATGACATACGTGTTCTTTCCGAAGGTCCACCTTACCGTGGCGGAACTGCGGGATCCGGCCCGCGACGAGCTTCGTCGAGCAGGTCAGACCACGGTTCCCCGTACGGGTGGACAACGTTGACACGCCCGTCAGCATCCACCAGCGGCCGGCCTTCGTTAGCCCACTTGAACAGCGATCCCTCCAGGTTGCACACCCGTGTGTAGCCGCGCTGGCCCAGTTCGTCGGCGAGACCCGCTGAGCGGTACCCCACCGGGCAGTAAGCGACCACCGGCGTGTCGAGGGCGGCCCCGGCAAGGGCGGTGACGGCGTCATCTTAGCGTGGGCGCGTGCACAGCGCCGGCGAGATGGCTGACAGCGAATTCGGCGGCGACACGGGCATCGAGCAGGATGGGCTGCACCTTATCGGACCGTGCATGCCACGCTGACAATTCTGCCGTCGTCAGGTCTTCGACATCCGGGTAACGCAGACGGATGCCGGTCTTTACTGTCGGCCAATCATCAGCCTTGAGATGACACCCGGATCCAACCACAAGAAGCACGATACAGACGACGCGGTTCATGACTCGTCGTGAGTGTCCTCGTCGGGGACAGGTTCGCCCCGCAGTTCCGAGATTTCCCGACGCAGGCTTTCCACGAGGGCGGCATGATCGAGCAGAACAGCGGTGTGCTCGGTGACCAGCGCCAGGAAACGCAGGTCTTCTTCGGGCAGGCCGGGGCCGCGCCGCAGGAAGACGATGAGCAGGCCCCACACGTGAGACGGTGTAATGAGCGGCACCCCGAGCAGAGCGGTGCAGTCGAGGCCGGGGGCCATGCGCAAGCAGGCCTCACGCACTTGCTTGCGGTCATCGGCGACAAAAGGCCGCCGGAAGGTCCACTGGCGGGCGACGAGGCCGTCCGCCGGCAGCGGTCCCCCCACGAGGGCACGTTCGCCGCGCAGTTCGAGTTCGAGGCGGTTCCTCTTTTCGTTCCAGCGT
>JAYZCA010000419.1:0-6411 GCA_036339235.1 Candidatus Latescibacterota bacterium | reverse complement strand
CTGACCGACGAACAACGAGTCCCGCCCGCTCACATCGTTCACCTTGAAGCCGACCTCGGTGTCCAACTCCCGTAACCGGCACACCAGTTCGGCGCCGGCACCGAGTACGTCGGGCAGCCCCTCGGGGCGCAGAACCTCGTGTACCGGTTCTCCCGAACGAGTCAGGCGGACCTCGAAGATCGCCATGCCACGGCCAGCGCCCGGGAGTCGATCCGCCAGATACTCCGGCACCAGCACGCCGTCCCCGACGTACCCGTCGCAGATCAGAGCCTCTGCCTGCCGGCCATCTCCCCAGGGACCCTCGAGGTGATCGTGCGCGGTGAGCAGAATTCCTACCGCTCTGGTTGCACGGTTCACGTCTCCTTCGTCGATGCGGCTCAGGACGGAAGACCTCATTCGTTGCCGCGGAGTATTGGCGGTCCTTCGGACGGGTGACAGGCCAAGGATGTTTTAGCCATGGGATCGTCTCGGATTTAGGCTTGCCTAGAGATACAGGTCAGCCTAAGCTTAGCCTCGACTAAATCAAGATTTCCCCCTTTTGGAGGGCTTGAGCCCATGACCAATCAATCGCGGTCCCTGTTCCAGGGTGCCATCTGTGTGTGTATGCTCCTGGTGGCCTTCGGCTGCGACACTCTGATGACGTCGGCACCCACGGCAGGCGATGAGTTCGCCGCTCCCGTAGACGGCCTCGAAACCGACCTGAGCCTCGTCTTTCTGCAGGGCGATGAAAACTTCGAAAGGGCCTTCACTGTGGCCGAAGGCCTGGGACCCATCTTCAACAACGTCAGTTGCGAGGGATGCCATCCCGGCGACGGTCGTGGCACGCCGGAGACGGGGTTCTTCCGCTTCAGCAAGGACGGCGATCTGCTGATCGACAACGGTGGCCCGCAGCATCAGGACAGGGTCATCGCCGGCGCTCGCCTGATCCCGGAGATGATCCCCGAGGATGCGGACCGCTCCTTCCGTATCCCACCTCCGGTATTCGGTGTCGGACTCATCGAAGCCATCCCCGAGGCGACGATCCTGGCTCTGGCCGACCCGGATGACGCCGACGGTGATGGTATCTCGGGCCGGCCCAATTGGGTGAATGCCGCGGACTTCGTTCCCGACAGCCACGTGGGTGGTGGCGGCGGAGTCCAACTGGGTCGCTTCTCGCGCAAGGCACAGGTATCATCCCTGCTGCAGCAGGTCGCCGAGGCTTACAATCAGGATATGGGTATCACCAGCGACTTCCTGCCGGATGAGAACTTCAACGTTCAGCGCAGTGCCACCGTCGGTGTTGGCGATGTCGCGGCGGATCCAGAGATCTCCGCCTCCACGGTGTTGCTGACGACGATGTACGTCAGGCTGCTGGCGCCGCCGAGCCGCGGCAAGCAGACCGACGCCGTGCAGCGAGGTGACGGGCTGTTCGCCGGCATCGGCTGTGTCGCCTGCCATGTGCCCTCCATGCGCACCGGTCCCCACGAGATCCCGACACTGAGCCAGCAGACGGCCCAGCTCTATTCCGACCTGCTGCTGCACGACATGGGTCCCAGACTGGCCGACGACCGTCCGGACGGCGACGCCACGGGGACCGAGTGGCGCACGGCCCCCCTGTGGGGGACTCGCCTGGTCCCTGAGTTCCTCGGTGGCCGCGAGTTCTACCTGCACGACGGCAGCGCCACCTCCCTGCACGACGCGATCATAGCTCACGGCGGCGAGGCACAGTCGTCGCGCGACGCTTACATCGCTTTCGACGCCGCCGCTCAGGATGATCTCGTCGCCTTCCTGAAGTCGTTGTGACGTCAGCTCCCGTGGATCGCAGACGGTTCCTGCGCACCGCTGCCGCCGGCTGCTGCCTCGCCTCCTGGTGGACGTTGTCCGCCTGCGCGAGCGTGCCCACACTGCACTCCACGGTGAAGTCTGGCCGCGTGCGTCTGACGCGGTCCGAGCTTGACGTCGCCTTCGGCGACGGCGACTCCCTGCTGCTGCAGGCCGACGGCCTGCCCGAGAGCGTCTACCTGGTTCGCGATGGGGACGGCGACCTACTGGCCGCCGTCGGTGCCACCTGCACTCACCTCGGCTGCCAGGTGCGCCCTGCGAACACCTTCTTCCGCTGTCCCTGTCACGGATCGACCTTCACCCTCGACGGCGACGTCGTGCGGGGTCCGGCCGCCAGGCCGCTGGCCCGCTATCGCCTGCACGCCGTCGGCGACTACATCGAGATCGAGTTGCCATGAACGCTTTGAGAAACACCGTCCAACACGCCTTTATCGGACTCGCCCTGTTCGCGGGTGCCACCGCCGCCGAAGAAGGTGACGATCGTCCTTTCGTCGTCGGCGGGATCACCGACAAGCCCTTCATCTCCAGCACCTCACGCACCGCCATCGGTGGATACACCGAGACCCATTTCCGCTGGGAACGCGAGGCGGGCATCACCGAAGAGCTGACCTTCGACATGAAGCGCTTCAATCTCTTCGTCTACGCGCCCGTCTCCGAACGACTGCGCGTCGCTGCCGAAATCGAGTTCGAGGAGAAGGGCGAGGAGATCGTCATCGAGGCGGCGTTGATCGACTTCGAACTGAGCCCGGCCGTGACCTTCCGTGCCGGCATTCTGCTGACGCCCCTGGGCCGCTTCAACGTCGCCCACGACTCGCCGGTCAACGACCTGACAGACCGGCCGCTGATCAACACCGAACTCATCGGCACGGCCCTGTCGGAGCCGGGCATGGGCTTCTACGGTGCACTGTTCCCCACCGCCGCCAGTCGCGTCACCTACGAGATCTACGCCGTCAACGGCTTCGACGACAATGTCGTCCTTGGCGAGGCGGCGGGTACGCGGATCCCGGCGGGGAAGGACAATATCGAGGACAACAACAACCGACCTTCCATCACCGGCCGGATCGCCTACAGCCCCGACCCGGCTGGCGAGCTCGGTCTGTCTCTGCACACGGGCCCGTACAACACCTGGGAGATCGATGGTCTCACCATCGACAACCGGCGCAACCTGACTCTCTTCGTCATCGACGGTGACCTGAGCTGGCACCGATTCAAGTTCCTCGGCGAGTACGCCGTCGCGTCCATCGACGTACCCGAGGCAAGTTCGCTTCTCGCCGACGGTCAGAGCGGATTCTACCTGCAGGGCAATACCCGTTTCGGCCAGGGCTGGATCGGCACGCTGCCGGATTCGGAGTTCACCGCTGTGGCTCGCTGGGGTAGCGTCGATTTCGATACGGATATCGACGGCGATTCCCAGGACCGGCTGACGCTGGGGCTGAACCTGCGCCCCATAGAAGACGCTGTGTTCAAGATCGACTACCAGCGCAACTGGGCGCGGGATCGCTTCGACAACGAGGTCGAGTCCGCCGCCTTGCTGTTCAGCGTGGCCACGTACTTCTGAAGAAAGACACCGCAGGATGGATGAGGCAGGTAGCAGCCTCGTCGTGCACGCCGGCCACCTGGTGGACGGCACCGGACGAGCTCCGCAGCCCGACCACGCCGTGTGGATCCAGGACGGCCGCATTCACGCCGTCGGTGCCGCGCCCCAGATCGAACAAGATGCGCCCCCCGCGGCGCGGCGCATCGAGCTGGGCGACGATGCGTATCTGGCACCGGGACTCATCGACGGACACACGCATCTGAGTCTGGCTGGCGACGGCCGGCCCTACGTCGAGATGTTCTCGGAATCCGACGAGATGATGGTCCTCACGGGAGCACTGAACCTTCGCCGCCACCTGCTGGCGGGCATCACGACGATCCGTGAACACGGCGCCCGTAACCGTGTCGGCTTCACGCTGAAGGAGGGCCTTGGCCGTGGCTTCATCCCTGGTCCGCGGATGCTGGTCTCGGGCCGGCCCATCACCTGCACAGGCGGCCACTTCCATATGTGCAACGAGACGGCCGATGGCGAGGAGGAAATCCGCAGGTCGGTGCGCCGGCTCGTCAACGAAGGCGCCGACTACATCAAGATCATGGCCTCGGGGGGAGGCACCGTAGGTACCGACCCGACGCGAGCCTCCTACTCGGTCGCCGAACTGCACGCCGCCGTGCACGAGGCCCACCACTTCCACAGACTCACGGCGGCCCACTGCCGAGCCAGGGAATCGATGGTCAACGCCGTCGAGGCCGGCATCGACCTGATGGAGCACGCCGAGTTTCTCGAGCCCGATGGCGACCTCCACTTCGACCCCGATCTGGCCGAGAAGATGACGGAGGCAGGCATCTGGATCAGTCCCACTCTGCAGGCCTGGTGCCGCTGGCCGCGGGTTGTGTGTCTGCGCCACCGCCGCGATGCGGGAGACGCGACGGATGAGGAGTTGCTGGAATTGGAACCGCTGGAGGTTCGAGCCCGTGGCCGACTCGACGTCATGCGACGTATGCTGGATATCTGCGGCAAGGAACGCATCGTACCGGGCACGGATTCCGGCGTCAACGACCTTGCCTTCGGCCATCTCGATTACGACCTGGAACTGCTCGTGGAAGTCGGGTTTACCCCGGCAGAGGCACTGGAATCGGCGACCCGCGTCAGCTCCGAAGCCATCGGCCTGGCGGCTGAAGTGGGCACGGTGGAGGTGGGCCGCGCAGCGGATCTGGTTGCCTTTGGCGGCGACCCCACGAGAGACATCGCCGCCGTGTCCGACGTTGTCGCCGTCTTTCAGGTCGGTTTTCCTGTCGTCAGTCCAGACCCAGACCCAGACCATGGACGGCAGCTGTGATCTGATTCGGTCGTCGGAACAATCGTCTGACGTGCGGATCCGCATGCTCGATCAGGCGTCGCGGGAAGATCGTGTGTTCGCTCAGTGGCGGTTGTGTTGCGTGACCATAGTAGATGTGGACGGTGCGTCTTGGTTGTGTCGTCTTCCGCAAGCGTCCCGCATGGCATGAACCGGCATTGAAGAGGATCGCCGTCCCCGCTGGTCCCAGCAGATCCCGACCGTCAGCACCGTCACACTCGGGTGACCCGGCGCCACGTTTCGTCATCGCCGCCTCGGGTACGACGCTGAAGCAGTGGGTCGTCTCGTCCACGTCCGTCAGGTAGTAGACGACGGAAAGGGAGTGAATCCCCAACGCATGGCTGGGCTCGTGACGTGTATCCCGGTGCCATTTTGGTTGCGGGGGGTCCTCGTCGATCGGCTCGCGGATCATGACGGAGTGCTCCTCGCAGACGATGTCCTCCCCCACCAGTTCAATCACCAGGGGCAGCACCCTGGCGTGCAGGATGCTGTCGTCGAGCTCCCGGCGGGACAGCAGAACGTGGACCGATTGTGTCCGCCCCCCTTCACCTCGCTCCATCCACAGGCGGCTGAAACGCTGTCGATGCTCGTCGATGGCGTCACTCCACGTCTCCACCTCCCGGGCGGTGAGAACCTCGGGCAGGACCACTTAGCCCTTCCGCTCGAACTCAGCATACGCGGGTGAAGCCATATGCCCGGGTCAGGTCCAGTTGCGTGTATCTGGCACCGCCACCCACGAAGAGCCTTCTGACTTAGACTGCTGACTCACCAGCCCTGACAGGGTCATGTCCATGGCAGCGTCGATGCCGATGGCGGGCTCTTCCAGCAATCAGGTAGATACTCCTCCTCCAGCACCGCTAGCGACTTCCAAGTGAACGTCTTGTTCCGCTCACGAAGCCACACCTTGTACGTCAACTGGAAACCATCGGCCGACTCGTAGGCGCCGTCTGTACCCTGCAGGGCGTAGTGCACCATAATATGAGACCGGTCGGAGAGCATGTTCACACGGATCTGCACCAGATCACCGGATGCGAGTCGGCACATCATCGTTACCGGGTCCTCCATCCCATACTCGTAGCCACGTGGGTCACGGGAATGATGGCCGGTGTCCGTGGCAGATACCTCTACGACGCGGTCCCCTCGTGCGCCGTCGACGTTGATGCGACTCTCGCCAAACCACTGCAATACCGGGCCAAGGCTGTGTGGGGGTACGTGCAGCCGTTGACCCCCGTCTGCCAGCGCTGGCGCCCGGGGGGTCTTCTCGTTGAGCTGCTTCAGCTCGTGGATATAGGCGCCCTCGCCGTAGTAGGTCTCGCCGAACAGGCCGCGCCGTACGAGTCCACGCACCAGAACATTCTGTTTGATGATAGGTGTAGTTTCCCGCCATCATGTACGTCGCCGCGCTGCGGCGGGCGGCGTGCACCAAGTCGCGGCTCTCCTCGATGAAGACAGCCGTCGTCACCTCGCTCAGCACGATGTGCTCGGCGCCGATGATACCGAAGCGGATCATTCGTCCCACGGCAAAGACATTTCGAGCCATTTGCAGACCTCGCGCACCTGCTCCTGCTCGACCTCACCAAAGGGGATTCCCTCTCGACGGTACTGGTCGAACCGCTCCGCCTCGATAGTGCCTGGCAACAGAGCCCGATCCAACCCCGGAAAGGGCTCGAAGGTCGTAGCCACGTCTCTCACCATGCGA
>JAYZCA010000418.1:0-2960 GCA_036339235.1 Candidatus Latescibacterota bacterium | reverse complement strand
AAGCGTCTGTGAGCTCCCTCTTCCAGAGTGTCGTAGTGTCGCGTCCCTGTTACTATCTCCGTCAGTATTGCGGCGAAGGCCGGATCCATCAGCCGTGCTGTTGTCAGGGCAGATCGAAAATCGCGGCACCTGCAAACGACTGCTCGAGGTAGCTGTACGACCAGCAGCCGATAGGCCGGCTGCCATGGAACTCCGCCCACGTCACCTGATCGGTGAACTGGACTCGCACCTCGACGTCCGTCTGGCCGGCGCGCCTCAATCTGGCCTGCAGGAGTTCGGCCAGGGGGTCGTGCAGGTTCTCCAGCCCCGCAGCTCGTCCTTCAAGAAGCGCCCCTCGCGATCGGCCGCCTCGCGATCCTCGACGGCCGCTACCAGCTTCGGCCAGCTGTCGTGGCCGTTTTCGCGGGCAATGACGTGCTGCGCTTCCTGAAGGGAGAATTCCGCCTCGACCTGCTTCTGCGTGGCGTCGACGAAACGGGGATGGTGCTGCCGGATGCGCGCCAGGATGTCGGCTGCGGAGGCATTGGACTGTGAATGGTGGTGGAGGTCCTTCGCCTGATTGCGGAGCTGGCGAAGATTCGCGCGGGGCTGGGGATTGGACATAGAGACCCTCTCTCTGCTGCGCGCCTGGTGTCCGCCGAATCAGGCTCGAAAGAAGGTTATGTGGATACTGCCGAGGGGTGGACACGGTCCTTACCGCGGACAGGCGGCTTCCCCGAAGCACTGCCGTGCAACATACCCAACTGGCGAGGGCCGATCAAGTACGTCGGTCATCGACGGCGGGCTACAGTCGAACCTTCACGACAGCCTTCTTCACCGGCGACGACGCGTCGATCGCCATGCCGGGCATGTGCGCATCCTGCGGCCACAGGATCATGAAGGTCCCCGCCCGCATCTCGATGAACAGTCCGTCCCCGTCGAGGGGGAGGAAGTCGCGGCTGTCGTCGTAGTCCCCTGCCTTCAGGGCGGCAGTCTGCGCGTAGCCCATGTGTTCGGCGCCGGAGACGACGAGCTGGATGTCTGCGTACTGACGGTGCGCTTCCCAGAAACCGTCGGCCTTCGGTTTCGAGTCGTACTCCTGCACCATGACAAAGACGTCGTCGCCGTCGATGTCGTAGCGTTCCGGCGCCATTGCCACCACATCGTTGTCGGCGAGCCAGCGCAGCCCCTTCTCGAAGCGCACGCCGAGGGCGTGGTAATGAGCTGCATTCTGCAAGTCGTCGATAACCACCGGTGTCACTCCTTGGGATCGTGGAAACGGGAAAGTACCGCCGCGTAAGATAGCCCGGGAGAGTTCCGGCGCCTCGCTTGACGAGCACCGGCACGCTCGTTATCGTTTCGCCATCATAACGGCACAGGTGCCTGAATCTCGCGAGCGTGACGAATTGCTCGTCAAGCACGCGAGCTTTTGGGAGAATAGGGAAGGCAGTGAAACTCTGCCGCGGTCCCGCCACTGTGACCGGCAGACGCAAAGAGGGCGTGTAGCGCCTCTCTGTCACGCTGACGGCAACACCCACTGATCGCTTCTACGATCGGGAAGGGGTCGGTCGGCGAGTGCCGGAAGTCAGGAGACCTGCCTGCGCCGACGAACGAAAACCTTCGATGACAAGGTGGTTCGCCTGCGCACCCGCGTAGTTATACCCCGTCCTCTTCGCAGGGCGGGGTTTTCTGTCGTACCCTCCCTCCTGCTGGCGTGGTCCTGGCCCTGCCCGGCTGCGGCCGGGCAGCTGCAGGGGCGTATCATCGATGCCGACTCCCGCCATACCGTCGCTGGTGTCGACTTGCGGGTGCTGCCTCCGGGTGGCGGCACGCCGGCTCGAGATGTCAGCGACCTCGACGGTCTGTTCCGCCTTACGGATCTAGCGGCAGGTCGCTGGGAGGTGGAGACACGTTCGCTGGCCTATCACCCCGCACGTGTCACCGTCGACATCACCGACGGCATCGTCGTCATCGAGATCGTCCTGGAGCCGCTGCCGCTGGTGATGGACGAGGTCGTCGTCTATGCCCGCCAGGACGAGAGCCGACACACGGCCGCTTTCGTCGAGCGCCTGCAGGTGGATGAGATCCGCACGGCTGGCACCGACCTGTCGCAGATTCTCGAGCTGGCCAGCGGCGTCGACGTGCGCCGCTACGGTGGCCTCGGCGCCTTCAGCAGCCTGTCGATCCGCGGCTCTACGTCCGAGCAGGTCCTGGTGTTTCTCGATGGCGTGCCACTCAACCAAGCGGTGGGCGGCGGCATCGACCTCGGCTCGCTGCCCGTAGGCGGCATCGAATCCATCGACGTATACCGCGGCGCTGTACCCGGACGCTTCGGCGGCAACAGCCTCGGGGGTGTTGTCCATCTGCGGACGCAGCCCCCCGGCGGCCCCGCCCGGGCCCATCTGCGGGTGCAGGCGGGAAACTTCGATACTCGGGAATTGTCCGCCTTTGTCGCCGGCCGCCGGCGAGACTGGGACGGGCTGGCACTCGTCGACTTCTCCGCCAGCGACAACGACTTCCGTTTCCTGGACGACAACGGCACCGAGTACAACCTCTCCGACGACGAGTGGGCGACGCGGCGCAACAGCGATTTCGCTGCGGTTCGAGTCTTGGTGCGCGCCGCCCGCCATGTGGGAAACGCACGGCTGCAGTTGTCCCACACACAGGATGTCAGCCACCGGGGTATGCCAGGCATCGGCAACTTCCAGGCGCTGAACACCCGTTTCGACACCCGCCGCAGCGTCAGCGAGCTGAACCTCTTCGGCCCCCTGATAGAGGGCAGCGCCGGTTATCGCCTGAAGGCCTACCACTCCGTGGAGCGGACCGATTACAAGGACCTGCTAGGCGAGGTCGGCGTCGGCACTCAGCACGACCGCAACAGGACGACGGCGGGAGGGCTGCGGGTGGAGGGAAACATGCTGTTCGGCCGCCTGCTGGCCACCACGTTTGGTGGTGTGCGTCGCGAGCGGTTTGCGCCCCAA
>JAYZCA010000417.1:0-6946 GCA_036339235.1 Candidatus Latescibacterota bacterium | reverse complement strand
GCTCAACTTCCTGCAAGGCTTGCGCAAGCAGATGTTCATCACCTTCGCGATCTTCGCCCTCGTGAAGGTGCACGGAATGCCGGTAGAGACGACGATGATCCTCGTCCTCATCAACCAGGCACTGATCACCCTCACCGGCCCCTCGCTGGGCCGCCTGGTCGATCGTCTGGGCGAACGTGTCATGCTCAGTGCCAGCTACATAGGACTGGCCTTTGTCTTCGCCGGTTACGCGCTCATCGACCATCGACCGACTCTCTATGTTCTCTACTGCGTCGACAACCTGATCTTCTTTGGCAGCATTGCCCTCCATACGTATGTATACAGAATCGCAGACAGCGCCGACCTGCAACCAACCCTGTCGATGGGCGTCACGATGAACCACCTGGCTGCCGTGGCCTCGCCCCTGATCGGCGGGCTCGTCTGGTATCACTTCGGCTACCAGGTCATCTTCATCAGCGGCTCCGCCATGGCGGTGGTGTCCCTCATCGTCTCACAGTGGGTCCCCCCAGGGACCAAGACTTCCCGACAACCGCAACGAAAGAGAGAATGAACCCATGAAGATCGGGACCCGTATGCCGGGTTTTGCCCGCGAGGTCGGTTTCGACGGTTACTGCGAGTGGCTCGCCGAGAGCGGCTTCGATGCCGTCGACACACCGACGTTGACGGCGCAGATCGCCGCGACCTGCAAACGGCTCGGCCTGACCATCGGCACCTGCGACGCCCGTACCGGTGGGCTGCTGTCGCAGGACAGGGCCAAGAGCCGCAAGGCTCTCAGCGACCTGAAGAAGGACCTGACGGCCATCGCCAAACACGGCGGTCACACGTTCTTCACCGTCCTCGGTCCGGACGACCCCTCTCAAGGTCGGGCCAAGACCTTCGAGATCTTCGAGAGGGTTTACCCGAAGGTCGTCGAACATGCAGAAAAGGTGGGGGTCAACATCGCCATCGAGCCCTGGCCGGGCGGCGCCCCCTGGTACGGCAGCCTGGGCTGTACGCCCGAAAGCCTGCGCCGGATCTTCGCCGCGATCCCGTCGCCGAATCTCGGGATCTGCTACGACCCCTCCCACTTTGCCCGCATCCAGATCGACCACATACGCCTGCTGCACGAGTTCGGTGACCGCGTCCGCCACGTGCACCTGAAGGACACCGAGGTGATCCAGGAGAAGCTGTATGAATCCGGCATCCTCGGAGAAAGCTACGGTAGTACCTATGGATTCGGTGAGGGCTGGTGGCGCTACACGATTCCAGGGGAGGGCATCGTCGACTGGCAGATCGTCATCCGGCGCCTCGAAGAAATCGGGTATGACGGCGTCCTCAGCGTCGAGCTGGAGGACCACCACTTCTGGGCAACACCCGAGTTGCAGAAGGAGGGGTTGATGCGTTCTCGTGACTACATCGCCCAGTTTCTCAAAGGGGAAGACTGATGGTCCGGTTTGCCGTGGTCGGTCTGGGCATGGGCCGCAACCGGGCGCAGTTAATCACCGAGACCGACGGCGCCGAGTTGGTCTGTGTCGTCGACCTGAAAGAGGAGTTGGCACGCAAGGCCGGGGAGGACCTCGGTTGTGACTGGGTCACAGACCTGGATGACGCCCTCGGCCGCAGTGACGTCGACGTCGTCATGATCATGACCCCCAGTGGGCTGCACTGCGACCTGGGCGTCCGCTGCGCACAAGCCGGCAAGCATGTGATCACGACCAAACCGATGGACGTGAGCACGGCCGCCTGTGACTGCCTGATCGAGGCCGCCGACACCGCCGGTGTCGTTCTCGGTGTCGACTACCAGAGCCGCTATGTGGACACAAACGTGCGCGTCGCCACGGCACTGCGTGACGGTTTTCTCGGCAGACCCCTGCTTGGTGAAGTGCGCTTCAAATGGTTCCGCTCCCAGGAGTACTTCGACCACGGTGGCGGCTGGCGCGGTACCTGGAAAATGGACGGCGGCGGCTCGCTGGCCAATCAGGGGTCGCATCTCATCGACCTGCTGCTGTGGTTCATGGGGGACCCCGATCGCGTCTACGGCGAGGCGGCCGTGCTCAACCATGATATCGAGACCGAGGACGTGGGGATGGCGATCCTCCGCTTCCCGAACGGGGCGCGCGGCGCCATCGTCGGGACCACGACGTTCCCCACAAGCGCCTACTTCAGTGCCGAGGTGCATGGCACCGAAGGGGGCGTGCTCATCGACGCGGCCCTTACTGGCGAAGCCCGCTACTTCGGCGACGGAGTCGAGGAGAAACTCGCCGCCATCGACAACCCGCTGAAGAATGTGGTGGAGGACGTCGTGTCCTGCCTCGAGAACGGCACGGCGCTGCGTGTCTCGGGACGTGAGGGGCGCCGCACGGTGGCCCTGCTGGAAGCCATCTATCGCTCGTCGCGCGAGGGTGTTCCGCTGGCCTTCGAGTCGGCCACATGACCACGAGCGGGTCTCTCAACGTCGCTCTCGTGGGGATCACGGCCCCCCACAGCGGTGCCTGGCTGGAAACCCTGCAGAATCTGGAGGAGGTAGGCCGGCTGGTGGTGTGCGATGTCGACGGCGACGGTGACGTCGATGCTGATGTCACGACCGCAGCTTTCGACACACTGCTGACTGGGACCGGGCGTCCGGACATGGTCCTGCTATCGGTGCGCAATGACCAGGCCCCCGACCTTGGGGTGCAGTTGCTGGAGGCGGGAATCCCCTGCATCATCGAAAAGCCGTCGGGGCGCACGTGTGCCGATATCGTGCGTTTGAACGAGGCGGCAACGGCAGGGGGAACGATCTGGGCCCCGGCGTTCCTCAACCGGCTGCAACCGGCGGCCCGCCGCATCCACCGCCTCGTGCGCGAGGGCGCGCTAGGCCACATTCGCTCCATCGAAGCACGCATGGTGACCAGCAGCGTCGCCCAGCGCAACCCCGAGCACTGGCTGTTCTGCCAGGAGAAGTCCGGCGGCGGGATCCTGCACTGGTTGGCGATCCACACGATCGACCTGATCCGTTACCTGACGGGGCAGGAGTTCGGCGAGGTCTCCGGGCACACCAGTACGTTTACCCGGGGCATCGACGTGGAGGACATGGCGGCCCTCTCCTTTACCCTGAGCGGGGGGGGCATCGGCAACCTGCACGCCGGGTACATCCTGCGGCAGCGCTACGGCGACATCGGTATCACCCTGCGCGGAGACCTCGGCGAGATTGTCTGGCCTCAGTGGGACTTCGAGGGACGGCAAAATACTCTCTATCTGCACAGCGAGGGGTCACGGTCCGAGAGCCCACTGGCGGAGGTCGTGACTCTTGAGCCCCCCGGCGGCTCCGGGTATGGCGGCCAGATTGGACTTCAATTTGTGCGCTCCTTCGTCCATGCCGCTCAGATGGGCGGGCGGTGTGTTACCGATGGTGACGATGCGTTGCGGGCCATGCGCTTCGTCGAAGCCGCCTACGCCGCCAGCGCCAGCGGCACGAGAGTCAGGCCATGAAAATCGAAGCCGTCGAGGTCCGTCTCATCGATGCCAACTTCCGCAATCTCATCATCACCCAGGTGCATACCGACGTGGGGTTGACCGGTATCTCGGAAGTTGTCACCAAGCGTTTCGATGACGCCACCTGGCGGGCCATCGAGAATCTGGTAGAGAACATCGGCCTCGTCGGCAAGGATCCGCGCCAACCGGCTCTGCACTTCGAACGTATGTACCGTGACAATCAGTGGACGACCGGCACAGTGGCGGTGTCCGCCATAAGCGCCCTCGACATCGCCATGTGGGACATCAAGGGGCAGGAGGTGGGCAAGCCGGTGTACGAACTGTTCGGCGGCCCCACCTTCGACGGCCGCGTCCCCGTCTACTGCCACGTGCCCGCAGGCGCCACGCGTGAGGAGTTTGCCGACAACATCTCCAGTGCCCTCGACCGTGGCTACCGGGTGATGAAAACGACGATCCCCGTCTACTACGGGCAAAAGCAGAGGGTCAGCGAAGACGGGCGAGAATATGAGATCTCGGGGGCCGCCTACTCGGGCACGAAGGGGAGTGTCGACGGCAGCCACAACGAGCACCAGTGGACGGACCCGGCGGTGATCGACGAGGTCATCGACTTCTACGCACACGCCAAAGCGGTACACGGCGACCGTGTCGAACTGTGGATCGACTGCCACGCGCGGTTGTCAGGGGCCACCGCGGTTCGGCTCGTACACGGCCTGCAGGGACTCGTCGACGTGATCGAGGAACCTCTTCCTCCTGAGGATATTCCCGGCCTCCTCAAGCTGAAGGAGGCCAGCTACGCCTGCGGCGGCCCACGCATTGCCGCAGGGGAGAGAACGGCGACGGTGTACGACCGCAACATGGTTTCCATGTTGACGAGCCAGGCCGTCGACGTCTTCCAACCCGACATCGGCAACTGCGGCGGTTTTGGGCAGCTCAAGGAGTTGTGCACGGTGGCGGCGATGCACAACATCGCCATCGCCCCGCACAACCCCAACGGGCCGCTGTCCGTCGTGCAGGGGCTACAGGGCATGGCTTTTCTGCGCAATGGCTATATCCTCGAGACTGTGGGCAACCACAACGAGCAGATGCTGGCTGACGATCTGTTGACGAACCCCGAGATCGTACGCAGCAGCGACGGCTTCATTGACCTGCCCACCGGTCCTGGCCTGGGCACCGGGTTGAACCCGGAAGGCCTCGCGGCGCGCGCTTTCAAGCGTTACTACCAGACAACCAGATAGGTCGCTGTGCGACCCTGTACAGCCGTCGTCGCCGTGTGACCTCTACAGCCATAGGCAGGCAAGGAGCGCGAGTTATGAAAGTCGTCGATGTCGAGCGAATCGTGGTGGATGTGCCGTTCACGGATCGCCAGCAGAAGATCGCCGCCCGCGAGGTCTACAACTGGGCCATACTGGAGCTGTGCAAGGTCACCTCTGACACCGGCCATGTAGGCTGGGGAGAGACCGTCCTGCACTACACGTTCGCACGAGTGTCGGACGAGGCGGTGGAACGCGTGAAAGGCGCCAGTCCGGCAGAGGCCATGCATGACGACAGTCTCGGGAGTGGACTGCAGATGGCCTTGTTCGATCTGATGGGCAAGATCCTGGAGGTGCCCGTGCACCAGCTGTTCGGCGACAAGGTGCGCGACTGGGTCCCCATCAGCTGGTGGTCGATCGACGCCTCACCTGAAGACTGGGCGGCGGAAGCTGAGGACGCCGTCGCCGCCGGTTACACGAGCTTCAAGAACAAACCCCGGCCGTGGTGGGATATCGTCGCCCAGGTGGATGCCATCTCGAAGGTCGTGCCGCCACACTTCAAGCTCGATCTGGACCCCAACGCGACCTGGCAGAATGCGGCGACGGCGGTGCCGATCATCAAGAAGCTGGAGACCTACGGCAACGTCGCCATGTTCGAGAGCCCCATCCCGCAGACAGACATTCTTGGCAACCGTCAGATCCGCCAGGCCACGGCTCGTCCCGTTGCCATGCACTTCGGCTCGCCGCCCTTCATCACCTGCGTACGCGAGGAGGTCTGCGACGGTTTCGTGGTCTGTGCTGGCAAGTCCCGTGTCATGAAGGAGGGCACGCTTGCCGCCGAGGCGCAGATGCCGTTCTGGTTGCAGCTCGTCGGCAATGGTCTGATGACGACGTGGGCGGCGCATCTGGGCGCCGTGCTCACCCACGCCACGTGGCCGACGATCACCTGCCTCAACCTCTTCAGCCACCAGTTGCTCAAGACCCCGATCGACGTCATCGGCGGCTACCACCAGGTACCTGACGGCCCCGGACTCGGCGTCGAGGTGGACGAGGAAGCAGTGGAGCGCTTCCGTGTGCCCGACGTGCAGATCAGGCCCTTCGCCGACGAGGGCAAGTTGTACGAGCGGCCCAAGCCGCGGCTGCTCAATACCATCGTCTACCCGGGGGGCAGCTGCGTTCACATGGCCTCGACGGGTCAGGGATATGGCTACTTCGGCGATGGCCATGGACCGGCGCAGGTCGAGGGTGTGCGTCTCGAAGTTACACCGGATGATGGTTCAAAGGAGTGGTCGGACCTGTTCGAAAGAGCCGGGAAACACCCCGTACGGGCTCGCTGGGAAGGTTGAGTTGTTATGAAGGTCTTGATCATGAGCGATATGGAGGGCGTCAGCGGCATCGTCGCCTGGAGCCAGGTGAACGGGGGCGCCCCCATGTGTGAGGAGGGGCGACGCCTGTACACGGAGGAGATCAACGCTGCCGTGCGTGGCGCCAGGAGTGCCGGTGCTGACGAGATCGTCGTCGTCGATTGCCACGGAGCCGGGGGTGACTGGTCCTTCAACTCGCTGGTGCCCGAGCTGTTGGATGAGGGCTGCGATTGGGTCGCACGGCTGGGGTCGCTATACGGAACTGCTGGAGCAGGGTTGTGACGCGGCGCTGATGGTGGGCATGCATGCATGATTCGGGTGCAGCTCGGCGGGTCGACCGACACAGAGTAGTTTAGACCGATTGAAGCAGAAATCTACATACGCGCCCGGACTGACGGCGTCTACGGTGGAGGAGCCGTCCCCGGACGGGCCAGCCACGGCATCTTTTCCATGTTCTATAGTAATCACGAACGAGCGATCCTCGACGCGGCGCATTCGGCCACTTGGGCCGGGGATTACGCTTTCTCCAAGGGTTCCTATCCGTACTCAGACATGAAGCCGATGGGCGAGCGTGTGTACGAGGCATTTGGTGCGGAGAGGATGATGTGGTGCACGGATTTTCCGTGGATCGTGGAGGAGCCCGGTTATGGCCGGCTGGCGCAAATAATCGACCACCACCTGCCCGGGATCTCGGTGCGGGAACGAGAGATGATGATGGGCGGCAACGCCCTCGGTATCTGGTTCAGGAGATAGACCATGGCAACGACCGATCTGCTCACACTGGGAATACTCGCCTGTAGTCGATACGTCCATACCAAGGGAATATGGGGACCGATCATCGAGCCCGAAGCCGATGGTGGACCATCCGCACAACGCACG
>JAYZCA010000416.1:0-3319 GCA_036339235.1 Candidatus Latescibacterota bacterium | reverse complement strand
GTTGGGGGTTTACGGTTTCGGTTTTATCGGCCGCACCTTCGTCGACATGGTGCGCCCCTTCGGCCCGCGCATTCGCATCTTCGACCCCTTCGCCGCCGACATCCCTGGCGACTGCGAGCGAGTCGAATCACTGGAGACGCTGTTCGATGGCTCCCACGCCGTCGCCATCCATGCCGGCTGGACCGCCAAAACCGCGGGCTCGGTGACGGCGCGGCTGCTGGCGCTGTTGCCCGACGGCGGAGTTCTCATCAACACGGCACGTGGCGCCATCGTCGACCAGCAGGCCCTGTTCGCCGAGCTGGAAAGCGGCCGGCTGCGCGCTGGTCTCGACGTGCTGTTGCCACCGGAACAGCTGCCAGCCGAACACCCGGCCAGGCGCTGGCCGAATCTTGTGCTTACCACCCACAGCCTGTCGCAGCTCTTCCCGAAGGACTACGTAAGCGAGGACGCCTTCGAGCCGATGCATCAAATCTGTCTCGATAACGTGCGCCGACACTTGGCGGGAGAGACGCTAAAATTTCCGATGGATCGCGCTCGCTACGAGCTGAGCACCTGAGCGGCGGCCTGATCAAGCCTCGCGGCTTTCCTCGCGCACGGCGAAGCCCTCACCGTCGAGGCGCTCAATGACCTCCTCCACGTGATCCCGTCCCCGCGTTTCCAGCGTCAGGCGTACCGCCGTCGTACCCACCGGTCCGGCGGCGAAGGCGCGCTCGTGGTGCACCTCGAGCACGTTGGCACGACAGGCATGGTCGTCTCCTCTCGGGTGTCAGCCAGGTTGCCGCACGTTTCATACCAGCCGCCGAGGTTCGCAGGTTTGGCTACAAGGTTCCCTGAGATTGGACGGGCGGGGTGACGTCCATCGCGCCCCAGTCTCCAGGCCCTATCTTCAACTTTACCAAGATGTGTGAGCAAGATGTGCGGATTCGCACACTCTGGGCCCACGAACTGCCGTCGCGACAGCTGTTCGGCTTCTCCGGTTCGTTGGCATTCTTGCGTCGTCCCCGGTGACACAGCAGTTTTCCGCCTCTTCCCACCTACACACGCCGAGAGCGATCAAGCCATGAGCGAGCGCGACGACGCCCTGGAGTACCACAGTCAGTTCCCACCGGGCAAACTGCAGGTGGTGACTACCAAACCTTTCATAACCCAGCGCGACCTGTCGCTGGCCTATTCTCCCGGCGTCGCCATCCCCTGTCTCGAGATCCAGAAGAACCCGGATACGGCCCGACAGTACACGGTGCGTGGCAACCTGGTGGGGGTGGTCACCAACGGCACTGCCGTCCTCGGTTTGGGAAACATCGGCGCCCTGGCGGGCAAGCCGGTGATGGAGGGTAAGGCGATTCTCTTCAAGCGCTTCGCTGACGTCGATGCTTTCGACATCGAGCTGGACACGGTGGACGCGGAGGAATTCGTCCGGGCCGTGCAGCTGATGGAACCCACCTTCGGCGCGATCAACCTCGAGGATATCGGCGCGCCGGCGTGCTTTCATATCGAAGAGAAGCTGTGCGATACGCTGTCGATTCCCGTGTTCCACGACGACCAGCACGGCACAGCCATCGTCAGCGGCGCCGGCCTGCTGAACGCGGTAGAACTGGCGGGCAAGTCGCTGGACCAGGTGCGCATCGTCTACGCCGGTGCCGGCGCCGCCGGTCTGGCATGCGCCGCTTTCCACGAGTCGCTCGGCGTGAAGGCTGAAAACCGCATCGTCTGCGATTCCGTCGGCGTCATCTACCGCGGTCGCACCGAACGCATGAACGAGTACAAGGAGCGCTTCGTCGCTGACACCGATAAGCGCACGATCGAGGAAGCGCTGCAGGGTGCCGATGTGTTCATGGGGCTGTCCGGTCCGGGCACGGTCACTGCGGACGTACTTAAGGAGATGGCCCCTCAGCCGATCGTCTTCGCCATGGCCAACCCCGATCCTGAGATCGCCTACGACGAGGCGCGTGCCGTGCGCCCCGACGCCATCGTCGCTACCGGGCGCTCTGACTATCCGAACCAGGTCAACAACGTACTCGCCTTTCCCTCCATCTTCCGCGGTGCCCTCGATGCGCACGCCACCAAGATCACCGAGGAGATGAAAGTGGCTGCGGCGCGGGCCATCGCCGCCATCGTCCGAGAAGAGACCCCAGACGAGGTGCTGCGCGCTTATCGCATTGAGCGTCTGCAATTCGGCAAGGAGTACATCCTGCCCAAACCTTTCGACATGCGGGTTGTGCTGGCGGCGGCGCCGGCGGTTGCCCAGGCCGCCATCGACTCGGGTGTGGCGCAACGCGAACTCGACATGAAGACCTACCGCGAGGAGCTGGAACGCCGACTGGACAGCAGCCGGGAGGTGGTGCGGCTGGTGATGGCCAAGGCTGCCCAGAGTCCGAAACGCATCGTCTTTCCCGACGGTGACCAGGCCCGCGTGCTGCGGGCTTGTCGTATGGTCGCCGAGGAGGGCATCGCCCAGCCCATCGTCATTGGCGATGAGGCGGAAATCATGGCCCAGTTGCAGGAACTGGGGTATAAGAGTGACTTCCTGCACATCGTCGATCCGGCGCGCTTCGACAGGCGCGACGAGTACGCCGACGAACTCTATCGCCTACGTCAGCGCAAAGGGCTGACCCTGCCCGAGGCGCGTGAGCGCCTGCGCCACCGGCGCTACTTCGGGCCGATGATGGTGCACATGGGGGATGCAGACGGTCTCGTCGGCGGCCTGCTGCATCACTTCTCCGAAACGGTGCGTCCGGCGTTGCAGATCATCGGTCTCGAGGCAGGCGCCAAACGTGTGGCCGGCCTCTACATGATGGTCATGCAGAGCGAGGTCCTGTTCTTCGCGGATCCGGTGATCAACATCGATCCCACGGCACAGGAAGTGGCGGAGATCGCCATGCAGACGGCGAACATGGCTCGCGCCTTCGACGTGGAGCCGCGTGTAGCGATGCTGTCGTTCTCGACCTTCGGTGGTTCCGACAACCCCCAGGCCGTAAAGATGCGTCACGCCACCGAACTGGTGCGCGCCGCCGATCAGGATCTGGTCGTCGAGGGAGAGATGCAGGCGGATCTGGCGTTGCAGCCGGAGACGCTGAGCGAAGCCTACCCTTTCGCGCAGCTCGGTGGCCGTGCCAATGTGCTCATCTTCCCCGACCTGGGATCGGCGAACATCGCCTACCGACTCGTCAATGCGCTGGCCGGCGCCGAGGCGGTCGGCCCGATCCTGATGGGTCTCGACAAGCCAGTACACCTGATGCCCCCCAACTCGACGGTGGAGCAGATCGCACAATTGGCAGCGATCGCTGTGGTCGATGCACAGATTCGGGAATCGGTCGCGTAG
>JAYZCA010000415.1:0-19857 GCA_036339235.1 Candidatus Latescibacterota bacterium | reverse complement strand
TCTTGGCGGCCTTTTTCTTGGCTACCTTCTTCTTTGCGACCTTACGCTTCGGCGCTTTCTTCTTGGCTACCTTCTTCTTTGCGGCCTTGCGCTTCGGCGCTTTCTTCTTTGCGGCTTTCTTCTTTGCGGCCTTGCGCTTCGGTGCAGCCTTCTTCTTTGCGGCCTTGCGCTTCGGTGCAGCCTTCTTCTTTGCTACCTTTTTCTTGGCGACCTTCTTCTTGGCGACCTTCTTCTTAGCCACCTTCTTCTTAGCCACCTTTTTCTTGGCGACCTTCTTCTTTGCGGCCTTGCGCTTCGCCATTCTCTTTCTCCTTAATGTGCGCGATTTGGCATCAGGCGAGAATCGTGATCCCGCCAGGCGTTGTATGGTTCTCTTTCTCCCCAGATTCGAAACTACAACGCTCGACAGTCCCATGATGCATGCAGGTAACCAGGACTGTCACTTACCAACTCCCTCCCTCTCGAAAAACGGCGCGTAAGTCGTACGTTGGTGAAAGATAGCACGCAGTTTTTCGATCCGTCAAGCAGAATCGTCTCTGTGAAGTGACCGATTGACACTATCCCGGGAGGCCATCATCTTCGAGAAGTGTCCTGTCACACAATGATCCTTTACAAACGATAGACTCCGGAGGTATGGCTTGTGACGGCAACCACGTCGCAGAGTGTCGCCGTCGTCGGCGCCGGCAACATGGGCGGTTGTCTGCTCACGGGTCTGCTCGCCGCCGGCGTCCCTGCCGCCAAACTTACCGCCATCGATCTGCGCGAAGACCTGCTCGCGCCTCTGGCACAACAGGGCGTGACGACGTCCAACGATCTGGCAGCCGTACAGTCGGCAGAGCTCGTCGTCGTGGCGCTGAAGCCGCAGGTCGCCCCTGACGTGCTGCCCTCTCTGGCGACGCACCTCAACACTGCGCAAGTCGTCGTCTCCGTGATGGCGGGGATGCCGACGTCGGCTCTCGAAGTCCACCTCGGTGCCGGTCAGCCCGTGGTACGCGTCATGCCGCAAACCCTCGTCCAGCTAGGCGCCGGGGCCACTGCGGTGTGTGTCGGGTCGGCGGCCGACGCCGCGGCGTTGGCGGCTGTGCGCGCGTTGTTCGACAGGGTGGGCACTACCGTGGAAGTGTCGGAAGCGCAGATGGACGCCGTCACCGGCCTGTCCGGAAGCGGCCCCGCCTACATTTACATAGTCATCGAGGCCCTGGCCGACGGCGGAGTACGCGCTGGTCTGCCGCGCGAGGTCGCGCTGCAGCTGGCGGCGCAGACCGCAGCGGGGGCTGGCCGCATGGTGCTGGAGACCGCTACGCATCCGGCTGCTCTGAGGGATCAGGTCACGTCGCCGGCCGGTACGACGATCGCCGGTCTGACACAACTGGAGCAAGGGGGCGTGAGACACGCTTTCATCGCCGCCGTCGATGCCGCAACACGGCGTTCACGCGAACTGGGCAAGGGATGATCGCCATCGCCGATTACGGCATGGGAAACCTGCGCAGTGTCGAGAAGGCCTTCCAGTTCCTCGGTCACGAGGCCTTCATCACCGACGATCCTCAACGCGCGCGTGACGCGTCCCACCTGGTGCTTCCGGGAGACGCGGCTTTCGGTGACGCCATGCGCAACCTGCGCACCGCAGGCTGGGACACGGCCATCGAAGATCACGTGTCCACGGGCCGACCCTTTCTGGGCATTTGTGTGGGTCTGCAGCTGATGTTCGCCACGAGCGAAGAGATGGGCCAGCACACCGGACTCGATTTGTTCGCCGGCCGGTGCCGACGTTTTCCGGCGGCGGAGCGGGTACCGCAGATCGGTTGGAACCAGATCTCCGTTCAACAGCCCTGTGCCATTCTGGATGGTATCGAGGAGGGAAGTTTCTTCTACTTCGTCCATTCCTACTACGTCGAGGCCGACAAGGCCGAAGAGTCCGTAGCAGTAACCGACTACGGCCTTACGTACACCTCGATCGCCGCGCGCGACAATGTTTTCGGCGTGCAGTTCCACCCGGAGAAGAGCCAGAAGGTGGGTCTGCGCTTGCTGGCCAACTTCGCCGCTCTCAATTAGACAACCGCCAAGACTGCCTCCGAATGCTAGCCAAGCGCATCATTCCCTGTCTCGACGTCAAGAACGGACGCAACGTTCGCGGCGTGAAATTTTCCGCCGATATCGACGCTGGCGATCCTGTAGAACTGGCAACACGCTACGATGCCGAAGGCGCTGACGAGCTTGTGTTCTACGACATCACCGCCTCATCCGACGGTCGCGGCATCGTCATGGACTTGGTGCAGCAGGTGTCGGAACGCGTCTTCATCCCGCTTTGCGTTGGTGGCGGCATCCGTACTTACGAGGACGTCCGTGCCATTCTCAAGGGGGGCGCCGACAAGGTGTCGATCAACTCCGCCGCAGTACTTACTCCTGAGATCATTACGCGCTCCGCCGAAAGCTTCGGCAGCCAATGTATCGTCGCCGCCATAGACGCGCTGCGGCGCCCCCACGACGGCAACGGGACTCCCGGCTGGGAGATTTACATAAACGGTGGCCGCAAAGCGACCGGTATCGACGCCCTCGAGTGGATGGAGGAGCTCGTCATGCGTGGAGCCGGGGAACTCGTCCTCAACAGTATCGACGCTGACGGCACGAGAGACGGTTACGACCTCGAGCTCAACCGCGCTGTCGCCGAGCGAGTCGATGTACCACTGGTCGCCTCAGGCGGTGCGGGTACGACGGAGCACATCTACCAGGTGCTCACCGAAGGTCAGGCCAGCGCCGCTCTGGCGGCGTCGATCTTTCACTTCGAGGACTACTCGATTCCGGAGGTGAAGACCTACCTGTCTGACCGCGGCGTCACCGTGCGGCACTACACGCCCTGACGGGCCAACACATGAAATCCGGTTCGCAAGTCGCAACACGTGTCGAGCGCATGGCGCGCGTGCATCGCGTCGTCGTTAAGATCGGCTCGTCGAGCGTGGCCAGCGATGACACACCACTGCACATGCCGACGATCCGTCGCCTCGTCAAGGAGGTCTGCCAGTTGCGGGACGCCGGCGTCGAGGTGGCCCTCGTCTCCTCCGGTGCCGTCGCGGTGGGCATGGGACGTCTCGGTCTGACCGAACGTCCGCGGGTGGTGGCCGAGCTGCAGGCGGCGGCGGCGGTGGGACAGAACCTGTTGGTGCACACCTACGAGAGCCTCTTCGCCCGGCGCGATGTACCCGTGGGCCAGGTGTTGCTGACGGCGGGGGACATCCTCGATGACCGGCAGCGCTACGTGAACCTGCGAAATACCTTCCGCGAGTTGTTCCGCCTTGGCGCCGTGCCGGTTATCAACGAGAACGACTCGGTAGGCGTCGTCGAACTGAAACGACGGCTGGGCGACAACGATATGCTCGCCGCCTACGTGGCCAACCTGGTACAGGCGCAGTTGCTCGTCATCCTGTCCGATGTGGAGGGCCTCTATCGACGCTACCGCAACGGGCGTGGCGAGGGACTGATTCACGAGGCGACACACGACGACGACATGACCGGTGTCGTCGGTCGGGGCGCCAGCCGCCTAGGGCGCGGGGGTATGGTGACGAAGGTGCGCGCCGCCGAGCTGCTGATGGCCTGTGGCGAGATGACCATCATCGCCCATGCTCGCAAGCATCGGCTCACCGACATCGTCGCCGGCGCCGACATGGGCACCTTGTTCCTGCCCCAGGGCCGGCGCCTGGGCAGCCGTAAGCGCTGGATCGGCTATGCCTCACCCACGAAGGGTGTGGTCATCATAGACGATGGTGCCGTCGCGGCTATCACGCGGCAGAACGGCAGCCTGTTGCCAGCGGGGGTCACCGCCTGTGAGGGGACCTTCGCCATGGGCGAGGTGGTGCGTATCGAGGACACGAAGCGTCGCGAGGTCGGCCGCGGTGTCTGCCGCTACGCGGATGCAGAACTGTTGCAGGTTCTGGGGCGCAGCTCTGAGAAGGTACAAGGCATCCTCGGACGCCCGGCAGTGGAGGTCGTACACCGCGATGACATGGTACTGACATGATGCGAAGCAGCCCTCATTTTGTAGAGTCATGAACCGCTCCGACATGACTCAGCGCGGGCGCTTTTTCACGCACTTGGCCGAGCACAGCCACCGGGGCAGGTTGTGGAAAGTTCTGGCATTGCTGGGTCTGCTGGGGACCTTGGCGACCGTGTTCATCGCCGGTGACGGCGGCTGGCTGGATCTGCGCCGCGAGCGCCAGCGACTCGCCGGGCTGGAGTCAGAGGTAGCCCGCCTGGAGGCGCAGAACGACAGCCTGAGCCTGGTGTTGGAGAGGATGGAGCACGATCCCGGCTTCCTCGAGAAGCAGGCGCGTGAAAAGCTCGACATGATCTTTCCCGGCGAGTTTCAGTACCGGATCAAACGCCCGGCAGAGGACACCGAATAGAAGACACAAGATGGCACGAACGCTGATCAAGACGGACGCCATCGTGCTGCGCACACGCCGAATGGGGGAGACGAGCAAGCTCGTCACCCTGTTCACAGAGCATCACGGCAAACTGAAGGTCACCGCCAAGGGTGCGCGCCGCCCGAAGAGTAAGTTCGCCGGCTGTCTGGAGGTGAGCTGGCAGGTCCACATCGGCTGCCCGGTACGGGACGATCGAGACCTGCATACCCTGACCGACGCCGAAATCCTGCGTGCCCGGCCGGGGCTGCTCGCCGACCTGCCCCGGCTGAGTTATGCGGCGGCGGCCTGCGAGATGGTGGACCAGCTCAGTCTCGACCACGAGCCCAACCGCCGGCTGTACCAGTGTTTGACGGGAGTGCTGGGAGGTATCGAAGAGGTAGCGCCGGTGCAGCTGGAAGCCCTGTTCTGGTACTATCAGCTGCGCCTCGCCGAGACCCTGGGGTACCGTCCGGAGCTGGCCAATTGCGCCAACTGCGGCGATCAGCTGCCCCCGGAGGCGGCATGGTTCAGCCCGGGCCTGGGGGGCAGTATCTGCCGCGAGTGTGGTCGGCAGGCCGCCGAAGACCAGGAAGGAGAGGGTGCTCCAGACTACCTGAGGGCACGAAGAATCAGCGCCGACAGCCTGCGTCTGCTCACAACGTTGCAGGGGCTGCGCACCTACACGCGCGAGGCGATCCCGGCGGCGCCGCCACACCGGAGTGACGAGGTGCGTGCCCTGCTGCGCAGTTTTCTGGAGTATCACGGCGGCACGAGCGGTCGCCTGCGGTCATTGGAGTTTCTCGATGCCATGGGCGTCGAGGCCAGAAGCGTCTAATGTCCTGTCGCAGAGATCCCTTTCGTTTTCGGCCTCCGATGCATCCCGGCTCGCGGCGTTGTGCTCCGTGCGGTATATCCTTCAATATGCCTTGGTTGCGCGCCTTGCGACCCGGGCGTCTCGTCGCCCGAATCCACATGTTATCCCTGCGACAGGACACTAACACAACGAAAGCCCACGATGTCCGACACGATGGAAAAACTCGTCTCCCTGTGCAAGCGCAAGGGATTCATCTTCCAAAGCTCCGAGATCTATGGCGGCCTCAACGGCTGCTGGGACTACGGTCCTCTTGGCGTGGAACTGCTGCGCAACATCAAAGAGGCCTGGTGGAGGGCGATGACCTACCGCGACGACGTGGAGGGAATCGACGCCAGCATCCTCATGCACCCGCGAGTGTGGGAGGCATCCGGCCATGTGGAGGGCTTCAACGATCCCATGGTGGAGGACTCCAAGACGAATGAGCGTTTCCGCCTCGATCACCTGCTCGACGAGGCCGGCGTCGACTGCGGCGACCTGGGTTTCGAGGAGATGAAGGCGAAGATCGCCGAGTTGGGCCTGAAGAGCCCGAAAGGCAACGAGCTGACCGACCCGCGCCAGTTCAACATGATGTTCAAGACCCACGTCGGTCCCGTGGAGGACTCAGCGAACGTCGTCTATCTGCGTCCCGAAACGGCGCAGGGCATCTTCGTCAACTTCCTCAACGTGCAGCAGGCGATGCGCAAGAAACTGCCCTTCGGCATCGCCCAGATTGGCAAGTCCTTCCGCAACGAGATCACGACGAAAAATTTCCTGTTTCGCACTCGCGAGTTCGAGCAGATGGAGATGCAGTACTTTGTTAAGCCGGGAGAAGAGGAGAAGTGGTTCGACTACTGGCGGGAGCAGCGCTTCAGGTGGTTCACCGAGGCACTGGGTATCCCCGAGTCGCGGCTTCGCTGGCATGAGCACGGAAGCGGCGAGCTGGCGCACTACGCCAGGCAGGCCTTTGACGTGCACTATGAGTTTCCCTTCGGCTGGGATGAGGTGGAGGGAATTCACAACCGCGGACAGTTCGACCTGGGCCAGCACGAGGAGTTCTCGGGCAAGCAGCTGAAGTACTTTGACGAGGCGGCACGGGAGAAGGTCCTGCCCGGCGTTGTCGAAACCGCCATCGGCGCCAGTCGCGCGACGATGATGGTGCTGGCCGAAGCCTACGCCGAGGAGCAGATCAAGGAGGGAGACACCCGAACCGTCATGCGCTTCCACCCGCGGATCGCTCCCCTAAAGGTGGCGATCCTGCCGCTGGTCAAACGCGATGGCATGCCCGACGTCGCCCGGCGTATCGAGGCGGACCTGCGGCCTCATCTGCGCGTGTTCTACGACGAGAGCGGTGCCATCGGCAGGCGCTACCGCCGGATGGACGAGGTGGGCACACCATTCTGCCTCACCGTCGATTCCGACACGCTGCAGGACGACACCGTGACCATTCGGGAGCGTGACTCCATGGCCCAGGAGAGGGTGAAGATCGCCGATCTGCTGGGGGAGATCACCGGTCGAATTAGCGCCTGGAAGCGCTCCGAAAGTTGATCCTCTATATGGTATAAGGTATATTCCTCCCCGGATATCCAGCACCGAGCGCCTGGCGGGACTCGGTGCTTTGTTAGTTTTCTGCGAGAGTGGCGGAACTGGTAGACGCGCTGGATTTAGGTTCCAGTGCCCGAAAGGGCTTGGGGGTTCGAGTCCCCCCTTTCGCAGGACATCCCCTTACGGGTCAGAGAAGAACGAGCGAATTGAATACGAACGTCATCGAAAAGAGCAAGTGGGAGCGTGATCTCGAGGTCGAGGTGCCGGCAGAGCGGATCGACCGGGAGATGACCTCGGCCATGCGCCGTTACCAGAAGCGCCTCGAAATTCCAGGTTTTCGCAAGGGCAAAGTGCCGATCAAGGTGATCGAGAAGCGCTTCGGCCCCTCCATCCGCCACGGTGTCATCGAGGACCTGCTGCCGACGCTGATCCACGAAGCCTCCGAGCAGACGGGCCTCGTGCCCGCCGGTTCCCCGCGCATCACGGCCCTCGACCAGGAGGAAGACGGTGGTCTGACCTTCACGGCCAGCATCGACATCTGGCCCGAGGTCGAGCTTCAGGGTGAGGACGCGCTCGAGCTGGAGCGGCTCGAACACGAGGTGACGAATGCCGAGATCGACGAGCAGATCGAGGAGATGCGGACCCGCAACGCCTCCGAGCAGACCGTCGAGAGGGCGCTGGCCAAGGGCGATGTGCTGATCGCCGACCTGCAGCGTCTCGACGAAGAGGGCAACCCCGTAGAAGGTGAGAAATACGAGGAGCGCTACTTTCACATCGGCGCCGACGACGCACCCAGTCCCGAATTCGGGGAAGCCCTCATCGGCATCGAAGCCGGGCAGGAGCGCAACGTCAATTTCTCCTACCGAAGCGATCTGCCCAACGAGGAGCTGGCCGGCAAGCAGGAGCACTTCGCCGTCGAGGCGCGTGAGGTGCGCGAGCGAGTTCTTCCCGATGTGGACGACGAGTTCGCCAAGGACGTAGGTTCTCAGTTCGACTCACTGCAGACCCTCAAGGACCACATTCGCTCGCAGATGGAAGAGCGCTGGCAGTATATGTCGCGGCAGAAGGTGCGCAGCGATGTCATGGAGTCGCTGTTGAAGGCCAATGAAATCGAACTTCCAGGTACGCTTGTCAAAAACTACGCAGGCGCGATGCGCCGCGAGCGCGAGGAGCAGAGCCATCATCACGACGACCACGACCACGACCATGATCACGACCATGATCGTGATGACGACATGTCTGACGAGGAGCGTGAGACGGCCGAGCGCCGGCTGAAGACGTATCTGATCATGGAAAGTCTGCGCAAGAAAATCGGTGTGGAAGTGTCCGATGAGGAGTTCGAACAGTATCTGACGACACGAGCGGCGCAGGCGGGCATGAAGCTCGACGAACTGAAGCGTTCGCCCCGGGCCGCCGATCTGCGGCGCGATCTCGAGGAAGACAAGATCTTCGAGCACCTTGAGCAGGGTGCGAAGGTCACCGACAAGGCCATCTGAGGAAAGCAAAAGGAAACCGAAATGTCTCTGATTCCGATGGTCATCGAGCAGACGGGGCGTGGTGAGCGCTCGTATGACATCTACTCGCGGCTGTTGAAGGAGCGCATCATTTTCATCGGGACGCCCGTGGGAGACGGCATCGCCAACCTGATCATCGCGCAGATGTTGTTCCTGGCGTCCGAAGATCCAAAGAAGGACATCTCGCTGTACATCAACACGCCCGGGGGCTCGGTGACAGCGGGCATGGCGATCTACGACACCATGCAGTACATACAGCCCGACGTGGGTACCATCTGCATCGGCCAGGCGTCGAGCATGGGCGCTATCCTGCTGGCCGGCGGGGCCAAGGGCAAACGCCAGAGTCTGCCCAACGCCCGCATACTCCTGCACCAGCCGATGGGGGGCATGACCGGCCAGGTAGCCGACCTGGAGATCCACGCCCGCGAGATCATCAAGATTCGCGAGCAGATCAACACAATCCTCGTCGAATGCACCGGTCAGGAACCGGACCGTATCAAATCCGACACCGAGCGCGACTTTTTCATGAGTGCCGAACAAGCCCGTGGTTACGGCGTGATCGACGAAATCATCACTCCCACGAAGCTCGCCATAGCTGCTGAGGCAGCAGGCTAGAGGCCAGGCGGGCAGGCCTGTCGTCTATGCGACGCCGTCCTTCCAAGACCGAACCGAGGTGTTCCTTCTGTGCCCGAAGTGCGGGCCAGGTGGACAAGATCATCACCGGTCCCTCGGTGCATATCTGCAACGAGTGCGTCAAGCTGTGCAACGATGTGCTGGCAGAGGACAAGGAGCAGACCCTGCCCTGGGAGACGGGCACGCTGCCGAAGCCGCTCGATATCAAGTCCCACCTCGACGAATACGTCATCAGCCAGGACCGTGCGAAGAAGATCCTGGCCGTCGCGGTGTACAATCACTACAAGCGCATCCGTACAAGTGTCGATCTCGACGGCGTCGAACTGGAGAAGAGCAATATCCTGCTGCTCGGGCCTACGGGCACCGGCAAGACGATGCTGGCGCAGACACTGGCGAAGGTCTTGCAGGTGCCGTTCTCGATGGCAGACGCGACCATCCTTACCGAGGCCGGGTACGTAGGCGAGGATGTGGAGAACATCCTCGTGGGCCTGTTGCAGGCCGCCGACTACGACGTGGCCCGTGCCGAAAAGGGCATCGTCTATCTCGACGAGATCGACAAGATCGCGCGCAAGTCAGCGACACCCGCAGTCAGTCGTGACGTCTCCGGCGAGGGTGTGCAGCAGGCGCTGCTGAAAATCCTCGAAGGCACGGTGGCCAACATCCCGCCAAAGGGCGGGCGCAAGCACCCCGAGCAGCCGATGATCCAGATCGATACGGGCAACATCCTGTTCATCTGTGGCGGTGCCTTCGAAGGCATCGAGAAGGTCATCTCTGCCCGCGTCGGCAAGCGCACCATGGGATTCGGCGCCTCGGCGGAAGTCGAAACCGAGTCTGACGATGACCCCATGAGCGTCCTTCCCGAAGTGCAGCCCGAGGACCTGTTGCAGTACGGCCTGATTCCCGAGTTCGTCGGCCGTGTGCCCGTGCTCACCACCCTCGATGTGCTGTCCGAAGACGACCTGTTCCGCATACTGACGGAGCCGAAGAACGCCCTCGTCAGTCAGGTGAGCCGCCTGTTCGAGATGGACGGCGTCACCCTGACCTTCACCGAGGAGGCGCTGCATCGCATCGTCGAGTTGACGGTGAAGAAGGGAACCGGCGCCCGGGGTCTGCGGTCCGTGCTGGAACAGGCCATGATGGATATGTTCTACGACGCCCCTTCTCACGAGGAACTCAAAGAGCTCGTCATCACCGGTGAGATGATCGATAGGGGCGTGTCGAACGTCGACGACGGCGACGAACTCCTGCGCAAAAGCGCGTGAGATCAACGTGCGTATCGTATCGGCCGAGTTCGTTCTCGGCGCCGTGGGCGAGAAAAACTCACCTGAAGACGAGTTGCCGGAGATAGCCTTCGCCGGTCGATCCAACGTCGGCAAGTCGTCGCTGATCAACCGGCTGGTACAACGGAAAAAGCTGGCCCGCACCAGCTCTTCGCCAGGCCGGACCCAGCAACTCAACTACTACCGCGTCAACGACAGGATCTACTTCGTCGATCTGCCAGGGTACGGGTATGTTCGCGGGGGCGTCGATCTGCGGCGCGCACTCGGCCGGCTCACCGAGGGGTATCTCGGAGGTCGGCGACAGCTGCGCGCCGTCGTGCTGTTGATCGATGTGCGTCGGGGGCCGTCAACGCTCGATCTCGAGATGGTCAGTCGCCTGCGCGAGAGGGGACGCAGGTTCCTGCTGGTGCTGACCAAGGCGGACAAGCTGTCGCGCAGCAAGTTGAGCCGGCAGATCGCCACGCTCGAGGAGAAGGGAGAGCTGGCCGATCTGGACTACCTGCAATTTTCGGCCGAGACAGGGGATGGCCGCGACGAACTGCTGCGCTGGATCGAAGAGGTCACGGCCAACGATGGACAACAACAGAAGAAGGATGCACGGGGTTAGATGAAGGTTCTCATCAGCGACAAGGTCGACACAGGGTGTGTCGACATCCTGCAGCAGGGCGGCCTCGAGGTCGACGTGAACACAGGGCTGTCAGTGGAAGAACTGCTCGACATCATCGGCGGCTACGCCGGCCTGATCGTGCGCAGCGCCACCAAGGTGACCGAGGCCGTCATCGAGCGCGCCGAGGCTCTGCGCGCTGTGGGCCGGGCCGGCGCCGGTGTCGACAACATCGACATCAACGCGGCTACGCGTCGCGGTATCGTCGTGATGAACACCCCCGGGGGAAACTCGGTAAGCACAGCGGAACACTCCGTGGCCATGATGATGGCCGTGGCGCGCAACGTGCCGCGCGCCACGGCGTCGATGAAGGCGGGCATCTGGGAAAAGAGCCCCTTCACCGGTATCGAACTGGCCGGCAAGACAGTCGCCGTACTGGGCATGGGCAGGGTGGGACGCGAGGTAGCGGCGCGCGCAAACGGACTCGGAATGCGCGTCCTCGGCTACGATCCATTCATGACGGACGAGACGATCCAGTCGTACGGCACACAACCGGCCGGCCTGGAGCAGATCTGGGCTGAGGCCGACGTACTCACCTTTCATCTGCCGCTGACCCCGCAGACGAAGCACTACCTATCGACGGAACAACTGGCGCAGTGCAAGAATGGCGTACGCGTCATCAACTGCGCCAGGGGCGGTATCGTCGACGAGGTGGCTCTGCTCGCCGGACTGGAGTCCGGCAAGGTTGCCGGCGCGGCCCTGGATGTCTACGAGGAGGAGCCGCCGGCACCCGACTCGAAACTGATCGCCCACGACAACGTGATCTGCACGCCGCACCTGGCGGCGTCGACGCAGGAGGCCCAGTCGAATGTGGCCCTGCAGGTGGCACAGCAAGTGCGAGATGTGCTGGTAGAGGGCGTCATTCGCAACGCCGTCAACGTTCCCTCCATCGAACCGGAGGCCTACGAGAAGCTGCGCCCGCACCTGGATCTGGGCGAGCGCATGGGACGCATCCAGGGGCAGCTGGTGGAGGGTTCGCTGGAGCGAATCACGATCGAATACCGCGGCGAGGTGACGGCCCATGCCACGTCACCGCTGACGTCGGCCGTGCTCAAGGGCGTCATGGAGACCTTCGCCGAAGAGGGTTCCGTGAACCTGGTCAATGCCCCCGTGGTAGCCCAGGAACGGGGCATCCGCGTCGACGAACTCAAGAGCAGCGATCCCGAGGACTACGCCAGTCTGCTGACTGTGATTCTCCAGGCCGGCGGTCAACGCCGCGTGCTCTCCGGAACTCTTTTCGGCCGCAGCGATCCGCGTATCGTACGCTTCGATCAATACGATCTGGATGCGGTGCCCGACGGTCACATGCTGTTTTACATCAACGACGACATCCCAGGGATCATCGGCCGAGTGGGCAGCACCATGGGCAGCCACAAAGTCAACATCGCCCGCATGAGCTGTGGCCGGCATCAGGTGGGGGGTAAGGCCCTCACGGTGCTCAACGTCGACAGCCACATGTCGCCGGCGGTGCTCGACGAGATCCTGCAGGATCCGAACATATCCTGGGCGCGCCAAGTTGCCCTCTAGAAAGTAAAGCAGACTCATGCCGACCAAAGTCGTCCTCGGTGCCCAGTGGGGCGACGAGGGCAAGGCCAAGATCGTCGACTACCTCGCCGCCCAGGCGGACGTCGTGGTCCGTTTCCAGGGCGGCGCCAACGCCGGCCACACCGTCATCGTGGAGGGGGAGACACACATCTTCCACGCCCTGCCCGTAGGTGTGCTCAATGAGGGCACGACCTGCGTTGTGGCCAACGGGGTGGTCCTCGACCCGGAGGCGCTGTTCTCCGAGCTCGATGAGCTGAGTAAGCGTGGCACGGTGGTAGAACCCGGGCAGCTCTACGTCAGCAGCTGCGCCCACGTGGTCATGCCATATCACAAGGCTCTCGACCGCGCTTCGGAGGCGCAGCTCGGATCGGGCGCCATCGGCACCACGGCTCGCGGTATCGGCCCCACCTACCGCGACAAGGTGGACCGCAGTCATGCATTCCGGGTGATGGATCTGCTCGCCGATGACCTGACCGATCGACTGCGAGCCGCGGTGCAGTCCAAGAACCAGATCCTCACCGCCATCTATGGTGTCGAACCTCTGAAAGCTGATGAAATCATCAGCGAGACCCTCGGTTACGCCGAGCGACTGCGGCCCTTCGTGACGGACACCTCCCTTTACCTGAACAAAGCCCTCGACGAAGGCAAGATGATGCTCTTCGAGGGTGCCCAGGGAACCCTGCTCGACATCGATCACGGCACGTATCCGTACGTGACCTCGTCGAACACGACGGCCGGCGGCGCATGCACCGGTTCAGGCGTCGGCCCAACGCGCATCGACGAGATCATCGGCGTCACCAAGGCCTACATGACACGCGTCGGCAACGGCCCCTTCCCGACGGAGCTGCTCAACGACGAAGGAGAGCGCATCCGTGAGCTGGGCAACGAGTACGGCGCAACCACCGGCCGCGCCCGCCGCTGTGGCTGGTTCGACGCCACCATCGCCCGCATGTCGGCAAGGGTGAACGGCCTCACGGGCCTGGCCCTGACGCGGCTGGACATTCTCGACACCGTGGAGAGCCTGAAGCTGTGCACGGCGTACCGCCACGGAGGCCGGCTGCTAGAGGAGTTTCCCGCCGACCCGCGCGTCCTCGAGACGTGCGAGCCCGTGTACGAGGAAATCGACGGCTGGTGCGCGCCGACCACCGAAGCACGTTGTGTCGAGGATCTGCCACCGAAGGCGATGGCCTATGTACAGCGCATCGCCGAGCTCAGCGGCACGCCTGTAGCCTACATCTCCGTCGGTCCCGACCGCGACGAGACGATCGCAGTCTAGCTCATGCTGCTAGCCTCGCGCCCCAGTGCCGCTGACAAGGTCGCCGCCCTGCGACAGGCCATCACTCGCGGTACGCTCTCCATGCCCGGGTGCTTCAACGCCCCCGTGGCGATGATGGCGGAGAAGCTGGGTTTCGAGGCGATCTACATATCCGGCGCCGGGATCATCAACGGCACTACCGGGTACCCCGACATCGCTCTGCTGGGCGTAGAGGAGGTGGCGCGCACCGTTGCCTACATCGCCAACGCCGTGGGGGTGCCGGCTCTGTGTGACGCCGACACCGGCTTCGGCGAGGCCCTGCAGGTGATGCGTACCGTTCAGGTCTTCGAAGCCGCCGGAGTGGCCGGCATTCATCTCGAAGACCAGGTCATGCCGAAGCGCTGCGGCCATCTGGCGGGCAAGCGCCTCGTGTCCTGTGCCGACATGAAGCGCAAGCTGGCCGCCGCCGCCGAGGCGCGCAGCAATCCCGACTTCCTGCTCGTGGCCCGCACCGACGCGCGCGCCGTCGAGGGCTTTGACGCCAGTGTTGAACGCGGACTACGGTATGTCGACGCGGGAGCGGATTCGATCTTCATCGAAGCCCTCGAGACAGAAGAGGAGTTTGGCCGCTACGCCGAGAGAGTGCAGGTGCCGCTGCTGGCGAACATGACCGAGTTCGGCAAGACACCGCCGCTCACGGTGCAACAGTTCTCCGATCTGGGGTACGCCATGGTCATCTTCCCGATGACGACCTTCCGCGTGATGATGAAGGCAGTGGAGGACGTGCTCACTGAGATTCGTGACCAAGGATCACCGGCTGCCTGGCTCGATCGCATGCAGACCCGGGCCGAACTTTATGATCTGGTGCGCTACGAAGATTACGAGGACATGGACAAGAAACTGGCCACACGAGGCCGCGACGAAAGCAAGGATGATGGCTGAGTACAGTCCCGGGCTCGCAGGGGTTATTGCCGGCGAGTCGGCGATTTCCCGGATCGACTTCGACAGCAACAAACTGATCGTACGCGGCTACGATTTGGTGGATCTGACGGACAAGGTCTCCTTCGAGGAAGTGGCCTGGCTCCTCCTCTACGGCGATCTGCCCACGCAGACGCAGCTGGACGAGCTGAACACGACGCTGAAGGCCGAACGCGATCTGCCGCCGCAGGTGCTGACCATCCTGCGCGAGGCTCCGTCCACGGCGCACCCGATGGCGCTGATGCGTACCGCCGTGTCGGCTCTGGGGATGACCGACCCGGAGGCGGGAGATATTTCCAAAGAAGCGAGCCTGCGCAAGACGGTGCGCCTGCTGGCCAAGGCGCCGACGATCATCGCCGCCGGACACCGGTTCAGTCAGGGCCTCGAGCCGCTGGCTCCCGATGCCGAGCTGTCACATGCCGAGAACCTGCTGTACCTGATGTTGGGCGAAAAGCCGACGCCATCGGCAGCGGCAGCGATGAATGTGTCCCTCATACTTTACACGGAGCACGGCTTCAACGCGTCTACCTTCGCGGCGCGGGTGGTGGCCTCGACGCTGGCCGACCTGCACGCCAGCATCAGCGCCGGCATTGCGGCGCTGGCGGGCCCCCTGCACGGCGGCGCCAACGAGGGGGCGATGAAGATGTTCATCGACATCGGCTCCCCGGAAAAGGCCCACGACTACGTCGTCGACATGCTGGCACGGAAACAGAAGATCATGGGCTTCGGTCACCGTGAGTACAAGAGCGGCGATTCGCGCGTGCCCTCGATGAAGGCGGTGGGCCGACGTCTGGCCGAGGCGGCAGGAGAGACGAAGTGGGCCGATATCGCCGACGCGGTGGAGACGGCACTGGTCGCCGAGAAAGGCATCTACCCGAACGTCGATGCCCCCTGCGCCTACGCCTACTACACCCTCGGTATCCCCATCCCGCTGTTCACGCCGATCTTCGTGGCCAGCCGCATCACGGGCTGGGCAGCGCACATCATCGAGCAGCAGGAGAACAACCGCATCATTCGACCGAATCACATCTACACCGGCCCGGAGGGGAAAACCTTCCGGCCTCTGGCAGAGCGGTAACCGTGCACGTCAAGCGCTGGGTCGACGAGTCGCGGTTTTCCGGAGAGAAGTTTCAGAAGGTCAACCTGTTCGACTCCGAGCGCATGTTCTGCGACATCTACTGTTTCGAACCGGGACAGGAACAGGCCCTGCACAGCCACGCCGACAACGACAAGATCTACCACGTCATCGAGGGTCAGGGAACCTTCGCCGTCGGCGCCGAATCACGACAGCTCGAAGCTGGCTGGACGGTTCTGTGCCCCCCCGGCGAAGATCACGGCGTCGTCAACACGGGCGGTGAGAGACTGGTGGTCCTAGTATTCATGGCACCGCACCCGTAACTCGGCCGCAGGCGGGATCGTTCGCGGCGCCTGGTACGCGTCAGCATTGAATCACCGAAAGGCGCCGCCGGCACCTCACCCGTAGTCTTCGGAGACTCCCCCAATGCCCGTGCTCAGATAAGCGGGCCACCGACGAATAGCGCGACGTGCTGTTCAAGATCCTCGATGGTGAGCAGCAAGTAGCCACGACGCCGTTCAAAATCTACAGCTCGACGATCGAGACCGAACACGATCCGGTGTTCGCGCACCGAGGGTCGCCTCGGGGCCGGGACCGGTCACGGCACACAGGAAGGCAACGGGTTCGTCGGGGCGCAGATCGAGGGGCATGGGCAGAGGCTAAGGCCAGCCCGGCCCAGGGGCAACCAACGGTCGGCAACCGACCTTGCCCGCAGCCGGATCCGCATCTACCGTTGACGGTCCCCCCCGGCAGAGCCCGGCTCTAGGAGACTCCCCATGCACCTCGACGAACTCGATACCCCCCACCTGCTGGTCGATCTCGACGGCCTCGAGGACAACCTCGACCGCTACCAGGCCTATTTCTCCGAGCACGGCATCGGCCTGCGGCCGCACATCAAGACGCACAAGTGCCTTGCCATCGCCCACATGCAGATGGCGCGGGGCGCCATGGGGATCACCTGCCAGAAGCTGGGGGAGGCGGAGGTGATGGTCACCGGCGGCGTCGACCGCGACGTGCTGATCCCCTTCAACATCATCGGCCGGCCGAAGCTCGAGCGGCTCACGGCGCTGACGCGACGCACGAAGCTGACGGTGGCGGCGGACTCGCAGATTACGATCCGCGGCCTGTCCGAAGCGACCAGCGCGGCAAACGTGTTGGTGGGTGTTGTCATCGAGCTGGGAGGCGGTGGCCGCTGCGGCGTGGAGACGCCCGAGCTGGCGGGGGAACTGGCGGCGTTGGTGGACAGCCTGCCCGGTGTCGAGCTGCGCGGCGTCATGATCATGCCGGCGCCGCCGGCCATCCGCCCCTTCCTGCAGGAATGTCTATCCCAGTTGGACGCCAAGGGTCTCGAATACCCCATTGTCAGCGGCGGCTCGACGCCGTCGGCCTTCACGGCCCATGAAATTCCGGAGCTTACCGAGTACCGTGCCGGCGAGTATCCCGTGGGAGGCATGAAACATCTGCAGCTGGGCACGCACACGGTGGAGCAGTGCGCGGTCCGGGTGCTGATGACCTGCGTCAGTCGGCCGACAGCGGACCGTGCCATCTTTGACGGTGGCAGCAAGTCGATGAGCGGCGCCGTATTCGCCGACGAGGAGCGGGGTTCGCTCATGGGTCACATCATCGAATTTCCGGAAGCCCGCTTCTCCGGAGCCTCTGAAGAACACGCACACGTGGATGTGTCGCACTGCGAGGCGCGACCGCAGATCGGTGACCGCGTAAGGGTGATTCCCGTGCACCCCTGTCCGACGTTCAACGAACACGATCTCATCGCCGCCGTGCGCGGTGACCGCGTGGAGGCCTTCTGGCCGGTCCACGCCCGCGGCGCCATTCGGTGAGCGAGCCTGCACAGCAACCGGTCGTTCATGATGAAGCCTGGCCCATCGTCCTCGGGTCCGAGATCGCTGGCGAGGCGGTGAGCCGCCGCGAGTGGCTGGAGACGAACGGTCTGGGTGGCTGGGCGGCCTCCACCGTCAGCGGCGCCCACTCGCGACGCTACCACGGTCTTCTCGTGGCGGCTATGGATCCCCCCGTGGGTCGCCTCGTCATGTTGTCCCGGCTGGAAGAGTCGATCGAAGTCGACGGCGCCCGCCACGAGCTGGCGTGCAATCGTTTTCCAGGTGTCGTACACCCGCGCGGCTGCGAGTACCTCGAACGCTTCGAGCGCGGCCTGTTCCCGGTGTTCACCTACCGTATCGATGACATCGTGCTGCGGCGCACGGTGGCCGCCATCCACGGGCACAACACCGTCGTCATCCGCTACGACGTCGAGGCGGCGCCAGGTGTCGACAGTCCGGGCGTCTTCCTGCTGGAGCTGCGACCCTTCGTCGCCGGTCGCGACTACCACCATCTGACACGGGCCAACCCGGGGATCGATCAACAGGCAACCCTCGACGGTGGGGTCCTGCGCCTGCCATCCTACCCGGGACTGCCTGACGTGCGGCTGCACCTGCCGGCGACGGCGGCCTTCAGGCTGGCGCCGGAGTGGTACTACGATTTCGAATACGACCGTGAGTTCTACCGGGGCCTGGAGGGTCGCGAGGATCTGTTCACCCACGGGGTCGTCGAGCTGGCGCTACGTGCGGGCGACCACGTGACGCTGGTGGCGACAATCGAGGGGGATCCGGTGGACGGAGACGTGCTGCTGGCAGGGGAGGCCGCGCGGCGCCGGGCGCTCATCGCCGACATTCCCGACAGTCCCCTCCATCGGCACCTGCGTCTGGCTGCGGACCAGTTTCTCGTGCGCCGGGGAGCAGAGCTGCGCACCATCGTGGCCGGGTATCACTGGTTCACCGACTGGGGGCGCGACACGATGATCGCCCTTCCGGGCATCGCGCTGGTCACCGGGCGGCACGACGACGCCCGCCGCATCCTGCAGGTCTTCGCCGGGCCGTCAGCGAGGGTATGCTGCCCAACCGTTTTCCCGACGGAGGTGGCGTCGACTACAACACGGTGGATGCGACGCTGTGGTTTTTCGTCGCCGTCCATCACTACCTGGCCGCCACCGGGGACGAGGAGTTCGTAGGCGAGCTCATGCCCGTCCTCGACGACATCCTCCGCTGTCACGAACGAGGCACACGCCACGGCATCCGCGTCGATGCGGATGGACTGCTCGCCGCCGGCGAAGTGGGACAACAGCTCACCTGGATGGACGCTAAGATCGGCGACTGGGTGGTCACGCCGCGGCGCGGCAAACCGGTGGAGATCCAGGCACTGTGGTACAACGCGCTGCGCATCTTTGGAGCCCTGACGCAGTTTTTCGCGACGCCGATGGCACAATTCGACGCCGACGCGAGAGCGGCGCAGGTGCGATGCCGCTTCGATGCGGTGTTCTGGAATCCGGAGCAGGACTGTCTGTTCGACGTGGTCGACGTGGATGGTGTCAGCGGCAACCACGATCCGGCGGTACGGCCGAACCAGCTGTTCGCCCTCAGTCTGCCCTTTCCTCTCGTGGAGGGCGAGCGGGCACGGCGTGTCCTGGAGGTGGCGCGACAGCAGCTGGCGACATCCCGTGGGCTGCGATCTCTGTCACCCGAAGATCCGCAATACCGCGGCCACTACGGTGGCGATCCGCTGGCGCGCGACGGCGCCTACCATCAGGGAACGGTGTGGGGCTGGCTCATCGGTCCCTATCTGACGGCGTGGATGCGCCACAGCGGTGCCGAGGGGAGGGCCGTGGCGCGTGCGGCAGCAGACGGCTTCGCCGACCATCTGCGCGACGGCTGTATCGGCACGATCGCCGAGGTCTTCGACGGCGATGCGCCGCACGAGCCCAGGGGCACCGCGGCACAGGCATGGAGCGTGGCGGAGCTGCTGCGCGTCCTTCATGAACTCGACACGGAGTTAACACCGAAATGACCACCGTATCCCAGCAAACCCTCGACCGGCTGCTCGTGCCGAGTACGGCAACCCTCACATCCGTGTTGAAGGGGCACGGCCTGAACAACACGTTCATGCACGACGTGGCGCCCCTCAAGCCCGGGATGAAGATGGCGGGCCGCGCCGTGACGTTGCGCTACATCCCGGCCCGCGAAGATCTCAATGACGTGCCCATGGACAACCTCACCGACAAGCAGCGCGTCGGCATCGAACAGCTGCAGCCAGGGGATGTCCTCGTCATC
>JAYZCA010000414.1:0-6330 GCA_036339235.1 Candidatus Latescibacterota bacterium | reverse complement strand
GGCCTGCCGTACGCCTTGCCCTTGATGTCCCACAGAGCGATGTCAATGGCGCCGATGGCCGCCATGATGTCTGAACCACCTCTGAACAGACTTCTGCGGAACATGTGCTGCCAATGACGCTCAATGTGCAGTGGGTCTTTGCCGACGAGGTATTCAGCACAGTAGCGAACGCCGGCGATGGGTAGGAAAGGTGTTCCGCCAGTGCCTGACGCCGGATGTAACTCTCCAACCCCATAAATCCCGTCATCGGTCTCAACCTTGACGTAGTTGAATCGATCAGCCGACAGGACTTTTACTGACGTGACTTTCATCTTCTCAACCTGACACTAATCAGCGGCCAGTCCAGTGTACTTGTGATTCTATGTATGCGCCGACATCCGAGATGGATTGCCTCCAACCTGCCTGAATACTGCGGTGAATTCATGCTTGCTCCTGGTTGCTGAATGTCAGGTAAATCTCATCTCGAGTCGATAACACAGGGATGACCTGCGGGCAGATACACCGTCAACTCAGAACTCGCGATCGGGAAAGGCGAATCATCGAACGCTTCTGCATCTCCATCAGCCCGTCGCGCTCAATCAAATGTTAGGCAACAGCAAGTCTTGCTTTTGAGACTAAACTGCGCCTTCATTGCCATAGGTAGTCCTGCACTGGTTGCTCGGCTTAGGAGGAGACTGCCGCCGTCAATGCCCGGCAATATCAGGGGTATCGGGAAGCCGCGATAACAGGGAATCGAAGGCGGCACCTCGGTCAGGGCGGTAGGCCGGGCCCTCTCAGATGCTTGCAGTGCAGAGCGGTCACCAGAGTCACACGGCTGGGTCCGAACATCCGGAAATCCTGAGGGACTCCACGCATAATGCAATCCTGCACAAACGTACCCCAGTAGAATTACTGACTGGAGGGGCTGCCGAGAGGCGCCACTTCCTGGCCCGCAGATGCAGCAGGATCCCGCGAACATCTGTTTCCAGCCGACGCACCATGCCAGAACGTATTTCTGTCCCTATACTCCCCGACCATGCCCTCCCCCATCTCCGGCCGAGGTCTGGCACAGTCCTTCTCCTTCCTCCGCGGCAACGTGCTGGTCCTCACCGTGTCCGGCGGCCTCGGCATGTTCAGCCGCAACATGGTGTTCCCCTACATCCCTCTCTACATCCTCAGCCTCGGCGGTGACCCGGCCGAGATCGGCATCGTCTACGCCCTCGGCCCGCTGGGCGGGCTTCTCGTCTTTCCCGTCGCCGGTTACCTGGCCGACCACATCAGTCGGGCCAGGCTCATCGCCTTCACAGGCTACTTCTCGAGCGCCGTCATCCTCATCAACGCCGTCGCTCCCAGCTGGGAATGGGTCGCTGTGGCGCGGTTGCTGCAGGGATTTGCCGTAGCTCACTTTCCCGCCTCCTCGTCGATCCTCGCCGACTCGCTGCCGCCGGAGAATCGCGGTCGGGGGTTGGCGACGATGGCAGCTCTGTCCGGTGCCCTGACCTTGTTCGCCCCCTGGGTAGCCGGCGCCCTGCTCGACGCCTACGGCATCGATACGGGCATGCGCATCCTCTACGTCGCCATGGCCGTCGCCTATGCCGTCGGCGCCACCATCAACTTGCTCTTCCTGCGCGACACCCGGCCGCTGCCGGCCACCTCGATCCGGGCGGACAACCTGGCACAGACGTTGCGCAACTCCTACACCGGCATCCCGCGGATGCTGCGGGGCTTCCCGGTGACACTTCGGGCACTGTCCCTCATCATCATCCTGTGCTTCGTCGCCAACGGCATCGCCAGCCCCTTCTGGGTCGTCTACGCCAAGACCCACATCGGCCTGTCGTCATCACAATGGGGGCTGATCCTGTTGGTGGAGGTGGCGCTGCGCAATCTGGCGACGATCCCCGCCGGTTTCATGATCGACCGCTTCGGTAGGTCGCGGTTTGTCATCGCCGCCCTGCTCGCATCCCTGGTGATTCCCCTTTTTCTGCTGGCCGACGGATTCGTTCACATCCTGCTGATCCGCTGCACCGTCGGCGTCATCGGCGCCTTCTTCAGCCCCGCCATGGCCGCCCTGTTGGCTGACCTGGTGCCCAGCTCCACCCGGGGCCGGGTGATGGCCGCCATCGGCCGCGGCTCGGTGATGATCGGTGGAGCTTCCGGTGGCATCGGTGGACCAGGAACCGGCTTCCTGATCATTCTGCCCCTCATGCTGGCGTCCGTGGCAGGGGGCATGCTCTACGAGTGGAACCCGCTCTCGCCATGGATCGTCGTCGCTGGCGTCACCGCGATCTGTGTGGCGACCGCCGCCGTCTACCTGCGCGATCCCCGGCAGGCGGAGCGCTGATCGGCCGTTCCCTCGCAAAGCCGTAGAGACGTCGTCCTTTGACTTCTCGTGGCGAGGCGCTTGAACAACCGCCGGATTTCAGACAGAACGATCAGCGCCGCCAGACCTTGACCAGCCGTAGAGAAGTCGCCCTTTGACTTCTCGTAACGAGGCGCTTGAGCAACCGCCGACACCTTAGATCGAACGTCAAGCGCCGCCGATTTCAGGAGGCATGGGCCGCCCTGCCAGCTCCTGGTCCATCATGAACAGGCCGGCGTTGCTGTCGGCGACCATCTTCAGTCTCTGCAGCAGATCGTTGGCCACCGCTTCCTCTTCCACCTGCTCGCTCACAAACCACTGCAGAAATGCCAGCGACGCGTGGTCCTTCTCGGCCATGGCCAGGTCGCACAGGTCGTCGATCTTGGAGCTGTTCTGGCGCTCGTATTCCAGGGCTGCCTCAAAGGTCGCCGTGGGCGAGTCCCATTTCGTCGCGGGAGCCGCCAGTGGCAGCAGGGTTACTTCGCCGTCACGGTCGTGGATGAAGTCATAGATCTTCAAGGCGTGGGCGCGCTCTTCCTGATACTGAATTCGCATCCAGTGAGCGAATCCTTTCAGATCCGTCGACTCGAAGAATGCCGACATCGCCAGATACTGATAAGCGGACTGCAGTTCGACGTTGACCTGCCCGTTGAGGGCGGTGGCCATCCTTTCCGTCAGCATCTCTCTTTTCCTTTCAACCAGCCTCTGCTGCTTGCCGAAGCTCACTGCTGCGTTCGTAGAACGCTGTCAGCTCCATCTCGTTGATGAACACCAGGCCACGGGTGCCGCGGATCAGCGGGCTCGGGTGCTCGTGGAACCACTCGCGACCGAGGCAGATCTTGATCCTCTCGTACTGGTCCACCTGCACGCGCTGAGCCAGCTCGGAGAAGGAAGGAGAGCTCGCCAGAGCCGTGCACTCGACCGGTGTCAGGTCGGCATCTGCTGCCATGGTCGACCGCCCGGCCGTCAGCTGGCCTTCCTGACCCGCGTCGCGTACTGGTCGGGCAGATGCTCCTTGACCTGCTCCCCCAGTTCCTCGTCGGTGATGGCGCTCATACGTCCGTGCGTCTCGTACTGATCCATCACCCAGCGCGCGACCTTATGCACCTTGATCTTCGACAGCTTCTGGTCACCCTCGAGACCGAGGAATGCATTCACCCACAGGGCGATACCGTCGACACCTGACTTGTCGGTGATCGACACCCGTGGCGGCCGGCCGAAGAGCTTCGTCGTGTCGAAGATGTTGTAGATACGTTCGTCGGCGCGCAGGCCACCGGCGTGGATTCCCGCACGCGTGGTGTTGAAGTCACGGCCGACGAAGGGAAAATTGTGGGCGATGTCGACGCCGATGGACTCCATGTAGTGCGCCATCTCCTGGATCATCTGCGTCTCGATGCCACACAGGTCACCCTGCAGAGCGATGTACTCGATCAGCGCACCTTCCAGCGGCGGGTTGCCGGTACGCTCGCCGAAACCAAAGAGCGTCGTGTTCACCGCGTTGCAGCCGTAGAGCCAGGCCGTGGCGCCGTTGATGTGCACCTTGTGGAAATCGTTGTGGCCGTGCCACTCCAGGCACTCCGGCGGCATGCCGATGTCGTGTGTCATTCGGCAGATCATCTTCGGGATCGAACGTGGCAGCTTGACCCCCGGTGTCGACACGCCGAAACCCATCGTGTCACACAAGCGGATCTTGACGTGCATGTGCTCCGGCACCTGCTCCGAACGACGCTTTAGCGCCTCCACATAGGGCATCACGAAACCGTCGAAATCAGCGCGTGTCACATCCTCGAGATGAACTCGCGGTCGGATGCCGGCCTCCCAGGCGGCGTCGATGATTTCCACGTACTCGTCGAAGGCCTTGCGGCGATCTTTCTTCAGCTTGTAGAAGATGTGGTAGTCGGAAGATGGGGTCAGCAGCCCCGTCTCCTTCACCTCGGCATCCTTGACGAGGCGGAAGTCCCCCTTGTCGGCGCGGATCCACGACGTCACCTCCGGGTACTTATGACCCAAGGCGCGGCAGTCGTCCAGAGCCTTGCGATCGTTGGCCGTATACAGGAAAAATTCCGTCTGCCGGATCACCCCCTTGGGCCCGCCCAGCTTGGCCATCATGTCGAAAAGTTTGACCTGCTGCTCCACGGTGTACGGCGGCCGCGCCTGCTGCCCGTCACGGAACGTCGTGTCGGTGACCACCAGATCCCGTTTGACCGCCTCCGCCGGATCAAAAGTCACCTGCTTCCCATCGATCTCCTCGATCATCGGCCCGTCGAACTGAATCTTCGGCGGCTGCGAATAATCGAACATCTCGTCGAGCAGATTGGGCTCCGAAGTCTCCTTCAACTCAAATTTCGTAGTCATACCATCAACTCCTCTGTCATGTCAGTCTCAACCTCGTCCTCGTTCAAGCTGCCGTGCGACGTGGCCATGTCTCGCGTCCCGCCGCTGATTGCGACCGTCGACCGAGCCGCAGGTGGCGGCGTTCGGTCGGCCCGTGAGGCGGGCCGTCAGCCCGTAGCGAAGGGCGCCGGAGGCGCCGGCCCCGACGCATCCGGCAACAACTCAGTCCAAATGCTTGCCAATGAAGTCGATCGCCCCACCCACGTCCTGCACGCCAAGCGCCTCATCTTCGTCCATCTCGATCTCGAATTCCTCCTCGAATCCCGCCATCAACTCCACCGACTGCACCGATTCGGCGCCGAGGTCGGCGGAGAAGGAGTTGGCCTCTTCGATCTGACTCTGGTCGATCTTGAGAACGCTGGCGATCACCTTGTAAACGCGTGCTTTGACGTCGTCCCTGTCCATCCTGTCTCCCTCTCTACTTCGACGTGAGCTTCGACGCCGCGGCGGCGTCGATGATAAATGTGCAGTCGGCGTGATCCTGCAGCAGGCTCGCCGGGCAGTCGTCTGAGAACGGCCCTTCCACGGCGGCGGCGATGGCGTCCGCCTTCTTTTCGCCCGTCGCCAGCAGGATCAGGGCGCTGGCTTCGCGGATCGTGCCGATACCGGCGGACAACGCGCAGCGCGGCACATCGGCGGGATCACTGAAGAAGCGTCCGTCACTGTTGGACGCGATCGTCTCCTGGGACAGGCTGACCAGACGCGTGCGGGAATCCACCGGGCTGCCTGGCTCGTTGAAGGCGATGTGACCGTTACCGCCGATTCCGAGAAGCCACAGGTCGATGCCACCCACAGCGAGAATACTGTCCTCGAATGAGCGGCACTCGAGCTCGGGAAAGCGCGCCTTGCCGTTGAGCACGTGGGTGTTCCAGGGCTGGATATCGATATACTGAAACAGCCGGTCGTTCATGAAGTAGCGGTAGCTCTGGTTGTGACCGCCACCTAGTCCCCAGTATTCGTCGAGGTTGAAGGAGGTGACTTCGGAAAAGCTCAGACCCGTGTCGAGGTGCAGTCGCGCCAGTTCGGCGTAGGATGCTTCGGGGGTAGAACCTGTGGCCAGGCCGATTACGGCCTCGGGTCGGGTGCGGATGAGTTCGGCGAAGGCCGCCGCCGCTTGCGTGGCGACGTCATCGGCGTCATCGCAGATCTGTAGCTTGATGTTTCCTGCCATGAGTCAGCGTACGCCTCGAATCGAGTTGAAGGGGTGATGTCGGTCGGAGTCAGCGATAGAAGATAGTCTAGCCCGGCCCGGAGTGTAAACTCGGCCGCCCTCCCGTCCGTCCCCGGTTTGCGGGGCCCCGAGCCCCCGTCTACATTTTTCCATTCGCTAGTAAATGCCATCGTTTACTGACACATAGCGCACTTCCCGGAGCCTGTACATGAGTCCGCATCACCCCCTGTCGACGGCGCAGATCGAGGCCTTGGAAGGTAATGGCTGCCGCGCCGAAAACTGGTCTCTGGTGGTCGTCGCCGACGGCTTCGATCCGGCGCACGTCCACCGCGTCCGTTTCGTCGGCCAGGTGCGTATCGGCGCTCTGTCCGGGCACGTGGAGGTCGAAGGCGGTGTCCGCCTGCCAGCCGGTCTGGCCGATGCTACC
>JAYZCA010000413.1:0-5556 GCA_036339235.1 Candidatus Latescibacterota bacterium | reverse complement strand
CTGGTGGAGCAGATCGGGATCGAACCGACGACCTCAGGCTTGCAAAGCCCGCGCTCTCCCAACTGAGCTACTGCCCCGAAAACGAACTGCGCTCAGCCTGTCGCGGTGTCGTCCTCGTCGTCGGCTCCACCTTCTTCGAAGCGCAACAGGATCGTCGATGCGATGAACAGGGAGAAGAACGAGAATCCGAAGAGGTCGGCGCGCACGTGATCCCACGCCAATCCCACGCGGTCGATCGTGTAGCCGCCCAGGCAGACCAGGTAGAGGACGATGCTACCCAGTTGCAGTCGTTCGAGAAGATCTTTGCTTTTGGCCCAGGCCATGTCGCGGCGTTCTCCTCACGCAACAGTTCATAACCACGTGTATTCTTCGTAAGATAGATACGTGTCCGAACGAGGTCAATCACGCGTCAGGAGAGCTCGATGCCCCATGTTGTGATCGTTGGCGCAGTCCGCTCCGCCATCGGCACCTACGGCGGCGCACTGCGCGACGTCAGGCCCGTAACCCTTGGTGGCCAGATCGTCTCCGCCTCTCTTTCGCAGGCCGGCATGGCACCGGCAGACGTGGACGAGGTGATCCTCGGCATGATCTATCAGGGGGGCCAGGGGCCGAATCCGGCCCGACAGGCGGCGGTGCATGCCGGCTTGCCGTACTCGGTGCCGGCGATGACGGTAAACAAGCTGTGTGGTTCGGGGCTGAAGGCGGTGGCTCTGGCGGCGTCAGCAGTGCGTGCCGGCGAGGCCGACGCCATCGTCGCCGGCGGTATGGAGAGCATGAGCGGAGTCGTATACGGTCTGGCCGGGTCGCGCTGGGGAGAGCGCATGGGCCACTCGCAGGTGACAGATCTGATGATCATGGACGGCCTGTGGGACTGCTTCTACGACTGCCATATGGGGATCACGGCGGAGAATCTCGCTGCCGAGTACAGCGTCTCGCGCCAGGAGCAGGACCGTTATGCCGTGCGCAGCCAGGAGCGCTACGCGGCCGCGAAGGCTCAGGGCCGCTTCGCCGACGAGATCGTCGCCGTCGACATCCCGCAACGCAAAGGAACCCCCACGGTGTTCGATGTCGATGAACACCCGCGTCAGGATGTGAGTCTGGAAGGGCTCACCAAACTACGCCCCGCCTTCGACGAGGAGGGCACCGTCACGGCCGGAAACGCCTCGGGACTCAACGATGGTGCGGCGGCGTTGACCGTACTATCCGAGGCGGAATCCGAGGCGCGGAACATCGAACCGCTCGCCCGCGTCGTCGATGCCGTGTCGGTTGGAGTGGACCCCAGGGTTATGGGCATCGGACCGGCGCCTGCCATCGAGGGTCTGCTGCAGCGCAACGGCCTGAGCCTGGTCGACATCGATCTGCTGGAGGTCAACGAGGCCTTTGCCGCCCAAGTGCTGGCTGTGGGTCGCCGTCTCGACTGGGACGCGGAACGGGTCAACGTCAACGGTGGCGCCATCGCCCTCGGACATCCGGTGGGGGCCAGCGGAGCCCGGATCGCGGTGACCCTGCTGCACGAGATGCGTCGTCGCGATGCCCGGCGCGGTATCGCGGCGCTGTGTATCGGCGGGGGCATGGGCATCGCGGTTCTGTTTGAGCGCTGACGGAGACGACGGGTGCGCCGTCTCCGCCTGGTCCTGCTCAGGCAGCCAACTGCAGTTCTTCGTCTTCCTCGGTCTCGCTGTCGGCGGTGTCGTCGGTATCGATGGCGCCGTTGGCTCCTAGGTCGGTGCGGTGGAGAATCTGCAGGTTGCGCGCCTGGATCTCGACGAGGTAGTGCGGGTTCTCATCGTCGTCTCTCCAGCTGGCTGAGCGTAGACGGCCGCTGAGAAATACAGGGGTGCCCTTCTTGAGACGATCCGCGAGGCGCTCGGCTAACTGGTTCCAGATGACGACGTTGAAGAACGACGTCTCCTCCTGCCAGTCGTCGTTACGATCACGGTAGGAGCGGTTGACAGCGATGCGGCTTGTGAGCCGCGCGGTGCCGCTGTCGGTGATGCGAAATTCCGGGTCATCCACGAGCCGTCCGGCAAGGGCGACCTGATTGATGGCTGGCATCCTGAGTTCGGACATGGGTCCCTCCGATAGATTGATGGTAAAATGGACGTTCCGGCGAGCGCTCTGCCGCCTGTCCGTCAGCCAGCGAATGCAGCACTCGTGCCAGACACGACGAACCGGGGACGAACGAATTGTGCCAGAGGCAGTTATGACACGTTTGGCCGGTCCAGTGCAACCACGGTTCGACCACGTCGGTGGGAGTCTCAGGTAGTAACGGCGATGGGAGCGATCACACACAGCGGCGAGGTCGTCCCCGCCGCGCGCCCGCGAAGGCGTGGACACAGCGCCCCTCACGGGCAGTTCTTCACCCTCCCTGCGGTGGCTGGATTTCTGTGGCAGGTCGTCGATCTGCTGGCGCCGACTCCGTGTCGGCGCGTGCTCGACCTGGCAGCCGGCGACGGGGTCCTGCTCGACGAAGGGTGTCGCAGAGGCTTCACGACATCCGCCGACGCCCTTGGCTTGGAGATCGATTCTGACATAGTCAGGGACCGTCCCGCCCACAGTGCTCGCATCGAGGCGGGGGACGGTCTGCTCGACGCGGGCACGCGGCTGCACGACTGGCGCGCAGATCTCGTCGTCGGCAACCCGCCATTCGGTCGCAGCCGCGATCTGATCAGCGACGGTCAACGTCACCGTCTGGAGTCAGAGGCTGACGCCCCTGGCGCAATCTGGGGCCCCCGTGCCCGCACTCGTGACGGCCGTTTCACCGATCCGGCCGGCAGTTGCCGCGTGGAGGAGCTGTTTCTGGAACGGGCCCTGCGGCTGGTGGGTGACGGCGGTCTCGTGGCCTACATCCTGTCCGATGGAATGCTGAGCAATCGGCGCGGGCAGGTCGCCCGCAACTGGCTCGGCGAGCATGCTCACCTGCTGGCGGCCATCGCTCTGCCGGCAAGCGCCTTTCGGCGTCCAGGCCTCAATGCCCTCGCCCATCTGGTCGTTCTGCGGCGAGCTGACGAATTCACCGATGGGCGCTGCAAGGCCCTGCTGTTGGAGCGTCGTCACGCCGGTCGAGGCAGACTGCCACAGGTGCTTGACGACATGCTGCAGGATCTGCGCCGGCTGCAGGCCGGGCAGGACGTGGACGGAGCCGCTCTCGTGCTGGGTGACGACCTGTGCGGGCGACGGTGGGATCCTGGATTCTGGGTGGGAAGGCGAGCCCTGACGCGCATCTGGAGAGATGACGGCGACACTGCCGAGCTTGGAGAATTCGTCGAGTTGCTCACCTACGGTCCGATCGTCACCGGCGGTCAGCCAGTGACCGCGGCCCACGGTATCGCCTCGATCCGCCAGGGGGATTTCACCGAAACCGGGCTGCAAGTCTCCCGGTTTCTGCGCGTACAAGCCGGCTCGGCGCACGACCCGCCGCGCAGTCGGGTGCATCCCGGAGACCTGCTCCTGCCGCGCTCCGGTGGTGGAGCTCTGGGCCGCAATCGGGTGGCCGTCTACGAAGAGGACGAACCCGCCAATATCGGCTGCTTCGTCGACCTCATCCGCCTGCGGCCCGGGCTCAACCCTTACTACCTGTGGATCTTCCTGCGCTCGAAGCTCGGTTGGGGGCAGATCCGCAGTCTCATCAACGGCGTGGGCACGCCGAATATCAGCTTCCTCGAGATCCGCTCTCTCAGAGTTCCGCTGCTCGATCTCGACGATCAGCAGGAGTATGAGCGCGCCTACGTGGAGCAAGTGCGTCCCCTGCACAGGGCAGCGGAAGAGAATCCGGCAGCCAGGCCCTTGGCGCAGCAGCGGTTTCAGCAGATCGTGCGCCGACTCGATGCGCGGCTGCTTGGGATCTGATTGTCCGCCGTACGGAGCTTCGTTAGATTCGAGTACCCGCCTTCGTTCCCCCCTTCGCTCTGCCAGAGTCGCAATACCGATGGTCGATGCCGCTGCCGATCCTCATCCCGCCAACCGCCTGGCACAGGAGACCAGTCCCTACCTGCAGCAACACGCACACAACCCCGTGGACTGGTATCCGTGGGGCGAGGAGGCGCACGCGCGGGCACGCGACGAGGACCGTCCGATCCTGTTGTCCGTCGGCTACTCGGCCTGTCACTGGTGCCATGTGATGGAGCGGGAATCCTTCGAGAACCCGCAGATCGCTGCGAGCATGAATGAGCGGTTCGTCAACATCAAGGTGGACCGCGAAGAGCGGCCCGACATCGACGAGATCTACATGAGTGCCGTGCAGGCCATGACGGGGCAGGGGGGCTGGCCGATGACGGTATTCCTGACGCCGGACCTGCGGCCGTTCCACGGCGGCACGTATTTCCCACCCGATGATCGCTACGGTCGTCCGGGGTTCCCCCGCGTGCTGCGCGCGGTGAGCAATCACTACGCTGCAGAGCGCGACCGCGTCGAACAGCAGGCCGATCAGCTGCGTTCGTTCATAGAGCAGAACGCGGATCCGCTGACGCGGGGCGATGGTCTCGACGGTGGTCGAGGTCACGACATCCTGCAGGCTGCCGTACACGGTCTGACCAGTCAGCACGACGAGCGCTTCGGAGGGTTTGCTCTGCAGGGCCCGAAGTTTCCCAACAGTGCCGGGTTGACGCTGTTGCTGCGCCACTGGCACGATTCGGGAGACTCCGCGACACTGCAAGCGGCCACCCATACGCTGACCCACATGGCGCAAGGTGGCATCTACGATCACCTGGGCGGCGGTTTCCATCGCTACTCAGTGGACGAGCGCTGGCTGGTTCCGCACTTCGAGAAGATGCTCTACGACAACGCCCTGCTCGTGCCCGTATATGTCGATGCCTGGCAGGCGACGCACTCGCCCCTGTTCGCGCGCGTCGTGCGCGAGACCCTCGACTATGTCATTCGCGAGATGACGAGTGGCGGCGGCGGCTACTGCGCCACCCAGGACGCCGACACCGAAGGGGATGAGGGCAAGTTTTTCGTCTGGACGCCGGAGCAGGTAGAGGAGGTGATCGATGACGAGGAGACGGCGCGGCTGTTCTGCGCTTACTACGACATCACGCCTCATGGTAACTTCGAAGGCAACTCCATTCTCCACGTCGACACCGACATCGACGCCGAGGCGCGGATTCTCGAAGTCAGCCCGCAGGACCTGCAGAAGGCGGTGGACGACGGTCGTCGGCGCCTGTTCGAAGCGCGCACCTGGCGTGTTGCCCCCGGGCGCGACGACAAGGTGCTGGTGACCTGGAACGGCTTGATGATCAGCGCCATGGCCCGCGGCTACCAGGCCTACGGCGAGCCGGCGTGGCTCGACTCGGCGCGAGGGGCGGCGCGGTTTCTCCTCGATCACCTCGTCGTCGACGGGGAACTGCGCCACAGCTGGAAGGACGGTCGCGCTGGCCCTGTCAGCGCCTTTCAGGACGATTACGCAGCCTTTGTCGGGGGCCTCGTCGATCTGTTCGAAGCCACCCTCGAGCCGCGCTGGCTGGCTGCCGCCGTCGATCTGGCAGACAGCATGATCAGTCGTTTCTGGGATGCCGATGGCGAAGGGGGATTCTTCTACGCCGAAGAGGGCAGGGCAGA
>JAYZCA010000412.1:0-3396 GCA_036339235.1 Candidatus Latescibacterota bacterium | reverse complement strand
AGCCGCGGTGCACCGCCGCCGAAGGGCAGGCAGGCAGACAGGGTGAGCCCGGCCAGGGCGACACAGAATGCGTGGAGGGTGCGCTTCATCGGCCAGCCGTCGTTGGTTTCCTTGGGGTCACGGTTGATGGTCATTCGAAACCGGCTACGGTACGTCCCATGGCCATCCTGTCAAGAATTGCAGGTGGAACAAGTGGCCCTGGACAGTTACATTTCGCCTGTGATAAGATCCGGAGTTCTCTTCCTGCTGCTGGCTCTGGCCTTAGGGAGCCACGCTGGGTGCCACACCCTCGACCGCGACAACCCCGTCGACCCCACCATCGGCGACGGCGACGGCGGTGATCGTGCGGGGCTGTCCCTCGTCGTCCCACTGCCGAAGGCACTGGCCAGCGTCGTCGACAGTCTCGTGGCCCATCTCTCGGGCCCCGGGATGGTGGCTGTCGTCAAAGCCCTCGACTTCCCCACGCCTCTGGGGCCGGCGACGCTGACCATCGGCGCCGTTCCCCCGGGTGAGGGCCGCCTCCTGACGATCGAGGGATACGACTTGACGGGCCGCCTCATCCTCTCCGGCGAGCGCGCCAACATCACCATCGTTACCGGTGACACGACGCGCATCTCCATCGACCTGCGCCTAACCATCGATCCCTCCGAGCTCGACGTACCCGACACGACGGCTGCCGCTGGCGTCACGACGGTCACGCCGACACCCGAAGAGACGGAGGGTGAGACGGAAGAGCCCGAAGAGACGGGAGCGGGCTGAGTCCATCTCACAAGTGCGCGGTATCGTCACACTCACAACCGACTTCGGCACGCGTGACGCCTATGCGGGCGCTCTCAAGGGCGTCCTGCTGATGACCGCCTCCTCACTGCAGCTCGTCGACCTGAGCCAGGACATCCCGCCCGGGGATGTCCTGGCCGGAGCCTACCTGCTGCACCATGCCGCCTTCGAATTCCCCTTGGACACCGTACATCTCGCCGTCGTCGATCCCGGTGTCGGCAGCTCCCGCCGCCCCCTCGTGGTCGATGCCGGCGGCTACCGTTGGGTGGGACCCGACAACGGCCTGTTCTCCTTCGCCCTGGGCCTGCCCGGTGCCCGCGCCTTCCGGATCACCCACCCCGATCTGCGCCGCGAGCCGGTGAGCGCCACCTTCCATGGGCGCGATGTATTCGCTCCGGCGGCGGCGCATCTGGCGATTGGTTTTCCAGTGGAGGATGTGGGCCCGGAGATCGATGACCCCTTGCGCCTGGCGTCGACCCAGACCGTCACCAGCGACAGCCGCATCGAGGGAGCTGTCATTCACGTCGACCACTTCGGCAATGCCATCAGCTGTATCGGAGCCGCAGATCTGACCGCCCTGGGAGATCCGAGACAGCTCTGTGTCGTCGCTGGCTCCGCCGCCCTCGATGGCATCGTGCGCACATATGCGGACGTCGAACCCGGGGCTGCAGCGGCCCTCGTCGGCAGTGGCGGCCTGCTCGAAATCGTCGTACGTGACGGCAGTGCTACCGCCGAGATCGGCCTGCAGCGGGGAGATACCGTCACCGTGGAGCCTTGCCGATGACCGGAACGACATCCCTCATCGTCAGCATCTCCGGCATCCGCGGCATCGTCGGCGAGTCGCTCACCGACGACACCGTGCGCCGTTTCGCCCATGCCCTGGCCACCGAATTGCCCCCTGACGCCCGCGTTGTCCTCGCCCGTGACACACGGCCGTCCGGCGCGGGTTTTGCCGACGTCGCCGCCGAAGCCCTGTGCGCCGCAGGGTGTCACGTGTTCGACCTGGGCGTGTCAGCCACGCCGGCGGCCAAGCTGATGGTGCTGGAACTGCAGGCCGACGCCGCACTCATCCTCACGGCCAGTCACAACCCGGTGGCGTGGAACGGCATGAAACTGGTCCGCGCCGACGGCATCTTCCTCGACGCGGCCACGGGCCGCCGCGTCGAGGCCGCCTACCATCGCTCGCGGCGGCGCACCGGGGACGGACGCGTCGAGAGCGTGGCTCGCGACGACGTCGAAGCGCGCCTATTGAAACGGATCCTCGCCGTTGTCGATGTCGAGGCCATCCGCGGCGCCAGCCTGCGCGCCGCCGTCGATCCCTGCAACGGCACAGGCGGACTCTTCCTCCCGCGCCTGCTCGAGGCTCTCGGCGTCGAGATCCACCTCATCCACGGTGACCCCCACGGCCGCTTCGCCCACGACCCGGAGCCGATCCCGGAAAACCTCGTCGACCTGGGTCAGGCCGTCACCGGCGGCGACTGCCACGTCGGTTTCGCCATCGACCCCGATGCCGACCGGGTCGCCCTTGTCGGCGAAACGGGCCTTCCCCTGGGCGAGGACCTGACGCTGGCCCTGGCGGTGCAGGCCGTCACCGAGACCCGCAAGGGTCCCGTCGTCACCACACTGTCCACGTCGCAGGTCGTCACCGATGCGGCGACACGCAACGGCTGCCCCGTCACGCTTACGCCCGTGGGTGAGGTACACGTCGTCGACGCCATGGTCGCCGAGGGTGCCGTCATCGGCGGCGAGGGCAACGGCGGCGTCATCCTCACAGACGTAGACCCGGGACGCGACGCCGCCGTCGGCATCGCCCTCATCCTAGAGGCGCTGGCCCGGTCAGGTCGACCGTTGACGGAGCTGGCTGGCGCCCTGCCCGCCTATTTCATTGAGAAACGGAAGGTGTCCTGCATGAAGGATGATCTGCAGCGCGCTCTGGACGACCTGGTGCGCCGCTACCCGGAGGCGCTGCGTCACCCGGTGCAGGACGGTGTGAAGCTTTACATGAAGGGGACGATGATCTGCCCCTGGATCCACCTGCGGCCGAGCAACACCGAACCGATAGTGCGCATCATCGCGGAGAGCACCCGGCGCGAGGAAGCGGTGGAACTGTGCGATGTGGCGGAGAGGCTGCTGCAAGGGTAGTGCGGTGCTGCCTACTCCTACTCCAGGTGCATGCCGGTGATGAACACGTCCGTCACTTGTGACTTCTTCAGCACCTTCTCGTTGACGAGGATCAGCAGCTGCTGGCGCAGCTTCTCGGTGCGTAGCGGGTCCTCGAGCTGGGCGATGGTCTGGCTGCTGAGCAGGCTGATCACCTCGTGCCGGAGTTCGATATGCTTGCGTTCGATCTCGGCGAGACCTTCGACGGGTGGGCAGACGCGGAAGGCGGCCTGCACGCGCAGGTGCCTGTCCAGCGCGCCGGCGGGATTCACCCGGATGGATTCGAGGCCCTCCCAGGTGGTGCAATCTTCAGGGTTATAGGACGGGGTGGAGGCGCAACCGGCAACGCTGCAGGCTACGGCCAGAACCGCCAACCCGCACCGGAGGGACCGGCAGTTCATTCGATCGGAGTGGACTCGGGCAAGCTCACGGCCTGTCGGGCCTGCAGACGCTCCCCCA
>JAYZCA010000411.1:0-15892 GCA_036339235.1 Candidatus Latescibacterota bacterium | reverse complement strand
CGGTGATGGAGCAGGACGCCATTCTGGATGACGGTGACCGACGCCGGCACGACGAGCCAGCCCTCGTCCCACACGGGGGCCTCGAAGACGATGTCGTAAGCCTGCCACTCTCCCGGTTTGCGGCAGGCGTTGACCAGCGGTGGGAACTGACCATAGATGGCACCTGTCGTGCCGTCGGCGTAGGTGGGGTTGTCGTAGCAGTCGAGGACCTGGATCTCGTAGCCGCTGTTCACGTCGCTCGAGTGCAGGAAAACGCCGCTGTTGCCGCGGCCCTGGCTGTCGCCCTCGACGTTTTGTGGCGCCGCCCACTCCACGTGCAGCTGACAGTCACCCCACTGCTTGACGGTGCGGATGTCGCCCGTGCCCTGCACCACTTCCATGTAACCGTTCTCCACCTTCCAGCCGGCGTCAGTATCAGGCTTCTTGGCGCTCTCCCATTCGGACAGATCGCCGCCGTCGAAGAGGATGACGGCGTCGGAGGGTGGCGCGCCCGGCGCATCTCCCGGCGTTACAGTGATTGGCTGGGGTCGCTGACCGTCGTGTACGCGGTAGGGTTGTCCTGGAATGAAGTCGGTGTCGTCGTAGCCCAAGGAAACCATGCTGCCCTCTCTATCTGGAGTGTTCATGCCGCGGCTCGGCGCAGGATGCGCCCGGAGCGGCTGTCGGTAAGACGGCCTTCGCGCACGGCGGCGACGCCGTTGACGAGGACCGTGTCGATGCCGTGGGGATAACGGTAGGGGTCGTCGAAGTCGGCGCCTTCGGCGATGGTGTCCGGATCGAAGATGACCACGTCAGCCCAGGCTCCCTCCCGCAGCACGCCGCGATCGCCGAGACGGAAGCGCGCCGCGGCGTGGCCGGTGAGTTTGTGTATCGCCTGTTCCCAGGTGAGGGCGCCCTGCTCGCGGATGAAGTGACGCAGAAAATACGGAAAGGCGCCGTAGGAACGCGGATGGTGCTTGCCCTCGGCCAGCACACCCTCGGGAATCAGGCTGAAGCCGTCGGAGATGACACCGCCCGTCTCGTGTCGGGCGATGTTGAGGAAGTCCTCCTCCGACACGTCTTCGGCCAGCATCCACGGCCGTGCCTCCTCCTCGATGAGGATGTCGAGGACGGCGTCGTGGGGATCCTGGCGGCGGATCCTGCCGATCTCGGCGAATGATTTACCCACCAGGTGGGCGTTGGCCTCGGCGCTGCCCAGCCAGATTCGGTCCCAGGTGCCGTCCTTGACCAAGTTACGTTTGCGGCTGCCGCCGCTCTCGGCGCCGTGGGTCATGGTGTCGGCCATGATCTTCGCCCTTACCTCCGGATCCCGCAGGCGTCGCAACAGGGCCTCGTCGCCGCCGTCGAGGGACCAGGGCGGCAGCAGGGACTTGAGCGTCGTCGAGCCGATCGTATAGGGGATGGCATCACAACTGATGTCGACACCGCGAGCACGCGTGGCGTCGATGGTGGCCAGCAGGTCGGTGGTGGCACCGAGCATGGGCGAGCCGGGCTGCATGTGCGACACGTGCGCGGTGATGCCGGCGCGCTCACCGACGGCGATGACCTCGCCCACGGCGTCGGCGATCCCCAGCGTCTGGTTGCGGATGTGGCTTGTGTAGAGGCCGGCGTAGCGGCCGACGACCTTGCCGAGCTCGACGAGCTCGTCGAGGGGCGCATACGGCCCCGGCGCGTAGGCGAGACCGCTCGACAGGCCGAGGGCTCCATCCTCCATGGCCTGCGCCGTCAGCTCGCGCATGTGCTCGAGTTCGGCGGGTGTCGCCTCGCGGTCGTCCCAGCCCATGGCGGCGACACGGATGTTGCCGTGCCCCACCAGGGTAGCCACGTTGGTGCCCACACCCTGGCCAGCGAGACGGTGGAAGTACTCGTCGAAGCGGGTCCAGTCGCAGACCAGACCCCGCGTCATGCCCGGATCGAGTGGGCCGTAGTAGGGCACGTGGTCGAGGGTGGGCGCCGCCGAAACCCCGCAGTTGCCGGTGATCTGGGTAGTGACGCCCTGGGCCAGTGACGACGAGGCGCGGCCCTCGATGACGAGGGTCAGGTCGGAATGCGTGTGGATGTCGACGAAGCCGGGGGTGACGAAGCGGCCGGTGGCGTCGATGGTGTCGAATGCGCGGGCAGTCGACAGGTCGCCCATGGCGACGATGCGACCGTCCTCGATGGCGACGTCGGCTGGTTGGACGGGAGCGCCGCTGCCATCGATGACGCGACCGTTACGCAGAAGGAAGTCGTACATGACCTGCTACGATAGAAGCGGGGGTGGACGTCGGCAAGGTTGTCGGCGCCTCGCGGATTCTCGAACTTGCCCGATCGACCCATGAAGAAGATCGTCCTCGACATCCACATCTACCTGAGCCTGCTGTGCGCCGGCTACATGATTATCTACGGCGTCAGCGGCATCGCCTTCAACCACGACGTACACCCGTCGGAGAGAGATGGGGTGGAGTGGGAGGCGGTTGTCGAAGTGCCAGATGCCGATGAGGACCAGGTACTGGCCGAGGCGGTGCGCGATCGGCTGGACCTGGTGGGCTGGGTGCCCTTCTGGAGGCTGTCGCATCCAGAGCCCGATGAATTCGTCTTCTTCGTCGACCGGCCTGCCCGGGAGTACCGGGTCCATCTGTACCAGTCGACAGGCGTGGTCCAGGTAAGTGAGTCGGACCGCGGTGTACTGGGAGCCGTCATCGGCCTGCACGGTCTGCAAGGCATGCCCAACTCGAATTGGGGACGCACGTGGGCCGTCTACACCGAGATCTCCATCTGGGCCCTCGTGTTCTCCGTCATCAGCGGCATCTGGTTCTGGTGGCTGCGGCCGGCGTACCGGCGTTCGGGCTGGTGGGTGCTGGGGCTGGGCTCGGGCGGCTCGATCCTTCTCATGCTCTACATCATCGGCTGAGCGGATATATGTACGTCCTCGTCCGCACCGTGCACCTGTTCTCGGGCCTGGTCCTGGCAGGGGGTCTGTTCATGTACGCTGCTACGGGATTTATCATGGCCCATCAGGACTGGTTTCCCGGCGGTGAGAGCGAAAAGACGACGGAACAACTCACCTCCGAGGTAGCGGTGCGCATGGGTGGGGGGGAACTGCCGCAGGAGCAAGCTGACCACTGGCAGCGGCAACTGACGGGCGAGCTGGGCCTGCACGGCCGGCCGGGCAATCGGTGGCGGTCCGACGACGGGTCCTGGACCTTTGAGTACAGCCGACCCGGGACCAACGAGAAGCTGCGCGTGCGTCCAGGGGATCGATCCGTCACGCTGACCGTGGAGGCGGCGGGATTTGCCGGCATCATGAACCGCCTGCATCACCTTCGGGGGTACGCCGGTGGGCCGCGCTTTTTTCTGTGGGGTCTGTTCGTCGACCTGACGAGTCTGGCGATGATCTTCTTTCCCCTCACCGGGATCTACCTCTGGTACACGCTCAAGAAGGACCACCGTCTCGGATGGATCGTGCTCGGCAGCAGCACAGCCTACGGCCTCGGGTCGATCCTCTACCTGGTGCTGGGTCGATGATGAAGGATGCCCTTACCCTAGTCGGCAATGACGTGGTGGATCTGCGCGACCCGGAGATCGCCGCGCATCACCAGCGGGCCCGTTTCGTTACCCGCGTGTGTACACCAGACGAGGTCGCCCGTGTCGAGGCCAGCGATGACTCGCATCGCACGCTGTGGTCGCTGTTCGCTGCCAAGGAGGCCGGGTTCAAAGTGGTGGCTAAACTCACGCCGGGAATCGCCTTCTCGCCGCGACGGTTCGTCGTCGATGTCCGGTTGTCCAGCGTGACGCACGACGAGGTGCGGCTGTGGCTGCGGGTGATGGACGGTGAGGATTGGGTGCACGCCATCGCCGGCCAGGGAACGCCGGAGCCGGTGTGGGCGGTTGAGCGACGACCGGAGGAAGTCACTGAAAGCGTCGCCGTGCGCCAGCTGGCGGCGCGGGTTGCCGCCGACCATCTGGGTATGGATCGGGAAGGGCTGGTCGTCGAACGTGCGGAGGATGACCGTTTCCGCGACGGCCTGGGGCCGCCGCACGTGCTGCATGACGGAGTGGGGCTGGACCTGGACCTGAGTCTGTCCCACGACGGTCCGTGGGTGGCCGTGGCGCTGCTCGATCAATCCGGCGGTGCCGCTGATTCCGACTGAAGTTCCTGGCGCACCTGCTTCTCCTGCTCCGCCAGTTGCGCCACATCCTGCAACACGCGACGCCCTACCTTCACCTGGTTGCGCAGCAGTCGCGGGTCCTCGTCGTCGAAATCGGACAGGTCCACCGGGTCGCCGAAGAGGATGATCACGGGGTCGCGCGCACCGAAGTTCTGCCGAACCTCTCTGGCGATGTCGTTGCTCAGGCCCCCGATGAACACGGGCACGACGATGGGGCGCGCCTGCAACACGACGCGGCCGAAGCCGGGTTCGGCGGGCAGCAGTTCGTAGGGGTCGGGGCCCTTGCCGCGCGTGCCCTCCGGATGGATGCCGCACAGCGTCGCCGGCGACTGCAGCTCCTGCGCCAGGAAGTTGAGGCCGGCGCGGGTGACGCCGCGCTTGTCTCGCGGCCGGAAGATGGGCGGAAACATGGTACAGGAGGTGAGGGCGACGTTGAGGAAGAAACCCAGCGGACTGTCGTAGAAGAACTCGGAACGAACGGGGAAGTAAAAACGCGGCCAGGTGTCCACGTGTTTGTAGAGATACGTCGCGATGACGATCTGGTCGAAGAAACTGCGGTGGTTGGAGGCGAGCAACACGCCCCGGTCGGGGCGCATCGCCGCCATCTTGTCCATGCCCACCAGGTGAACGCGCCGGCCGGTGAACAACTGCACCCAGCGGCGGTGAATCCTGGTGTTGAGCCAGTGCGAAACCCGCTGGATGGGAGAGGCGTTGAGCCAGCGGGCGAAGAGCAGGGCGCGGCGTTCGATATTGCTCAGGCTGGCCAGATCCTCGAGAGGGATCTCCATCCTGGCGTCGGACGCGGTCACCCTGTGGTCTTTCAGGTAGTGGCGGCGACGATCAGCTTCACGGCGTCACCGACGGTATTCACCTGATCGGCGTCATCATCTGATACTTCGATATCAAAGGTGTCCTCGATCTCGAGAACGATATCGACGAGTCGGGCGGAGTTGACCTCGAGATCCTTCATCAACGAGGTCTCGAGGGAGATTCCGCCGAGGGCCTCCTCGTTCTTGGCGAAGGGCTTGAGGATGCCGACGACCTTGTCGAAAATTTCCTGATTCTCCATTGCTGTGTCCTTGTGGCGTGGGTGAAGACAATAAATTAGTCAAATTTCTTGAAGATGATGCAACCATTCACGTCGCCGAAACCAAAACTGGCCTTCGCGATGATGGACAGATCCGGCACGTCGATCGTCTCGTGTACCACACAAGCGGCGAAGTCCGTCAGATCCTCGTGCAGGTCCTCGCAGTTGACCGAGCCGTGCACGAAACCGTAGTGCAGTTCGAGGATGGAGGCGACGCACTCCAGACCCCCGGCGGCGCCGAGAGCATGGCCGATGAGGGACTTGGTGGAATGCACGTGGGGCATGTTTCCAGGCGCCACCTCGAGAGCCTTCGACCAGTTGTTGACCTCGTGGGGGTCGGCGAAGGTGGCGGTGAGATGGCCGTTGATGGCGTTCACGTCGCTACCGGCGATGCCGGCGTCGGACAGCGCGCCGCGGATGCAGCGCTGCACGCTGTCGGGGTTGGGCGCCGTCATGCTGCCGCCCTGACGGTGGCCGCCGCAGTTGAGCGCGCCCCCGAGGATCTCAGCGTAGATACGGGCGCCGCGCGCCTGGGCTGATTCGAGCTCCTCGAGCATCAGCACGCCGGCGCCGGAGCCGGGGATGAAGCCGGCTGCGGAAGCGCTCAACGGGCGAGAGGCGGCTTCGGGGTCGTCGTTCTTGGTGCGGTTGAGCACACGCATGGCATCGAATCCGGCCCAGATGTAGTGCGAGTGTCCCTCGGAGCCGCCGGCGAGCATGCGGACTGCATGGCCGTTGCGGATGCGCTGCATGGCCTGGATGATCGCTTCTGTGCCGGTGTTGCAGGCGCTGGAGTTGGTACTCACCTGATTGCCGAGGGCCAGCTTGCCGGCGATACGGGCGCTGTTGCCACTCGACATGATCTGCTCGACCATCGTGCTGCCCAGACGCCGTACTTTGCCGGCGTCGACCTGCGGTCCGAGGGTCTCGCTGATGGTGTCGATGCCGCCGATGCCGGTGCCGATAATGGCCCCCGCATCCCAGTGGGCCTCGCCGTCGAGACCGGGGACCTCGAACCCCGCATCCGTCCAGGCATCGATGGAGCCGATGGCGGCATAGATCATGTTGGCGTTCATGGCGAACAGTTCTTCATCCGTCAGATACTGGCCCTGGAACTGTTCAACATTTTCCGGGATTCCGCCTACCTGACAGCCGAACTTGGCTTCTTCGAGATGCGCGTGATGGCGGATGCCGCTGCGGCCCTCGCGAAGAGCGGCCGAAAAAGCGTCGAGGCCGTGCCCGTTGGGGGCCAGCACGCCGAGGCCGGTGATGACTACACGCCGTTCAGCTTTGCTCACGGGGGACTCCCATACCGGAAACAGTGCCTCCGGCCACATACGTGCCGTCGGCGAGGGTCAGTCGAACTTTCGATTTCAGCTTGCGCCGTCGCCAGAAGATCTTCTCCGCCGTGATCCGTACCGTGGACTCCGGCAGCACAACACGGGCGAACTCGACTTCGGCGTCGGTGAACAACGTGATCGTCTTGGCCACTTCTTCTCTGGGCAGCTCCAATCCCAGCAGATGAATACCCAGGGCGACGAGGCCCGTCTGACACATGGCTTCCACCAGGATCACCCCCGGTGTAACGGGGTTGTCGGGGAAGTGTCCCTCGTAGAAGGTCTCATCGACGCGGAAGGTGTATTCCCCCACTGCCGCCGACTCGCCGAGCTCGACGAGACGGTCGATGAAACGGAAGGGCCGTTGCTGCGGGATGAGGTCGAGGACTTCCTGGGGTGTCAGCAAGGTATCAACCCTTGTCCATGATGCCGCCCAGGCTGTTCTGCGAGCGCGCCGGGTAGTCGGGGTAGCCGATGCCGAGGAACATGCCCACCTTGGCGTCTTTTACGGTGTAGATGTGCTCGCCATCGACGAACACCTTGCCCGTGCCGATGGAGACGGCCGAGCCGGACTCTTTCAGCTGCGAAAACCGGCGGATATCCACCTCGTAACGGACCACTTTGTTGTAGGGCCGGATCTGACCGGCGAACTCGACCTCTTTGCAGCCGAGGGCACGCCCGGAACCAGGGGCGCCACAGGCCCCCGTAAACAGGCCCACGAGCTGCCAGATCGCGTCGACCCCCAGGCAGCCAGGCTGCACCGGATCACTGCGGAAGTGGCAGTGGAAGAACCAGTCCGCCACGTTGATGTCCTGCTCGCCGACGATACGTCCACGGGGTCCGCGGCGCTCGAGTTCGACGACGCGGGAGAGCATGAGCATGGGCGGCGCCGGCAGGCGGATAAACTCCTCCGGGGGATCCTCCACGAGGTTGCCTTGCGACAGGCCGAGGAGCTCCTCGTAGTCAAAGTGATCCCGCTCGAGGAATTCTGCATAGCGCATCGTCTTACCCCACGTCGATACAGAGACTTGACCAGGTAAGTCCCGACCCGACGACGACCATGATCACGCTGTCGCCATCGGCCAGATCGTCCCAGTGCTGAGAGAGAACACATGGGGCACCGGCGGCCCCGGTGTTACCGTAGTCGATCACGTTGTACCAGTGCGCCCCTTCCTCGAGTCCCAGGCGGCTAGCGACGCTCTGCAGCATCAGCAGATTGGCCTGGTGGCCGATGAAGCGCAGCAAGCCACCCCTCTCCTGTGTCCGCTGCCTAGCTTCCGCCTTGAGGGCCCTGGCACAGGACAGGGTCGTCTTGATGGCGAAACGCTGCACCGCGTTGCCGTCCTGGTTGAAGTGCCCGAAGCGCGGGATACAGACCGCCTCCCAGCGCGCCGAATCGGCGGCGATGCTCGTGTCGCGCACGCACAGCCGGGCCGACTCCTCTGTAGACACCACAGCGGCACTGGTTCCATCACCCCAAAGTACCGCGGTGCTGCGGTCGGCGTAGTTGATGGCGGGTGTCGTGTTCTCGGGATTGACGACGAGGACATAGGTTGGCAGCCCTGACATGGAGGCCAGAAAGTGCATCTGGGCGCCGAAGGTGGAGCAGGCGGAGTTGATGTCGATGCCAGGCGCGTCGATGCCCATGAAGCCGGCGATGCGTGATGCCTCACAGGGGATCGCCATGTCGGGGTAACAGCCGCCGGCGATGACCATGCCGATCTGCTCGCGGCCGATGCCGGCACGTTCGAGGGCCATGTCGGCGGCGGCGGCGGCGGACTGCCGACTGTCGATCTCGGCCGCTTCCTGGCCCTGCTGCGGAACCTTGTTCTTCGTGTCGCGAATGTAGTCCAGGGGCAGCACCGTGCGACGGGAGTGAATGCCCACGCGCTCGAGGATCCACTCCTCGTTGGTACCGATGTCCAGCTCCTCGAGGAAGGCGTTGTCGATGACGTTGGCGGGATGGAAGTGTCCCATCCCGTGGATGTAGAGAGTCCCCAAGGAGATTTACCCCGAAATGTGCTCGCCGCCGTCGACACGGATGACCGTGCCGTTGACCCAGCGCGCCTCGTCGGTGCACAACAGACAGATGAAGTCGGCTACCTCCGCCGCCGTCGTCAGGCGTCCGAAAGGGTTGCGCAGGGCGGCTGCAGCCTTCATGTGGGTACTGCCCGGAATCAAGCGCAGGGCGGCCGAATCGGTGACCCCTGCCTGCACGACGTTGGCGCGGATGCCGTAGGGAGCGTATTCGACGGCGATGGCGCGATTTACCGATTCGAGGGCGCACTTGGCGGCGGCGACGGCGGCGTAGCCGCGCAGGGCGACCTCGTTGCCCTCGCTGGTCATGGACAACACGCGAGCGTCGTCGGCGAAGAGCCCGGCCTCGAACACGGCATGGGTCCACGTGGCCAGGCTGGTGCCCATGCTGTAGACGGTACGCGCGAAGTCCTCGTCCTCGAGGCGGACGTCGGTGTTGTATTCGGGTGGCGGCGCCAAGCTGGCGAGGGCACCAGTCTCGGTCTCGTCACCCTCGTCGAAGACGGCCTGCAGGGCTTCGGCAAGCTGCTCGGCGCTGATGCCGAGACGCTCGGACAGTTTCTGACGGGCCCGCGCACTGGCGTCGCCGTAGTCGGGGTCGAGGGGGGCCAGCAGACGCAGGTTGCCGAAAGCGATGGAATGCATGAGCATGCGCACCCGGTCGTCAGCACCAAGGCGCTCCCGCAAGTCGCCGATGACGGTGTCCCGGCCTTCATCGGAGAGGGCATCGAGGTTGAAGGAGACGAAGTCGCCCTCGCCGACACTGTCACGGATCTCGTCGAAGCCGGCTTCGATGGTTTTCATGGCGCCACGACGATCGCGATGAACCACGGCGATAGACATGCCGTGACGGGCGAGTTTTTTCGCTGTCGCCAGGCCAAACCCGCTGGAGCCGCCCAGGATCAGGGCCCACTGCTGACTGTCGAATCGGATGCTCACGGGACGGTCGCCTGGGGTGAGGGTAGACGCGATGCGGCGAATTGAACCCGGTAAAAATGTGGCTCGTCCCGGGAACTGTCAAAGCCGGATACGGTTAGTGAGGACAATGGGGGTTATCGACAGTGTGCGAAGGTAGGTTTTGGGTCTGTTGCGGCCCAACCACACACCTCTTTTGCGCGTTGCGGTGGGCGTGGAAGGGCGGGTTGGAGTTGGCGACGGTTGAGGAGGCGACGGAGATAGAGGATGGTTCAGAACCACGGTCGCAGCGGGCACGGCAATACCTGCAGCCGGAGGTTGGCTTGACCTGGACCGTCAGGGGGATGCTTCAGGCAGCCGAACCTCCATAGTGCATGTCGAACTGTTGCTGCGGATGAGGACGAGGCGGTGCCCGCGGCGGCAGGCCAACCCCTTCCAGTTACCTACGGATGGCCCCCGGTTCGGTGACCACTGCACACACCCTCGTAACTCGCTGTCCCAGAGGCTTCTATTTTCATGGGACACCTCCCGCTGTCGTGTGTTCCTGTCACCGCCGTGCGATCAGGTCCTCCACCACGGCCGGGTCGGCCAATGTGCTGGTATCACCGATGCTGGCCATGTCGTTGTCAGCGATCTTGCGCAGGATGCGTCGCATAATCTTGCCCGAACGTGTCTTGGGCAGACCTGGCGCCCAGTGGATGAAGTCGGGCATGGCGATGGGGCCGATGACGGTGCGCACCTGCTTCTTGAGTTCGGCCTTCAGGTCGTCTGTGTACTCCTCGCCGGCATTCAGGGTGACGTAGGCGTAGATGCCCTGACCTTTCACCTCGTGGGCGAAGCCGACGACGGCCGCCTCGGCGACACTGGCGTGCAGGACCAGAGCGCTTTCGACTTCGGCGGTGCCCATGCGGTGGCCGGAGACGTTGATGACATCGTCGACGCGGCCGGTGATCCAGTAGTAGCCGTCCTCGTCGCGCCGGCAACCGTCACCGGTGAAATAGTAGCCCTTGTACTGCTGGAAGTAGGTCTCCTCGAAGCGCTTGTGATCGCCGTAGAGAGTGCGCATCTGGCCGGGCCAGGGCGCTTTGATGGCGAGCACGCCGGAGACATCGTCCCCGTCGATGGGGGTGCCCTTCTCGGGCTCAAGAATGACGGGTTTAATACCGAAGAAGGGAAACGTCGCCGACCCGGGTTTGAGGTCCGTTGCACCCGGTAGCGGCGTGATTAGGATCCCCCCCGTCTCGGTCTGCCACCACGTGTCGACGATGGGGCAACGCTCCTTGCCAGCGTTTCTGTAGTACCAGCGCCAGGCTTCGGGGTTGATCGGCTCGCCGACGGTACCGAGCAGCTGCAGCGACTTCATCTCGTACTTTGCCGGCCACTGTTCGCCGGAGGCGGCGATGGCGCGGATGGCGGTGGGCGCCGTGTAGAACTGGGTGACCTTCCACTTCTCGATGATCTGCCAGTAGCGATCGGGGTTCGGGTAGGTGGGGATTCCTTCGAACATCATGGTCGTGGCGCCGTTGGCCAGCGGGCCGTACACGATGTAGGAGTGACCGGTAACCCAACCGATGTCGGCAGCGCAGAAGTAGGTGTCGCCGTCGTGGTAATCGAAGACGTAGCGGTGGGTCACCGCAGCGTAGACCATGTAGCCGCCGATGGAGTGCTGCACGCCCTTGGGCTTGCCTGTCGATCCGGACGTGTAGAGGATGAACAGCGGGTCCTCGGCGTCCATTTCTTCGCAGAGACAGTCGACGGAGGCATCGTCCATGGCGTTGTGCCACCAGATGTCGCGCCCATCCTCCATGTCGACAGCAAACTCACCCTCCGCCTTCGTCCGTTCGACGACGATACAGGTCGTCACCGGCTTGCCCATCTGCTTTTCGGCGGCGGCCATGGCCGCATCGGCGTTGGGCTTGAGGAGCACCGGCTTGTCGCCTCGGTAGTTGCCGTTGCAGGTGATCAGCGTCGTGCAGGTAGCGTCGGCGATACGATCGGCCAGGGCGTCGGCGGAGAAACCGCCAAAGACGATGGAATGGACGGCGCCGATGCGGGCGCAGGCGAGCATGGCAACGGCCAGCTCGGGGATCATCGGCATGTAGATCGACACGCGGTCACCCTTCTCGACGCCACGCGACTTGAGGATATTGGCGAACTTGCAGACCTGCTCATGCAGCTGGCGGTAGGTGAGGGTGGTGTCCTCGTCCGGGTTGTTGCCTTCCCATATGATCGCGGTCTGCTCGCTGCGGCTGTCCAGGTGCCGGTCGAGGCAGTTGTAGACGATGTTGGTGCGGCCGCCCTCAAACCACTTGATGGAGATGGGGCCTTTCGTCATGTCGTAGTTGTAGTCGCAGACGGTGTGCCACTTCTCGTACCAGTGGAAGCCTTCGGCCTGCTCGGCCCAGAAAGCGTCGGAGTCGGCGACGGAACGCTCGTACTCCTTCAGGTAGGCCTCGTGGCTGCCGAAGTGGGCTTTGCGGCTGAAGGCCTCGGGGGGAGAGTAGACTGCGTCGGCACTCATGGGGAGATCACTCCTTAGGATGGACGTCCGGGCATGGGAGATATTCGGAGAGGTAATATCCAACAAACGGAAGAGTCAGGACAAGCTTCGCTGACGTAGCCACATCAGGCCCACCAGGGTCTTGGCGTCGATGATGTCATGGTCGTCGAGAGCGTGCCAAACGTCGTCCTCGGACATCTCGACGATCTCGATATCCTCCCCTTCATGGGCTAGCCCGCCGCCTCCGGCGACGCGCATCTGCGGATTGACGGCGGCATAGAACAGGAAGATTCGCTCCGACGACCCCCCAGGGGTCAGGTAGAAGGTGCCGAGGGACACCAGCTCGCCGATGTCGTACCCGGCTTCCTCACGAGCCTCGGCACGGGCCACCTCTTCGGGATCGCGCCCCGCCTCGATCACTCCAGCGACCAGCTCCACCGTCCAGCCGGGGCCCTTCTCCCACGTGGGGTAACGGAACTGTCGCACCAGTGTGACAACTCGTCGCTCCGGGTCGTGCAGGAGGATGGCGGTGCCGTCGCCACGCTCGAGGTTGAGCCGCGACATGGAGGCGCTCATGTTGCCGTCGAAACGCTCGTGCCGCAAGACGACCTCTTCGAGCCGAAAGAAGCCGTCCACGAGCTGCCGGCGGGACTCGATGTCGACGCGCATCAGGGGCCTGCTACATCGCCCAGGATCTGCACGTCCACCGGGTCGCCGGCAACGACGGCCTGCTCCGGATCGAGAACGACGAAGCCGTTGGCGCCGAGCATGGAGGTCATCATGTGCGATCCCTGGGCACGGTGCGCGGTGCTCGCCGTCAGACGACCGTCACCGTCGAGGCGCAAGCGGGCGCGCAGGAAATTGCGGCGCTCGCCGTCGTTGACGAGATCGTGCTCGATGCGCGCCGTACTCTGCGGCAGGGACCAGGCCGCTTCGGGATAACCGGTGGCCTTGCGGATTGCGGGGCGGACGAACTGGAGGAACGACACCAGGCTGGACACCGGGTTTCCGGGCAGCCCGAAATAGGGCGTGCCTCGCAGCAGGCAGAAATACAGCGGTTTGCCTGGCTTCATGGCGACCCGCCAGAGCACCTCCTCGGCGCCGAGGTCCACGAGGACCTTTTTTACGTAATCGTAGTCGCCGACGCTGACACCACCCGAGGAGACGATGAAGTCGCAGCCCATGGCGGCCTCGATGGAAGCACGGATCGCCGACTCGCTGTCGGCGGCCGTCGGCAGCAGGACGGGGTCGGCGCCAGAGGCGCGCACCACGGCGCCCAGGGCGGGGGTGTTGCTGTTGACGATCTGACCCGGACCGCGTTCGTCACCGACTTCGACCAGTTCATCACCTGACGACAGGATGGCCACGGTGGGTCGCCGGCCGACGACGACGTAAGGGCGTTGCACGGTGGCCAGTACACCAATTTCGCCAGGCCCCAGTTCGGTGCCGGCGGCGATCAGCGCCTCCCCTCTCTTCATGTCCTCCCCACGGCAGCGCACGTTCTCGCCCGCTTCGTCCTCGGGCTCGAGAATGTCGACGCTGTCGCCGTGGTCCTGCGTGTCCTCGACGCGGATCACCGTGTCGGCGCCTTCGGGCACCAGGGCCCCCGTCATGATGCGGCTCGCCTGCCCGGCGCCGACAGCCAACTGCGGCACCTTGCCGGCGGGAATGTCCTCCAGCACCTGCAAAATCACCGGCGACGCCGGTGTGGCGCCGGCGACGTCGGCGTGACGGACGGCGAAGCCATCCATGGCGGAGTTGTCGTGGGGGGGATTGTCGTACGGAGCGACGAGGTCGTCGGCGAGCATGCGATTGACGGCCTCGGTAAGCGGCACACGCTCCACGCCGAGGGGGCGGATGCGCTCGAGGACAGCGGCACGAGCCTGTTCGACTGTATACATGCCGTCCGCCGGAACCTGGCGCGTCCCGGCGTCGACATCGGAGCGATCGGTCACGCGGAACTCAGCGACAGGACACTCAGACCGAAGACTGGTAGTAGGGGTTCTTGCCGTCGGCGTGGTCGGTGACGTCGTATATCTCTTCGATCTCGGGAACCGATTCCTTGATCATCACCTCGATGCCCTGCTTGAGGGTTACGTCGGCCTGGCCGCAGCCCTGGCAGCCACCCTCAAATTTCAGGAACACGGTCTTGTCCCGCAGGTCGATGAGGGAAACGCGGCCGCCATGTCCGGCGACGGAGGGGTTGATACGTTCGTCGAGTACGGACTGCACGCGGGTGACGAGATCTCCGTCGACGCCCTCGGGCAGGCTGCGCGGGCGCTCGATCTTGAAGCCCGCCCCCATCAGTCCTTCGACGTAATCGACGGTGGCCTCCTCGACATAGGTCTGGCTGCCGGGGTCGACGTAGACGCTGAAGCCCTCATAGGGGAGGACCTCGTCGACGTCGTCCTCCTGACCCTCGCTGATGAAGGCCATACGATAGTCGACCTTGAGAGGGGATACGGAACTGGCGCTGATGCGCAGTCCCTGCACGGGGTTCGGGCTTTTATCGATAAGCTCGACGATCTTGGCGATGGCGCCTTCGGTAATGGTCAGCATGTGATTTAATGTAGATCCGCCACCCTGAAGGTCAAGACGCTACTCGCCCACCGCCGCCGGCGTCAGCTCATCCACGGGCGCCGCGTGGTCCCTGACATCCCTGAGGTCTCGATCGATGGTCATGCGCCAGGACGCCTGCCGCTGGAGCCGGAACCCGTAGGATGTCTCCTGGTCGAACCTGCGGTTGCGTTTCGCCGTCGTGTCCAGGGAGCGGGACAGGGCGGCCTGCACATACCGCTGGGCACCGTTGACGACGGACTGCATCGTCGGTCCGCGCATGTCCATCACCTCCAGCAGCCCGGGCACGTCGCGGTTGAGGCGTCGCGCCGCGATCTCGAAAATGTCGAAGTGTATTTGCTCGTGCTGCAGCACGTAGGCGGGGGATATGCCGGTATCGGGGTTCCACCACGAACACGAGCGCGACAGCAGCGAGTGGAAGGACAACCTCTCGACGCGAGCCCGATAGGCAACCTCCGGCTGGGCGCCGGGAACGGGGACGGGAAAGATGCGAGCCTGCGGACTGGCCACCACGTAGGCGCAGGTTACCGCCACGGGGCGTACCGGTCCCGTTCCGAAGGCGCCGGGCGGGCGCTCGCCGCGGAAATCGCTGCGTTTCACCTGGCACCAGGTAATGGCGTCGGCCGAATCGAGGGCGTCGCCGACCTTAGTCTGACCGGGCTGGGCGACGGCCTCATTAGTCAGAACCAATAGCCAAAATGAAATGGAGAGGATTCGTCTCACTCCGATAGTTTCGTTGCTTCCGGGTGGACCGGCAACGCGGGCTGCGATACTCTATCAGCCCATTGACAATCTCGATCAGGGCTAGGACCGGCCTTTGCGGCCGGAGTCTGCGTTGCGCTCCCTCAACGGGTCTCACTGACCCGCCTCGGTCGCGCGCCTTGTCTCCGAACGCAATGCCTCGGTCTCGCTGCCAGAGCGACTCTGTCAACGGGCTGCTAGCACCTACCTGACGGAGAATGACTTGTTCCACCTGGGAAACGATGAACTGAACCTGACTCTCCTCGATCCCGTCGAGGATGAGGGCCGGCTCGGCACGCGCTACGTGTCCGGCTGTTACATCTACCAGATCGACGACGCCAAATTGGGGCCGCTGTTCTCTGGTCCCGCCTATCCCGACGATCCACCTCCGGTGTTCGACGGCCAAGGCCTTCCTGAGGCCTTCCGCTCAACGATGGATCTAGTCGACGGCAGAGGGATCGTCTTCGGCAACGCGATCGTTGTCGATGACGGCAGTCGGAGCCGCGAGAAGCAGGTTCTCGAACGCTGCTCCTGGAGCGTCGACCAA
>JAYZCA010000410.1:0-3800 GCA_036339235.1 Candidatus Latescibacterota bacterium | reverse complement strand
AGCGTCGCGCGCAGGGACGCCGTGACGCCCTGAACGCGGACTATCAGGCGCTCGAAGAAGAGGCTCAGCAATACAGGGCTCAGAGACAGCGTTCCGACATGGCGCGCCACGAGCAGGATTGGGAGGCCGAGCAGCAGGGTCGCCGGGATGAAGAGGGGGATCACTTCGACGAAGCTGCGTACCAGGCTGAGAAGGGATTCAACGCGCGCCGGCGTGAGCTGGGAGAACGTGGTATTCGCGAGCAGGAGGAGACCCAAAAGGAATTTCGTGCCCTTGAGGACAAGCAACTCCCCCAGCACGCCCACGAACAGGAGCGGGAAGCGATAGAGCGTCGCGCGCAGGGACGCCGTGACGCCCTGAACGCGGACTATCAGGCGCTCGAAGAAGAGGCTCAGCAGTACTGGGCCCAGAGACAGCGTTCCGACATGGCGAGCCACGAGCAGGAGTGGGAGGGCGAGCAGCAGCGTCGCCGGGAGGAAGAGGGGGAGCACTTCGACGAAGAGGCGTACCAGTTTGAGAGGGGAATGATGGCGCGCCGGCGTGAGCTGCAAGAGCGTCGCATGCGCCAGGAGGAGGAGATCCACCAGGCCTATCGTGCCCTCGACGAAAAGCAACTCCCCCCGCACGCCTACGACCAGGAGCGGGAAGGGCTAGAGCGTCGCGAGCAGGGACGCCGTGAGGCCCTGGAGGCGGAGTTTCAGGCGCTCGAAGAAGAGGCTCAGCAGTACTGGGCCCAGAGACAGCGTTCCGACATGCACGAACAGGAGCATGATGGGAACGAGCCGGACGAGAACGAGCCGGACGAGGGCGGGTGACAGGCTGAGCCATCGGCACCGCGGGCTCAACACCAGAAACGGGGCGGTTACGTTGACAGCGTAACCGCCCTTCTCATTACACCCAGCCAGTTCGGGAGATCACGTCGGGGTGGTCAGGAAACAGCGCCCCCACGCTGGGCCTCCAGTTCCATACGCGCGGCGATGAACTCGTTCTGTCGAGTGCGCAGCTGGTCGAGCTTCTCACTCGGTCCCACTGTCTCGGCGACTCTCCGGATGTCGCGCCTGGCCGCATCGATCTGGCGGGTCAGGCTCTCGCGCTGCAGCCGGTTTACATGGTCCGCCCAGATCTCGTTGACATTCTCCGGCGCGAAGGTCTCCATGGCAGACATCCTCACCAGTCGTGACAGGCTCTCGTCGACGGCGTTGAGCAATGTCGTCAGATCCAACTGCCCACCGTTGTAGGTGTCGACCAGATAGACGAGCAGCCGTCGCACCTCGCTGTCGGTGAACACCTCCATATCCAGGCGCCTTGCCGTCTCGGTCAGAAACCGCGGGTACTGCAACAGCAATCCGGCGAACTCGCGCTCCAGCTTGTTCACCGTCACCGGTGGGCCGGTCGGCGGAGGCACGCGATCTTCCGGATCGGGCTGCGGGTCGGTCCCTCGCCGCGGGGCTGGCCGTTTCTGCGCCGCCGTCAGAGCGGTGCGCAGGGCCTGCTCGTCGACGTCGAATCGCTGCGCGGCACGGCGCAGCATGAGGCTGCGGCGCACCTCGTCCCGGCACTCGGAGATCAGCGGCAAGAGTCGATCGATGGCCTTTGCCCGGCCGGTGACGGAGTTCACGTCGATGTCTGCCGCCAAGCGGTCGAGGTAGATGTCGAGGGCCGGGGGGGCCTTGTCGATGAGCTGCCGCAGTTCGTCGGCACCCTGGTCGCGCCGCACGAAGGAGTCGGGGTCCTGACCGGTAGGCAGGGTGACGATGCGGGTGTCGATTTCGGTTGCAAGCAGGACCTCGACACCGCGCTGTGCCGCCGTGCCACCGGCTGCGTCACCGTCGAAGAGGAGGACGACGCGCTCCGCATAGCGCGCCAGCAGCCGGGCGTGGAGGCCGGTCAGCGCCGTTCCGGAGGAAGCGATGACGTTGGCGACGCCGCCCTGAGCGAGGCTGACAACGTCCATGTAGCCCTCCACGACGATGGCCGTGCCCTGGCGACGAATCGACTCCCGCGCGTGGGACATGCCGTAGAGTACACCGCTCTTGTGGTAGATCGGAGTCTCTGACGAATTGAGGTATTTCGGTTGGTCATCCGGGCGCAGGGCCCGGGCGCCGAAGGCGATGGTGCGGCCCGAGAGATTCGTGATGGGAAAGATGACGCGATCGCGGAAGCGGTCGTAGTGGCCACGCCCTTTGGGGCTTTGCACCACGAGGCCGGCCAGCTCGAGCGCCTGGGCAGGGAAGCCGCGTCGTCCCGCCATCTCCAGGAGGCTCGACCAACCCGGCAGGGAGTAGCCGATGCGGAACTCGTCGATCGTTTCGTCGGTGAGGCCACGCTTGTGCAGATAGCGCAGCGCGTCGGCGCCGGCCGGCTGTCTCAGCATGTAGTGGAAGTACTTGGCGGCCAGCTCGTTGGCACGAAACAGCTGATCGTTGCGCTCATCCTCAGCGGCGCTGCCGCCACTCCGTGGAACCGGGATACCCGCGCGCTCTGCGAGAAAGGTCACCGCCTCGACGAAGGAAACCCTGTCGATCTCCTGGAGGAACTTGACGACATCGCCGCCGACACCACAGCCAAAACAATGGTAGATCTGCAGCTCGGGCTGGACGTTGAAAGAAGGTGTCTTCTCGTTGTGGAACGGACACAGTCCCAACCAGTTGCGGCCGGCCTGGCGCATCTGCACATGCTCCGAGACGACCTCGACGATGTCGGTGGCCGCCTTGACCCGCTCGATGGTCTCTTCGGGTATGAGAGGCATGGTTCAGGGAAGCTATCGTGGTCATCACACCCGGTCAAAACACACGTCTCCTGTGGTTCATACCCACTAGACCTTATGTATTGACATGTATTGACCGATTTCTGAAGGGCCTCCCCAATCTCGATGATCGCGGATTACCTTGGGCAGTCGAGATTACCACACCCAAGGCAGAGCACGCCGCGAGAAGGAGGAGGTCATGTGGAAGTCTACGAAGACCGTCGCTTTGGAGCAGCATGTGGATGCCATCACGATAGAGGTGGCGGCACCGGGTCGCCAACCGTCGGAATTTCGCGGCGATGTCCCATCGACGCCGGAGGTAGTACGCAAGCTTGTGGGTCGGCTGGACGACGGGAAGATGGATCTGCGTTTCTGCTACGAGGCGGGGCCGTGTGGCTACGGGCTGTACCGACAGTTGACGATGATGGACTACGACTGCTCTGTGGTGGCGCCATCGCTGTCGCCGCGGCGTCCCGGCAACGACGCCCAAGGATCACCTGCACGCGATCCAACTCCACCCTATGGTCCAGAAGAGTCGTGGCGCATGTGTCGCGCAGCCGGTGCGTCATGACTTGCCACTTACCGACATTGTGGAAGACGCTCTGTCTTCGACCTGCAACCCTCGCAACGATTCGCTGTGTTCGCTTCTATTCCGTCAGATGTGAGATCAGAAACCACCTGACTTCACGCGGGATCTCAGGGGAGAATCGACTTCGACACCACCGCTCGTGTCGTCACCGGAAATTCACCCGGTTCGCAGCACTGGCAAATCTGCACGTCCACGGCGGCGCTCATCAGCATGTAGGCATCCTCGAAACACAGTCCCAGCCGCGCCTGCAACAGGTCCACCATCTCTCCCGCCGCCAGGCGCGCCGCGGCGGCCAGGGATTCTCCGTCCCCCGTGGTCACCCAGTGATTGGCGGTCTCGATGAGCGGCCGCTGGATGCCGGCTCCCTTGTGCAACTCCACCCGGACCGTCACCACCGCCTGAATCTCCAGGCCGATGAAGGTGATTTCGCCGTCACCCATGGCGCCGTGAACATCCCCAAGACCG
>JAYZCA010000409.1:0-3079 GCA_036339235.1 Candidatus Latescibacterota bacterium | reverse complement strand
CGTCATCCGTGACAACCAGCCCATGGGTGTGCCGCAGGTGAGCAGCCACGCCAGCTCGGTGTGCTCGGGAACGTGAGACTGCACGAACAAGGCGGACCGTTCCGGGTCGATGCCGCAGGCGACGAGAACCCCGACGAGGCTGCGCACATTCTGGCGCAGTTCATCTGGCGAGTAGGGCACCGTGATGGCATGCTGGTCAACGACGCAGAAGAAGCTGTCGTAGCAATCCTGCTCCTCGACCCAGTTGCGGATGGCGCCGAGGTAGTTGCCCAGGTGTGGCACGCCGGTGGGCTGGATGCCGGACAATACGCGGGGAGCCGTCATCTGGCCTCCTCCCCGTGCATCAGCACGCGTACTGCGGCAGCCACGTCTTGCTGACGCATCAGTGACTCGCCGACAAGGATGGCGTCGACTCCGGACTCGTCCAGCTGTCGCACATGATCGTGGCTGTCGATGCCGCTCTCGCTCACAAGGGTGATACCCTGCGGCACATGGGGCCGCAGTTCGAAGGTTGTGTCCAGTGTAGTCTCGAAGGTCTGCAGATCGCGGTTGTTGATGCCCACCAGGTCGGCGCCGGCCTCCAGGGCCCGCTCCAACTCCAGCTGTGTGTGTGCCTCGACGAGGACGGATAGCCCGAGGTCGCGGCCCATTCCCTGGAAATCCTCCAACTGCCCGCCGTCCATCAGGGCCACGATCAGAAGGATCGCGTCGGCACCGAGGAGCCGAGCCTCCTGAATCTGGTAGGCGTCGACAGTGAAGTCCTTGCGCAGCACCGGGATGCCGGCAGCGCGCCGAGCCATCTGCAGGTTCTCGTCGCTGCCTTGAAAGTACGCCTCGTCGGTGAGCACGGAAAGCGCCCGCGCGCCGTTCTCTGCGTACGCCTCAGCGATCGCGGCAGGGTCAAAATCCTCGCGGATAACGCCCTTCGACGGGGAGGCCTTCTTGATTTCGGCGATCAGAGATATGTCGTCGGCGCGCAGGGCGCCGGCAAAATCCGCCGGCGCCGGTGTGTCCTGCGCCCGGGCGCAGACGTCGGCGAAGGGCCGTTCTGCCGCACGGCGGGCGACGAAGTCACGCTTGTAATCGGAAATCTCCTCGAGAATCGTGGCCATGGTTGCTTTTCGCTAGTGTCCTGTCGCAGATAGAACTTGTGGAATTCGGGCGTCGAGGGGCCCGGGTCGCAAGGCCCACGACCAAAGCATATTGAAGGATATACCGCGCGGAGCGCAACGCCGCGAACCAGGATGCATCGGCGGCCGAAAACGCAAGGGATCTCTGCGACAGGACACTATCCGTTGCTGACCTCGACGAGACGGCCCAGCGCCTGCTTCGCCTTGCCGGAGGACAGCGACTCGCGCGCCTTGCTCACCCCCTCCTCCAAGTCCTGCGCCAGACCGCCGGCGGTAATGGCCGCAGCGGCGTTGAGCACGACCACGTCGGTGCGCGAGCCCGGGACGCCATCGAGAATCTCCACGAGAATGGCAGCGTTCACCTCGGCGTCACCGCCCTGCAGCTCGGCGGCTGGAGCGGTGTCGATGCCGTAGTCCTCAGGCGAGATCTGGTAGGTTCTCACCTCGCCGTCGAGCAGCTCGCTCACTTGGGAGGGGCCCGTCAGGGTGATCTCGTCGAGGCCGTCGCAGCCGTGAACGACGAAGGCCCGCTCGGATCCGAGGGCTCCAAGCACGCCCGCCATCGTCTCCGTCAGATGGGACGCAAAGACGCCGATCAGCTGCCGCCTGGCGCCGGCGGGATTCGTCAGCGGACCGAGGACGTTGAACACCGTGCGCGTGCCCAATTCCTTGCGTGGGCCGATGGCGTGTTTCATCGCGCCGTGCAGCGCCGGTGCAAACATGAAACCGATGCCGGCCTTGTCGAGGCACTTGCCCACGGTCTCGGGAGAAGCCTCCACGTTGACGCCAAGCTCGGCCAGCACATCCGCCGAGCCGCACTTGCTGGACATGGCACGGTTGCCATGTTTGGCCACGGTACAGCCTGCGCCGGCGGCGACGAAGGCTACCGTCGTGGAGATGTTGAAGGTCCCCGAACCATCACCACCGGTACCGCAAGTGTCGACGAGGGGTTCACAGCCACCGGTTATCGGTGTCGCCTTGGCCCGCATCACCTCTGCAAATCCGGTGATTTCGGCCACCGTCTCTCCCTTGCAACGCAGCGCCACCAGAAAGCCGCCGATTTGCGCATCCGTAGCCCCGCCAGTCATGATCTGCTCCATCACACCTTGGGCCGTGGTGCGGTCGAGGTCGTTGTCGCCGAGCAGGCAGCCGATCGCTTCCTGAATCATGTATTGCCAACCTCCGTGTTCGCTGGGCTCTGTGTTGGAGCCTGCAGGAAATTTCCTAGCAGACGTTTACCTTCGCTTGTGAGGATCGATTCGGGGTGGAACTGCATCCCCTCGACGGGCATGTTGCGATGTCGCAGGCCCATCACCAGGCCATCTTCGGTCTCGGCGACGATCTGCAGACAGTCGGGCACCGAGTCACGTTCGACGATGAGCGAGTGGTAGCGGGTCGCCGTGAAGGGATTCGGCAGACCGGCATATATGCCGGCACCGTCATGGTGGATCTGTGACGTCTTGCCGTGCATGATGTAGGGCGCGCGCGACACAACGCCGCCGAAGGCCTGGCCGATCGACTGATGCCCGAGACAGACACCGAGGATCGACACCTTGCCGGCAAAGCGCTTCACCATCTCCAGCGAGATTCCCGCGACGTCCGGCGCACAGGGGCCTGGCGAGATCACGATCTTCTCCGGCGCCAGTTCCTCGATCTGGTCACAGGTGATCTGATCGTTTCGATGCACGACCAGCTCGGCACCCAGTTCACCCATGTACTGCACCAGGTTGTAGGTGAAGCTGTCGTAGTTATCGAGAATGAAGATCACCGCTGCGACTCCAGGAAACTGGGATCGACTCCCTCCAGCAGCCCATTGATGGCGGACTGCGACGGCACGACGCTGCCGCGGCTGGCCATCTCCGAGGCCCGCAGCAGGGCCATGGCCTTGTTCACCGTCTCCTGGAACTCATCCTCGGGGTCGGAGTCGGCGACGATGCCACCGCCCGCCT
>JAYZCA010000408.1:0-6501 GCA_036339235.1 Candidatus Latescibacterota bacterium | reverse complement strand
ATCGCTTCAACGACGCTCAGTGGGCTCAGAATTACGCCGAAACCGTCAACGAGCGACGACCCGAGCGACTGGAAGTCTTCGCCCACGTCGCCGACCACCTCGCAGAGCTCGCCAACAATGCGCCAACCGTTGTCGAGCTCGCACCCGGCCCCGGTATGCTGGCCGAAGTGCTGCTCTCCGCCCAGCCACAGCTTACCTATATCGGCATCGACTACTCAGCTCCCTTTATCCAGATCGCTCGGGACAAGCTCGCACCGTTTGACCAGCGCATCACGCTCCACCAGGCCGACCTTGTCAAAGACGATTGGCCGTCGCTGCTTTCATCGCCTGTCCACGCCGTCGTCTCCAACATGGCCATCCACGATCTCGGTTCCGGGGCCGCCGTCGCCGCCACATATGAAAAGGCCATCCACCTTCTGGAACGAGGTGGTCTCATCATAAACGCCGATCTCGTCACCATGCCGGACGATGACCAACCCCCATCCGACGGCAAGCTCAAAGTGCCGCGCCATCTGGAAATCCTGATAGATCTCGGCTGCGCGGATGTTCGCTGCACGCTCGATCTCGGCCACTACGCCTGCATCATCGCGCGAAAGGCATGAATTGCCGGGCGCAGGCGGCGGCCTGACTGGAGGAATCGAAATATTGGACGAAACCTGGACGGCAGCGGCTGCCAGATGAATGAAAAACGATGGCGAAAGGAACCGGGGGCCCGCGTCGAGGGCTTCCGCGACCTCGATCGCTCCAAAGTTCAGGCACCGGGAATCGCGCGCGATCCGTCCGGCGGATTCCGCCTTTTTTACACAGGTGTCGGGCCGGGCAGACCGTTTCCCACATGTCAGGGATACATCCTCAGCGCGGTCTCCGATGACGGCCTGAGCTTCCGGCCCGAGCCCGGCATCCGCCTGGCGCCACAGCCAGGTGTGCCGCACATGGGTCTGCGCACTCTGAGCCCAACAGTGGCGCCGTGCGAAGAGGGTTGCTGGAGGATGTATTTCGAATCGCGCGGTCCGGCCAGCCTGCCGACGGTAATCTGCAGCGCCATCTCCACGGACATGCTGCACTGGAAGCACGAGGACGGCATCCGGCTGCAGGGCTTCGACGGCCTCGGCGGCCCCCGTTATGTTGTGCTGCCAGACGGTCGTGCCCGCCTTTTCTGCTGTGCTGAGGAACGCGGGCCGGATGGGGAGCGCTCGAAAAGCGTGGTCAGCGCCGTCACCTCGGACGGCATCCATTTCGAGCTCGAACCGGGTTACCGGAAGCGGGATCGGCAATCCGAGAATGACGCGGTTGGGATTACGGCGGCGGATGTGATCGCGCCCGTTGTCGCTGGGGATCGGTGGACGATGGTGTATTCAGCCTGGCAGGATGTTCCTCCAGGAACGGTGGTGCCGATTCATCCGAGTGAGGACAGGGACTCTGTCTCGGGCGGGCCCATCGAGGATTTCGCCGCCGCCTCGATTGCCTCAGACCTCGCCGGCTACCGGTCGCGAATCTTCGTCGCCCATTCGCATGATGGGCTGGTGTGGGGGCCGGGCGAGTGCGCAATCGAAGGTGGGGGCCACGAGTCTGACGATCTGGACGCTGTCCACGCCGAGGACATGTCGTTGATCCGGATCGCCGACGGCGGTTACAGGATGTATTATGCCGCGTGCGACAGGGACGGAAACTGGCGCATCGCGAGTGCGGTGAGAAAGGAAGGAGATTGACCGCGGAGCTCGGCGCATTTCCTGGGCCGGCTCAGCTTCGCGCCAGAGCTGCCGCCGAGAGCTCGCGGACGTAGAGGTTTTCGTCGTCGCCGGCCTTCTGCAACGCGCTGTCCTTTCCTCCACCGATCTTTGCCAGCGCCAGTGCCGTGTTGTGACGCACCTCCACGCTGGTGTCCGAGAGACACTCAGCCAGAAACTCGTTGGCTGCTGCCGCGTCGGGACCGATATTGCCCAACGCCTCGACCGCGTTTCGCCGCACCCAGTCCGACTCGTCCGTCAGCGCGTCGGTCAGTGCGCCGACGCTCCCGGTGGCTTCCAGTCCGATGTCGCCGAGGATGTCGGCGGCGCTGGCTCGCAGCCACCAGGTCTCATCGCGCAGCAGCCCTGTCAGGGCCGGCACCGAGGCAGCCCCCGCCGCCGTCAGACCATACGCCGTGTCGAACTGCACCGGGTTGGTGTGCGAACGCTCGATGTTAGCCTCCACGCGGCTGGCCCCTTCGCGGCGAAGGGCGTCGATCAGCATGGGCACGGCGGCCTCACCCATCGCTCCGAGACGGTAGGCCGCGTCGTAGCGATCGATCTCCTCTATGGCGGTCAGCCGCCGGGCCAGGTCAGCCGCCGGCAGCGCAGGCTCCTCAGATTTGCAGGTAGCCGTCCCCGCACCTCGCAACCAGTCCCACAAGTGGACGCACAGTGCGTCGTCATGACCGCCGGTCGGGGTCCACTCGCCGCCCGCGTGCCGCCATGACGCCGTTCGCGGCTCGCTCATGCGGGTGAACAGGAACTTCACCATGAAGCGATCGCGCTGGCCGACGTTCGCCATGGCGCGGTGCCAGAGGTCGTAGTGAACAATCGTCACGCTTCCCGCTTTGCCCAGGAAAGGGAGCTCGTCGGTACTACCGTGCTGGTCTTCCGCGGTCAGATACTGGGTCGCCGGCACAATCGAGGACGGCCCGGTGTCTGCTTCCACATCCTGCGGATAGTAAAATGCCATCAGCCAGCGCACCCGGTGATGACGCACGTTCTGATCCGCCTCGTAGCTGTCCTGATGCATGCGCTGACCCTCGCTGCCGGCCGGATTCAGGTGGCAGTGGCGATGGGGGTGCAGCAGGTAATGCGGCCCCAGCAGACTCGTCAGGGCGCCGGCAACCGTCGGCCATTCGAGTACCTGATGCAGGTCGGGCACCCGTGGCAGAATGTCGTTGCCGGGATTGCCTTCACCGTCGAACACCTGAGTTATCCGGTCGTGCAGTCGGGAGTGAGCGTCGGCTGGCAGCCCGGTGTCGAGGGTGATGTATCCGTCGCGGACGAAGGATTGAACCTGCCGATCGTCGAGCAGTGTCAGGTCGGACATTGCCGTTGCACTCCTTGGCCTTTGACGCCGTCGTGGTAGGGAAAGACCATCGAGTTCCCGTTCCAGGTGATCTCTCCGCCGACATGAACGCCTGTTCCAGCTGGTCGCCGGATGCCTTCGTGCAGCAGCGCCAGGCGGCGCGCTGCGGTCGGAGGTGAGTCAGTCCACCACGACCACCACGAAAGTAATATCCCATGGCCCTTTGCGCACCTGAACGTCTCTGCCTCCTGCCAGGATTCGGTCGATCGTCTCCTCGGCCGGCAGCCCTGCTTCGCACGCTCTCCGAATCGCCTCTGAGGTACGCTCAACCCCAAACTTTTCATCCTCCCTGTTGCTGGCGCCTGTGATCCCATCATAAAACGCAGACGCTCTCTTCCACTGCGGATTTGACTGAGAAGCACACGTGCCTGTGCTTACACAGCGGATCGAGCGAGTGGACCGAGCATTGGAATATGATGTCGACAGGGGATGCCGCCGGGCGGCATGGCCGAAAGTATAGGCAAGATGAATGAAACCACCTGTGCACCGTAGTGCGATCGCAGGGTTATTACTGCAGACGGTCAGAGCACAGCCGCAGACCCACACCGGAACGGACGCATGAGCTCCGCACCGCCTCAGCCAGCCCCCGACTTCGAGCGGATCCGCGCCGACTTTCCGCGCGCCCGGACCGCCGCCTACTTCGACAACGCCTCCTCCCACCCCCTGAGCGTTCATTCCGCCGAAGCCCTGCACCGCTACGTCGAGTGGCTGACCCATGAGGTCGGTGAGCCCTGGTGGCCGGCGTGGGCGGCGACCCGCGACCAGGCGCAGCAGCTGTTCGCGTCGCTGATAAACGCCGACCGCGATGAGATCGCCTTCGCCCGCAGCACCGTCGAGGCGGAGAGCAATATCATCAACGGGATGTCCGAGCACCTCGCCGGCGGCAATGTCGTCACCAACGACCTGGCGTTCTCGGCGGCGCTCTACAACTACCAGATGCGCCAGCTCGACGGACTCGACGTGCGCGTCGTCCGCCATCGCGACTGGCAGCTCGACATAGCCGCCATGGAGGCCGCCATGAATGCCGACACGCGTCTCGTCTCGGTGGCCATGGTGTCGAATGTCAACGGCTTCCTCGCCGACATGCGCGCGCTGAGCGAGCTGGCCCATGCCCGCGACGCCTTGCTTTACGCCGATATCATGCAGGCCGCCGGCGCCGTGCCCATCGACGTCCGCGCCCTGGGTATCGACATCGCCGCCTGCTCGACCTTCAAATGGCTGATGGGCGTCAAAGGGTATGGCTTTCTCTACGTGCGCGCCGATCTGCAGGGCACCATCGTCAAGCCGTCGCAGCATTCGGGCGGGGTGAGCTTCAATTACCAACCCTGGACCGATTCGCCTGACCCCGACGCAGCCGATATCCTCTTCCAACCGACGACCGGTCCATCGCGGTACGAGGTCAGCTATCCGTCGTACGAGGGTGCCATCTGCGCTCAGGAGAGCCTGCGCTACATCCACGAACTCGGCATCGACAACATCCGCGCCCACGCCAGCAGCCTCACCGACCGGCTCCACGCCGAGCTGCCGAAGCTGGGCTATCCCAGCATCACGCCGCCGGACAACGACAGCCCCATCGTCTCCTTCGTGGCCTCCGATCCGGCTGCAGCGATGCAGAAGCTCCGGGCCGCCGGGGTGCACGTGGCCATGCGTTTCGGCAACAAGATGCGCATCGCCCCGTCGGTGTACAACAATCATGACGACATCACCCGCCTGCTGGAGGCCCTCGCATGAGCACCGCCGCTTCGAGCCCAAATTTTGAGACCACCGACGAGAAGGACGTGGAAGTACCCATGCGCGACGGCACCGTGCTGCGCGCCAATATCACGCGCCCGGACGCGCCGGGGCCTTTCCCGGCGCTGGTCGAACGCACGCCCTACAGCAAGGAGGCCGGATCCGAAGTCGCTGTTAACTCACCTGAGTTCTTCGCCCGCCGCGGCTACGTCGTCGTCATCCAGGACGTGCGCGGCCGTTTTGCCTCCGAGGGGGACTTCTACCCCTTCCGCGACGACGGCGCCGGTGTCCTGCGCGACGGCTACGATACCATCGAGTGGGCGGCGGCGCAGCCGTGGTGCGACGGCAAGGTCGGCATGATCGGCGGCTCCTACTCCGGCGCTACCCAGTACCGGGCGGCCCTGAGCCGGCCGCCACACCTGCAGGCGCAGTTCGTTCGTGAGTCCTCGGCCGACTACTACCGCGAGTGGGTCTACCGCGGCGGCGCCCACGAGCACGGCTTCAGCCTCCACTGGGCCCGACTCGTCACGGATCAGAACCTGGCGCAGCTTGTATCAGGCGAAGAGCTGGTCAAGCAGCAGGCCCTCCTCGATCACGTACAGGCGGACATCGACGACTGGTACGAGCGGCTGCCCCTGTACCCGTGCCGATTCCTGACTGGTCTCAGCGACTGGCACAACGACTTCCTCGCGCACCCCGAAGACGGTCCATACTGGTGGGAGCTGGCCGTCGACCGCTGCCACGACCAGATCGAGACCCCTATCTACCACCTCGGCGGCTGGTTTGACATCTTTCTGGCAGGCACGCTCAAGAATTACACCGGCCTGCGAAGACGAGCTCGCACCGAGGCGGCGCGGCGCGCTCAAAAGCTCATCATCGGACCCTGGGTGCACGGACCGGCCGCCGTCAACGCCAGCAAGGCTGGCGACGTCGATTTCGGGCCCGAGGCCGCACGCGACCTCAACGAGCTGCGCCTGCCGTGGTTCGACCACTGGCTCAAAGAAGCCGACAACGGCATCCTCGACGAGCCGCCGGTGCGCCTCTTCGTCATGGGCCGCAACGAGTGGCGTGACGAGGCCGACTGGCCGCTGCCGGACACTCGCTATGCCAACTACTACCTGCACGACAGCAGCAGCGGGAGCGGGGTAGCCTCGCTCAACGACGGCGGTTTGTCGGTCGAGCCACCGGAGGGGAGCGAGCAGCCCGACAGCTACACCTACGACCCCGACCACCCGGTGCCCTCCATCGGCGGCAATACCCTGGGGATCCCCAACGGAGCCTGCGACCACCGCCCGGTAGACGAGCGCTGCCTGACCTACACCAGCGCGCCCCTGACGGCGGAGCTGGAGGTGACCGGGCCGGTGACCGCGGTGCTCTACGCCATGTCATCTGCGCTCGACACCGACTGGGTCGTCCGCCTCGAGGACGTGCACCCCAACGGCTACTCGCGCAACCTCTGCGACGGCATCCTGCGGGCGCGCTACCGGAACTCCTTCCAACATCCGGAGCCGTTGGAGCCGGGAAAGATCTACCGCTTCGAGATCGATTTGTGGGCGACGAGCAACGCCTTCCTCCCCGGGCACCGCATCCGCGCGGCGGTCACCAGCAGCTGTTTCCCGCGTTTCGACCGCAACCTCAACACGGGTGGACGCATTCATCGGGAGGCGG
>JAYZCA010000407.1:0-2836 GCA_036339235.1 Candidatus Latescibacterota bacterium | reverse complement strand
GCCATCCTCTACGTGGCGCAGCGCTCCATGGTCTATCCCGGCACCCGTATCGGCGAGCGCCCGCCGCTGGCCGCGGATCGAGCCGATCGAGAAATCCTGTGGCTGGATACCGGGTTCGGCCGCGTCGAGGCGTGGCTTTTGTCGCCGCGGGGTGGGGACGTGGAGAACCCGGCTCCAGCCGTCATCCTCGGCCACGGGAATGCGGAGCTGATCGACTCGATCCCGAAGGGATTCCTGGGGCTCCGCGACCGCGGGTACGCGGTGCTGCTTGTCGAGTATCCGGGGTATGGTGATTCCGCCGGGGAGCCCTCGGTGGAGACGGTGACGCAGACCTTCGTCGCGGCGTACGACACGCTCGCGGCTCGCGCCGACATCGACGCTGGCCGTATTGTCGGGATGGGACGCTCCCTGGGGGGAGGGGCGATCTGCGCGCTGGCGGCGCAACGGCCTCTGCAGGCGCTGGTGCTGGTGTCGACCTTCGCTGACCTGCCGTCGCTGTCGCACCGCTTCCTGGCGCCTGCCCGGCTGGCCACGGAGCGCTACGACAACGAGTCAGTGCTGCGGCAGTTTGCGGGTCCGGTGTTCATTGCCCACGGGACGCGGGACGAGTTGATCCCTCTGCAGCACGCCACACGCAATAACGCCGTGGCGGCGCGGAGCCGGCTGCTGACCTACGACGCCCGTCACGACGAGTGCCCCGTCGATTTCGAGCGCTTCTGGAACGATGTCGACAACTTCCTGACCGAGGAGCTGGCGACGAGGTGAAGCCGCCTGACTATCCAGCCCCGTCCCGGGCGTCGCGCATTAAGTCGAAACAGCGCTGCGCTGTCGCCCATGGGTCGTAGTCGTCACGCTTCCAGATCTGGCCGCTCACCTCGGCCGTGATCGGCAGGTCGATGCCGACATCGCGCACGACGCGGAAGTAGTCCACCAGGTCGAGGCTACCGTCCCCCGGCAACTGGAACTGCACGTTGCCATCGACCATGGCGCCGTCCTTGATGTGGGTGTGCACTGAGTACGGCGCACACAACTGGGCGCAGTGTCGCAGGCCCATGCCGAGGACGTGGAAGTGACTGTGGTCGAAGTTGAGGCGCACCGAAGGCCGGCCGACGGTCTCCACGAGCCACACCGCCTTCTCTGGAGAATCGAGCTCCTGGCCGACGTGGGCCTCGATGGCGAGTGTCACACCGTAATCCTCGGCAATCTTCGCATAGGGGATCAGTGCCCCGGCGACGCGATCGCGGCAGGCGTCCCAGTCGCCGTCGTTGGCGCCGAGAGTGGTAGTGACGACGCGCAGGCCTCCATCGAAGTCGAGATCCGCCGCCAGCTCGCAGGTAGCGGCCAGGGAGCGCTCCTTGGCGGCGGTGTCTTCGCCCTTGCCGCACAGCCCGATCAGGTTCATCAGCACGGGCGCCGGAAAGCCCGCCGCCGAGTAGGCGTCGCGCAGCCTCTGGCGGGCGTCGGCGTCGACTCTGGACGGCGCCGTGGGCCAGTCGTCACCGACGTTGAGCTCCATGCCTTCGTAGCCGATGGAACGCACGCGCCCGACAGCCTCGAAGGGATCGACGGTCTGCAGGGCGTAGGTGCTGTAAGCCAGCTTCATCATCCACCTTTTTTGAGAATTCGCGTTTCGTGGGCGTCCAGAGCGGCGCGAAAAGCGGTATCGTCCAGCCTCTCAATCGGCGCCAGTTGTGGCGCTTCGGGGAGGATCCAGCGATTCGTCGACGGTACGTAGGCGTAGATGAGACACCAGCGCGAGGTGTCGCTCAGGTTGGGGTTGGAGGCGTGGAGGATGTTGCCGTGGAAGTAGAGGACGGATCCGGCGCCCATCTCACAGTGTACCTCTTCCATCTCATCCAAAGCGAGGGCGACGCGCTCCCGGTTGGCGATCTGCTGCGCCCCGAGGTGCTCGTGCTCCAGGCGCCCCAGGCGGTGGGAGCCGCGCACGACGCGCAGACAGCCGTTGGCCCGTGTCGCCGGGTCGAGGGCAACCATGACGCTCACGAGATCGGGGTAGAAGAACTCGCGATAGTGATAGCCGTAGTCCTGGTGATATTCCCACCCGCCGGTGCCGGGATCCTTCTGCATGTTCAGCGTGTAGTAGTGCTGGATCGTCGACTGGTAGATGTGCTCCATCGGCTCCACGACGCGGGCGCTGCGAGCCAGGGCGCCGTAAGCATCATCTCCCAGGTCCTGCCGGTAAGCGAGCCGGGTGCGGATGCCGTCGTCGCCGTCGAAGTTTGCGTTCTCCTTCAGGGCCGCTGTCAGCTGCGGGTCGGCCCGCCAGATACGCAGAACCTGTTCAATGTCCGCGGCGTCGATTCGATCCTCGAGGATAACAAACCCGTCTCGTTCGAATTGCCGCGTGGTTTCTTCGTACGAATCGGTCATTGTGACCACCGTCCTTCGGTCAGCGGATCAGAGTGAGTTTGCGGGTGCGGTCGACTCTGCCGGCGTGCAGTCACACCAGGTAGACTCCGGTAGCCGCCAAACGGCCGATCTCGTCGGTACCGTCCCAGGTGACGGCGTAGCCCGCCTCATCAAGAAGCAGGGAAGCACGGCCACCGTCGCCCGTGACGAACAGGTCCGGCCAGCCGTCGTTGTCGACATCCCCGACGGTGATTCCCCCCCGGGCACCGGCGAGGGGGGGCGCCAGAGTCGATACGTCCTCGAACTGTGGTTGCGCCAGCACGGCCCCGGCGGCCAGCCACGGCACGGCGCCGGACAACAGGGCATGCAATACGCTCCTGCCTGCCTGTGCCGGTGCGGGTTGCACGCAATCGTGGGCACCCGTAAGCTTGCAGATACAACATGAGATCTCGCGAGGGCGTGGGAT
>JAYZCA010000406.1:0-5179 GCA_036339235.1 Candidatus Latescibacterota bacterium | reverse complement strand
GGCAGCCCGGTGGAGTGGCACCAGGACTGGTCGTTCTACCCGCATACGAATGACGATCTGCTCGCCGTCGGTATCTGCATCGATGACATGACCGAGGAGAATGGCTGCCTCCTCATCATTCCCGGGTCGCACAAGGGACCGATCCTCGACCACCACCAGGACGGGCACTTCATCGGTGCCGTCACCGACCCTGATTTCGACGACGCCACGGCGGAGAAGGTCGAACTTGCCGCCGGCGGCATCTCCATCCACCACGTGCGGGCTCTGCACGGGTCGCTGCCGAACCGCTCGCCAAAGCCGCGCCGCCTGCTGCTGTTTCAGTACTGTGCCGAAGATGCGTGGCCCTTGCTGGGCAGCGACTGGGACGCCTTCTGTGGCGTCTTCCTGCGTGGCGAGCCGTGCAACCAGCCACGCGTCACCGAGGTGCCGGTGCGGCTGGCCATGCCGTCGTCGCTCAAGGTGGGGTCCATCTACGAAACACAGACCATCCTCAGAAAATCGACGTTCAAGCACGCGAGCGTAGCACGCTGAACCACATACTGCGGATCGCCTGCTCGGACGCGACCGGTCTCATCCACAGCATTACCGGGGTTCTGCACCGGGCGGGCCTCAACATCGTCGCCAACGGCGAGTTCGTCGATCTCCACCAAGACCGTTTCTTCATGCGGACAGAGTTTCGCGCGCCGGGCTCAGATATGCCAGACTCGGCGGGGTTGATCAATGATCTGCGCGGCGAGGTGCCCGACGCCGACCAGCTGGAGATATGGCGCAGCGGACGCCGGGATCTCGTCCTCCTAGCGACGTCGGAAGAACACTGCCTCGGCGACCTGCTGTTGCGTTGCCACAGCGGTGATCTCGACGCCCGGGTGCGCGCCGTGGTCAGCAACCGCCAAGGCCTGCGTGACCTGGTGGAGCGCTTCGATGTGCCCTTCCATCATGTGCCACACGCAGGTCGAAGCCGCGAAGAGCAGGAGGCCCACCTTCTCGAGGCGTTGACTCCTTATGTGCCCGATTATCTGGTGCTGGCCAAATACATGCGCGTTCTGACACCGGCATTCGTCGAGCGTTACCGAGAGCGGATGGTCAACATCCACCATTCCTTCCTGCCGGCATTTGCCGGGGCCCGACCGTACGACCAGGCCTTCGAACGCGGCGTCAAGATCATCGGCGCCACGGCGCACTTCGTCACCGACGGCCTCGACGAAGGGCCAATCATCGCCCAATCGACGCTACCTGTCGATCACACGCACAATGCCGCAGATATGGCTCTGGCAGGACGAGACGTGGAGAAGTCCGTTCTCGCCCGGGCCCTGCGGCTCGTCTTCGAGGGCCGCGTATTCGTCTCTGAAAATCGTACAGTCATTTTCGATTGAAGCAGCCATGCACGGCATCACCGTCTATCTGATCGCCAATCCCCTCATCGGCCTCGGCCTCGGGCTGCTGGTCCTGCTGTGCGCTTACAATGCCATGCGGCGGCAGGGGCGCATCGCCATGGGGATGTGGCTGGCTGTTGTCGTGGTCCTGTTCTACGTGTACGTGCAGGTCTCTGGAGAGGCGGCCGAGATGGACGACAGTGAACTTGTGGCTCCACCGGGAGAAACGCCGTGAAGGGGAGTGCCTCCATTCGTATGAGCACCGAGCGCTTGCGCCACGTGCTGACCGCCCAACTGACGGACGCAGAACAACTGGCGGGGCAGGTCCGCGAACGTGGCTACTGCATTCTCAAGAAGGTGATCCCCGCCGACGTGGTGGGTGCTGTGTGTGCCGATGTACTGGCCGTCGATCCCACCCACAACCGGGCCGATGCGCCGGCCAACCGCGGCGCCGTGTCGGGGCTCATCAACCATACACAGTCCTTCGCTCCCTACCTGGCCGATCCGCGCCTGCTGTCGTTGACGGCGACGCTGCTCGGAGAACATGTACGGGTTTCGTACACGTCGACGATCGTCAGCCATCCCGGCGCCGAGCGACTGAAGTGGCACGCCGACTGGCCCTTCAATCAGGACAATGCCGGGCACATCCCGGCGCCGTACCCCGACGTGCTCGCCCACCTGACGTCGATCTGGATGCTCACCGATTTCAGTGTAGAAAACGGCGCCACGCTGATCGTGCCAGGCAGTCACCGTCAGTCGAACAATCCCACCGGGGGCAACGGCGTCGACATGTTGGCGCCCAACCCGGACGAAATCCCGATCACCGGCCCGGCAGGTACCGTAATGGTGATGGACAGCCGCACCTGGCACGCGACTCCGTCGAACCACAGTCAGGAAACCCGCGTCGGCCTGGCGATCCGCTGGGCGCCCTGGTGGCTGAATCTCGACATCCTGATGCCGGGGTCCGACGAGCGGGCACGGATGGTGGACGAGGTGGAGGGTGCCAAGGACAACCAGGTGCCGGCGGTGGAACCGGCGGTGTTCGCCGAGTTGCCGCTTGACGTGAAACCCCTGTTCCGTCACTGGGTCCGCAAGAAAAATTCCCCGCCGAGCAGCAGTTACTCGGCGGGGAGCCCCAAGAATTGAATCTCGCGGCCTTGCGACCCTCGTGATTCACTCAGAAGATCGGTCGTCTTGGAGCGACCTTGAGTTTTTTGTCCGCATTCGTGTCGGGCCGAGTTGGTGAACGTGTCGAGAAAAACATGTTAACTGATTGTTTTCCAGTCAGTTAAGAATATCATCCCTCACTCCACAAAATCCCGGGAAGCTCGGTGTAGGCGTCAAAAGTGGTTTCTGCGCCAGCCTCACGGAGAATCTCGTGCGAATGGCTCGAGGTGAACCCCAGGGGGCGCATGCCGGCGGCGGCGGCGGCCTGCAGGCCGGGCACCGAATCCTCGATTACAGCACAGTCGGTGGGATCGATGCCAAGCCGCCGGGCGGCGAGCAGAAAGAGATCGGGCGCTGGTTTTCCGTCGGTGACCTCTGTGGCCGAGCAGAGAATGTCGAAAGAGGCGTCGATGCCGGCCTGCGACAGGGAGAAGCGGATCTTCGACAGGCGTCCCGAGGAGGCCACCGCCATGGGCACGTCGTCGTTGCGGAGGCGGGCCAGCAGGGACGGCAGCCCGGGGAATGGCTCGGTGACACCTTCCGCCTGACGGAAGTACTCCCGCTCCCGTTCCTCGAGGATATCGGTGGCGTCGAGGGTTCGCCCCGTGCGCTGCGCCAGATCGGCGAGCACGGCGCCGTCGGAGCGGCCGATGAAGGTCTCGATGTAGTCCAGATCGACATCGATACCACGCCGGCCCAACACGGGCAGCCACGCCGAGCAACTGTGCTTTTCGCTGTCCACGAGTACGCCATCACAATCCCAGATCAAGGCCTTTGTCATGGCTTCGAAGAAACGGGGCACCGCGGCTGCTGACAAGAAACCGCCCGCCGAGCTGGCTCACCGGGGATGGCCGAAGGCGGAGCGGTTGCGCGGGCGGGTACCCGGAAGTCACCTGATCGACTCCAGCTCCGACGTCTGCCCGGGGTGCGGCAACCGGCTCGACTTCTGGGCATGCGAGGCGGTCTGTCACCTTTGCGGGCTCAAGTTCACCTGCGACGAGTAGGAGCCAGTCGGAGTATCCATTTGGACTCCGATCGCGCCCTTGACGCGGCTCACTGCGTTGCACTCGATCTCTGAATCCGCTCAATTCAGGTCACTCGCGCGCCTTGCCACGACCCGCCTGCGGCGGGTGCCCCGCGCCAATGCCACGATCTCGTTACCAAAGCGAATACTCGGGCAGGCTCCAGTCGTTGCCACGATCGTCGCCAACCTCGTTTTTCGAAGGTGACAGCGTCACAACTCTCTCCAAGACGGTTCCGCTTCTATGATCGATGTACGCCAGATCCGCGAAAATCCAGATGCTCTGCGCCAGGCCGTCGCTCGTCGTGGTGTCGATCCGGCGAAGGCGGACGTGGATCGCTTCCTCGAGCTCGACGGTCAGCGCCGGGCGTTGCAGCAGGAGATCGACGGTCTCAACACGCAGAAGAAGCAGCTGGCCCAGCTGGGGCGCACCGATCCCGAGGCGGCGCGAGCCCGGGGGCAGGAGCTGCGTGAGCAGGGCCGCGACCTCGAGACGAAGCTCACCGATGTCTCCCAGCAGTGGCAGTCCATCCTCGACTGGTTCCCGAACTGGCCGCACCAGGACATGCCCGACGGTGCCGGCGAGCAGGACAACCCCGAAGAGTGCGTGTGGATCCCGGGCTCGGGTTACCTGCCCGCCGACTGCCTGGGTGTCGGGGAAGGCTCCAAGTCGGCCATGCCGGCGTCACCCGTCCACGCCGCCGACGAGTTCGAGGCCGTCGAACACGCCGACCTGGCACCCACCCTGGGCGTCGACACGGTGCAGGCGTCGAAGGTGTCCGGTTCGCGTTTCACGTATCTGAAGGGCGACATCGCACGCATGCAGTACGCCATCCAGCAGCTGCTGTGTGATGAACTGCTGGGCCGCGGCTACGACATGATGGTGCCGCCCCTGCTGGTGCGCGAACGCGCTCTCTACGGCACGTCCCAGTTTCCCGAGGGCCGCGACCAGGTCTACGCCATGGAAACCGAAAACGTCGAGGACGGGGCCCGTCTGTTCCTCGTAGGCTCGTCGGAGCCCGCTAACTTCAGCTACTTCATGGATCGCACGTTGAACGAGGCGGAGCTGCCGGTGAAGGTCTTCGCCTTCACGCCATGTTTCCGCTCCGAAGCCGGTTCCTGGGGCAAGGATGTGCGCGGGATCAAGCGCCTGCACCAGTTCGACAAGATCGAGATGAACGCCGTCTGTGCGCCGGAGCAGTCGGCGGACATCTACAAGGAGTTCGGGCAGATCAACGAATGGCTGCTGCAGCAATTGCAGCTTCCGTACCGTATAGTCGACAAGTGCGCCGGCGACGCCGGCTATCTGGCCACACACCGGCAGCGTGACGGCGAGGTGTGGATGCCGGCGACGGGGGCGTTCATGGAGGTCATGACCGACACGAATACCACCGACTACCAGGCGCGGCGGCTCAACATCCGCTACCGCCCGACCGAGGGCGGCGGCCTGCGCTTCTGCCACACCGTCAACGACACGGGTTGCGCCATCGGCCGTATGTTGATCGCAATCCTCGAGAATTACCAGCAGGCGGACGGGTCAGTGAAAGTTCCACAGGTGTTGCAGGCCGTTGTCGGCACGGAAAGGCTGACCCCCGATGCGACAGGGAAGAAGCAATGA
>JAYZCA010000405.1:0-14496 GCA_036339235.1 Candidatus Latescibacterota bacterium | reverse complement strand
GAGCGCCGCCGGGAATGACTCCATGGAACGCCGGCGATCATCTCGTCGGCCCTACCGATGCTCCAGCTGCTTGTCGTGGTACTTCTTCAGCTGGCGCTCAACGTGCCCTGCCGCCTCGTCGATGGCTTTGTACAGGTTTGTGTCCTGCGTCTCCCCCTTGCCGACGATGCGCTGGTTCGGGACCTTGACGATGATCTCGACGGTGTTGGCGTGTCTGTGTTTTTCCTGGGTGTCGATGATGACTTCCGTGTCGACGATGCGGTCGAAAAACTGACTGAATTTCGAACAGGCCTTGTCCACGTGCTCCTTGATCGAGTCGGACGGCTTGGCATTCTTCGCGTCGATGCGGACCGGCATGGTTTCCCCCGTTTCTTGGCCGTTCAGTGGGCTGTTGTCAAGATGCCGGAGCCCGCTGCATGGTCAACTCGATCCCATCGTATCCCAGGGCACGGCCACATCGAGGCGCTCGCTGAGCCCGCGCATCGCCGACTGTTCACCCTCGCCGAAAGGGATACCGTCGCGTCGGTACTCAACCATACGCTCCTCTTCGACATGCCCGGGCAGGTACACTCGGTCCGTTCCTGGAAGGGGCAGATGACCGTCCCGGATGTCGCGTACGTAGCGGTCGACCTCGGCGCGAAAAGCGCGACCATCGCCGATCACATCGGGGTCCAGGACGATCACGGTCCCACCCATGCCAGCACCGGTCCAGCGTTTCTGCACGGCGTCGCTGGCAGCCCCGGTAAACCCCGTGAGCGCGCCACCGATCAGGGTCGAGGTGGCGATCATCCCCATGCTCTTGAAGAAGGGGGATGGGAAACGGCGGGCCAGTTCCTCGAAGCCGTCCTCCGTGAACTGGCTGCTGTCGAAGGCGGCGCCGGCGTCGACGACGATGGCTGGCTCGTTCTCACCGGGAAGGGCGAAGCTGAACGGAGGGTTGCCGCTGCTGACTGCCAGCACGGGCGTTGATGTGGGCACGGCTTCGCCGCGATACCCCTGGACCGAATAACCCACACAGCCAGCGTCGCTGCAGATGCGCGTGTAGTGGCCGGCCGATCCGTAGTGGCCGATGTGTCGCACGAGGGCGACTCCGACACCGTGCTGCCGCGCCTTGTCTACGGCGAGTTGGGCGGCCTGTGCCATGGGCAGGTACCCGAGGGTGCCGTCACCGTCGAGCACGACCAGCGCCTGCGTCTCATTGAGTACGGTGATTTCCGGCGCCGGGTTGAAGCCTCCTGTGGCGAAGCCGTTGCAGTAGCCGTTGGCGCTGAGGGAACCATGGGAACGCACGCCGCGCAGGTCGTTGTTGACCAGCAGCCGGGCGATCAGGGCTGCGTGATCTGTGTCGAGACCGGAGCGGCGGAAGCACTCGGTGACGAATTCCAGCAGGCGATCCTCGCGCACGCGGATGAAGTCGACGGGGGGTAGGTTCATCGATGCCCCAGAGGGTTACACCTGGCTCACCTGCCAGTGCTTGACCAGCGGCTCCAGGTGCGTCCACAGCGCCTCTGGAATCGAAACCGTTCCGGCCTCGCCGTTGGCCGTGGCTTCTGCGGGGGTGCGCGCGCCCGGGATCGTGCCGGCTACCTGTGGATGGCGCGTGCACCACTGCAGGGAGACCGCATTCAGGCTGACACCATGGTCGGCGCACAGCGCCTGGATGGTGGCCACGTGGTCGAGGACCTGTTGCGTGAAATTGCGGGCCAGGTAATCAGTACCCGGCACCGGCCCCGTCGCCAGCAGCCCGCGCTCCAGGGGTGTGGCCCCCACCAGACCGACGTTGTGCCTCTCCGCCGCCGGCAGGATGCGCTCCAGCGCGCGCTGGTTGAGCAGACTCCAGCACTCGGGGATGACGGCGGCGTCGAACTCCCCCGTCTCGATGTACTCAGCGTTCGTCGCCGGGTCGTTGGCCGCGGTGCCCACCCACTTCACGACGCCTTCCTGTTGCAGTTGACGCAGAGCCCCGAGTGCCCCGTCGGCGCCCATCACCTCATTGATGGGCACTCCCATCGCATCGTGGATGTAGAGCACGTCGAAGCGTTCCAGCCCGAGGCGCTGCAGGCTGCCTTCGACGTGGCGCAGCACCGCGTCGCGCGAGTGATCGACGCCGCCATACAGCTGGCCCACCTTGGTGGTCACCGTCACCTGCTGACGCAGGTCAGGCCGTGAGCGCAATGCCTCGCCGATCATCTCCTCGGCTACCGTGCCCAGGTAAAGGGGCGCCGTGTCGACGACCGTGCAACCCGCCTCGATACCGGCGATCACCGCCTCGACCCCCAGCTCGCGATCGACGCGCCCGGCGAAAGGCTGGCTCATGTCGGCATACGCCTGGGCCGCGTCATTCACTTCCGGGATCCCGAGAAAAGCCGTACCCACGCCGACGATGGAGATGTCCACGTCCGTCCGTCCGAGGCGTTTGGTCTGCATACGGTCTCGCGGTCCGGGAGGCGCAGCACTCAGCTGAAGAGTGTGGGCTTGGGCGGGCGCAGAGGGTTCAGTCACGCTTGTCGAGAGGCATGTAGCACAACTCCGTCGGCCCGGTGTAGACCTGACGCGGCCGTTGGATACGACCTTTGGTGATGAAGCGGTCTTCATACCAGTGGGCGATCCACCCCGGCATGCGGCCGATGGCGAACATCACGGTGAACATCTCTGTCGGAATACCGAGAGCGCGCAGGATGATCCCGGAATAGAAGTCGACATTGGGGTACAGGCTGCGCTCCTTGAAGTAATCGTCTTCCAGTGCCACCCCTTCCAGCTCTTCGGCGAGCGCCAGCAGTGGATCGTCGCGGTTGATCTTCTGCAGCACCGCCTCAGCCTGCTTCTTGATGATCGTCGCACGCGGGTCAAAGTTCTTGTAAACCCGGTGGCCGAATCCCATCAGTCGGATGCCTGCCTTTTTGTCCTTCACCTGCTGCACGTAATCCTTCATGGAGATCCCTTCGCGCAGGATCGTCTCCAGCATCTCCACCACCGCCACATTGGCGCCACCGTGCAGGGGACCCCAAAGGGCCGACACGCCGGCCGACACCGAGGCGAACAGATTGGCGCCTGAGCTGCCCACCATGCGTACCGTCGACGTCGAGCAGTTCTGTTCATGATCGGCGTGCAACAACAGCAGTACATCTAGGGCACGCACAAGAGTTGGATCGGGTTCGTAGTCCTTGTACGGCTGGGAGAACATCATGTGCATGAAGTTTTCGCAGAAACCCTTGTCTGGGTGCGGGTACACGAGATAATGACCCAGATCGTGCTTGTATGCATAGGCGGCGATGGTGCGCACCTTCGACATGATGCGTGCCGCGCCCTCCTGGAAGACGTCGACGTCCTCCGCCTCGAGCAGTTCGGGGTAGAAGCAGGCCATCGAGTTCAGCACTGCGGACAACACCGCCATGGGCGGTGAACCGGGAGGGAACCACTCGAAGTGGTGGCGCAGCTGCTCACGCAGGAAGGAGTGTTCCGTCATGAGCTCGCTGAAATCTGCCAGCTCGGTTGCATTCGGCAGCTTGCCCCAGATCAGCAGGTACGCGACCTCGAGAAAGGAGCTGTGCTCTGCCAGTTGCTCGATGGGGATCCCCCGGTAGCGCAGGATGCCCTTGTCGCCATCGATGTAGGTGATGGCACTCTGGCAGGCGCCGGTGTTGCCGTAACCCCCATCGAGGGTGATGTGGCCGGTCTGCGCGCGCAGCTTGCTGATGTCGATTGCGTGTTCGTTCTCACTGCCCACGATCACGGGCAAGTCGATGGTCTCGTCGCCCAGAGTCAGCTTTGCGTTGTCGGTCATGGGGTTCTCCGTTGCAGGGGAAGGGCGATGATACTAACCCCCTCCTCCCTATTATGTCAATCGGTTCTGGCTGCCAGTCTCGCCGCGGCAAGATCGCTCAAACGGGGGTGCAGCGCGAAGTACTGAGGCGCCATGTCGCTGGTCCCGGGCAGCTCTGTCGCCTCCCCATGCGCCAGCCGCGCCACCTGGTCAGCCACGGCAGTCGCACTCAACAGCACGGCCCGTTCGCGCAGACTTTCCAGTGTGTCGTCAGGCGCCGGCGACAGCGGCTCGAAGCCGAGGATCGCTCCTGTGTCGACCCCGCCGTCGATCCAGTGCACGGTGATGCCGGGTTGTACGCCGAGCAGCACACTCCACTCCAGCACATCCACGCCGCGCAGCTCTGGCAGCCGCGCCATGTGCGCGTTCAGCAGACCGCGGCTCGGTGCCTCCAGCAGCCGCTTTCGGAACAGGCCGCCGCCAGCGTTGATCAGCACCTCCGTACCTCGGTGGAAGACCGCGTCGGCCGCTGCCGACGTAGACAGTGACTTGACCAGCAGCCGCTCGATCCCTGCCCGTTCACAGATCTGGACCAGCGGCAGGCTGAGATCCAGTTCGCGTTGGGCCGCCCACCTCACCAGCGGTTGCGGCCCCTTCGCGGCTCCTGCCGCCCGTCGTCGCAACGCTCGCAGCGTACCGGCTACACCGCGACGCTTTAGCCGCTCCCACACATCGCCGGCGTGACCGCGCTCCGCCGAAAGCACAAAACCCACCGGAAGTTGACGGCGTTGCAACTCATCGATCAGCAGTGTGGCGTACGGATTCACCCGCGCCGCGGATGTCAGGCCGATGATCACAGGGCTGCCTCCGTCTCCATCAACGCGTCGGCAAGGAATTTGGCCGCCCAGTTCGGATAGGTCAGACGCAAGTACCAGCTCCACACGGGACTGGAACCGGGCACTCCCCCACGGATGCCGTCGTGGCGACTGTGCAGCGACTGTGTCGCCTTGACCTGGTCGAGCAGTTTCAACGCACTGTTCGTCCAGCGCAGGGAGGCGGCCTGGTCCTGGGCGGTGATGACGGCCAGCCGCAGCCACAACAGGGCGATCTGCGCATTCCCAGGTACGCAGGACGAACCTTCGTCGCTGGGCTGCCAGCGCGAGTTCAGTGTGGCCGGCAGCGGCCAGGGCTCGGCGTGCGGATCGGGCTTGTTCAGTTCGTAGCGGCGCAGCAGGCGATCGGCCCCCAGCTGCGCGAGTTGCATCGCCGACACTCCCGTGTCCCCCTGCAGTTGCAGGCCACACTCCAGCAGTCCCCGGTAGGTGTAGGCGATGGTGTGGGTATAGGGATCGTCGGCGCAGCGAAACGACATCGACTCGACCCAACCGTTGGGCCGGGCCTGGGCGATGACCCAGTCCAGATTCGCCGCCGCCGCCGATCGGTATCGCGCCTCGCCGGTTGCCGCGGCCACTTCTAGCAGCGGCCAGGCTACGCGGCTATGGTAGGTGTGCGGTGTGTCCTCATAGGTATTCTGGCGCCATGCGCCATCACGATCCTGGACCTGCAGCAGCCAGTCGGCGGCGCGGGTTGCCGACTCCAGGTATTTGTCGTGACCCGTGGTGCGATGCAGGGCGCACCAGCCGAGAATCACCTGTCCGGTGTTGAAGACAACGGGCTCGGTGTTGATCCCCTGCCCACCGCGTACACCGCCGGCGGCCAGCTGGATTTCGCTCTCCCAGTCGCCGGCGCGCACGGCGCGCTGGATCCAGCCATCGTCGCCGGTGTGTTCACCGTAGCGCAGGAAAGTGGGGATGATGTAGCCTGTGGTCTCCGGGTACGGCGGCAGCCAGCCGCGGCGAAAGGAGTACCCCGCTGACAGTCCTCCGCCACACCCGGCCACATCCTGGGCGCGGGCGAGCCAGTCCATCGCCGCACGCAGGTGGGCCTCATCCTCGTGCAGCGGTTCGCCGCGGTGCAGCAGGTCGCGCAGAACGACCCGCCAGGGACCTGCCGATGCCGCGATGCGCAGCATACCGAGGATCCGGCTCAGGAGGGCGGGCACCGCGCCGGCCTCTGTTCGGTGAGCCCGTTGCTCGTCATGACGGGAAAGGTAGAGCACTCGCCATGCGTGGGCGACGCCTTTGCAAATACAACCGGATTGCCGTTGGCTTGTGACCTGACTTCGAATGGGGAGGCACGATGAGTCGCAACGGATATGGACACATGGTGCTCGACGATGTCGTCGGGCGCGTGCGCGAGATCCGCGAGGACCGCCGGCGGCGGCTGGCGGCGATCCGCACGAAGAAGCAGGCTCTGGCTTACCAGCGACGCGTGCGACGCGTCATCCGTCGTGCCTGTGGTCCACGGCCGCCCAAGACCCCGCTGCACGCACGTATTGCCGGCGTCATCGAGCGGCGCTACTACCGTGTCGAGAAGATCCTCTACGAGAGCCGTCCGGGCTGCCTGGTGAGCGCCCACCTCTACGTGCCGAAAGGCCTCGAGGGTCGCGCGCCTGCCGTGCTGGCCACCTGCGGCCACAGTGATGTCGGCAAGCTGGAACCACTCTACCAGGGTTTCTGCCAGCGCCTGGTGCGCTCAGGCTTCGTCGTGCTCATCATCGATCCCTTCAATCAGGGCGAGCGCGACCAGTACCACCTCCTGGCCGAGCGCAGCGCGGTGACCAACTGCTGCCATGCGCACAACATGATGGGCAAGCAGCTCGAACTGACGGGTGAGTGGTTCGGTATGTGGCGTGCCTGGGACGGCATCCGCGGCCTCGACTACCTGCTGTCTCGCCCTGAGGTCGATCGTACGCGCGTCGGACTCACCGGCAACTCCGGCGGGGGCACGATGACGACCTGGCTGTGGGCGATGGAACCGCGCTTCACGATGGCGGCTCCCAGTTGTTTTGTCACCAGTTTTCTGGCCAACCTCGAGAACGAGATCCCCGCCGACTGCGAGCAGTATCCGCCCGGCGTACTCGGCGCCGGCCTGGAGATGGCCGACTTCATCATCGCCCACGCCCCCAAACCGGTGATCCTGCTGGGGCAGAATTACTGCTTCTTCGACCGTCGCGGGCTGCGCGAGGCCTACGCCGAAGTCAGCCGTTTCTACGCTGTGCTGCGGGCTCCGTCCGAGAGCACCCGGCTCTTCATCGGCCCGGAGCCGCACGGTTTTTCAGTGCACAACCAGGAAGCGATGGTCGAGTTCTTCGCCGCCCATACCGACACACATACTCAGCGCCTGCGCCGTATCGATGAGTTGGGCGTCGACGCTGATGTGACCCCCGCAGGCAACACCATCGCCGGCGGCGCCACACCGATCTACGAACTGATCGCCTCCCGCGCCGAGGAACTGTGCCAAGCACGCAGACCACTCGCACCTGCAGAGCTTGTCGACAGCGTGCGCGACATCCTCCACCTGCCGGAGCGCACCGGCACCCCGCACTACCGCATCCTGCGCGGTGGCACCGTCGCCGGCAACCGCATCGCTCGCTACGCTGTGGAGACCGAACGCGATGTGCGCGCCATCCTGCACAAGCGCATGAGGGACGCTGCCCACCTTCACAGTCTCGACGTGGAGCCGCGATTGTCCCTCTTCCTCCCCCACGTGGCGTCTCAGCAGGAGTTGGGGGACGACGGGCTGGCGGCATCAATGGCCAGCGGCAGCGATCCCTTCTACCTGCTCGACTCGAGAGGCCTCGGCGAGTCGCGCCCGGATGAAGCCGGCGACTTCTTCCACCCGTACGGCATGGACTACATGTTCCACGGCCACGAGCTGCTCCTCGGCGGCAGCTACCTCGGCCAGCGTGTTTCTGACGTTTTGCGCACCCTCGATCTGCTGGTCGCCGAAGGTGCTGGCAAGATCAGCCTCTACGGACGCGGGCAGGGTGCGCTGCTGGCCGCCTTTGCAGCCCTGTTGCACGAGGGCGTCGCTTCGGTGACGCTGCAGCATGCGCCGCTCTCCTACCAAGCCATGACGCAGGCGCCCCTCGTCGCCTGGCCGGTAGCCGGTTTCCCGCGGGGGGTGCTGGCCCGGTTCGACCTGCCCGACATTTATCGCGCCCTCGGGCGCCGGCTGCACCTGGTACAGCCATGGGATGTGATGATGAAACCCCTGCGTGGGGTGAAGCTGCAGCGCGCGCTGGCGGAGGCAAGGCTGCCGGCTGCGCTGGTACGCTGACACATACATGGGCGCATTCTCGATCAACCTTTTCGTCAAGGATCTCGCCACACGATGGGGAACCCCCCTTGCCCATTTCCTCCTGGGCCGGCGCGAGCCGTGCAGTCAAGGCCAGACAAAGTGCCAGGATTGCGAGCAGGGATGCTTCCTCATTCCTCTCTGGCAATCATCAGCGTGCGTCGGCGAGCACGTCGCGCCGACGGTGCAGATCGCTGGAGAGCCAGTCCAGCAGATCCGCGGTCAGTTGCGCCTGCACTTGGCTATGCGCTGGATCGCCCCAGAGGTTGCGGGTCTCGCCAGGGTCGGCGACCAGGTCGAAGAGCTGACCGCTGCGGTTGCCGCTGAAGTGCACCAGCTTGTGCGTGCGGCTGCGGATCATCGTCAGCAGCTCCGGCTCCGGACGTAAGCCGGTGGCCCCTTCCTCGGCAAAGACATAGCGATTCGGGTGCTCGCTTCCTTCCTCGACAGCCGTCCGCAGCGACACGCCGTGCAGGCCTTCGCCATCGGCGCCGGCCATGTCGAGGATGTACTGCACGACATCCATGTGTGACACCAGATCCTCGCGCCGGAACTGCGGTGTCACGCCCGGCGCCTTCACCATCAGCGGCACGCGCACGATCGTGTCGTAGAGCTCTCCCTTGTAGATCAGGTCGTGGTCGAAGAGGTGGTCGCCGTGGTCTGAGGTGAAGATGACGACGGCGGCGTCGTAGAGTCCCTTCTCTTTCAACTTGTCCACCAGTTGGCCGATCTTCTCGTCGATCATCGTCACGCTGGCGTAGTAGTGCTTGCGCATGCGGCGGATTCGCTCCGGCGTCGCCCGGCTGGGCTTGATCACCGTCGCCCCGTGGGCTGCCTCCAGCCGACGGTGCTGGGCGAACAGCTCATCCGGGATCCCCGCCCGCTCCTCTGCCGTGACCTGCGGCATGGGAATATCGTCGTCGTCATAGAGATCGAGGAAGCGCTGCGGTGGGTCGTAGAGGTCGTGGGGGCTCAGGAAGCCGAGGTGCAGGTAGAGGGGGGCGCGCCCGTCCCAGGCGTCGAGCCACTCCAGGGCGCGGTCAGCCATGTAGATGTCCGGGTGCAGCCCATCCGGGAGGGGCCAGACGATGGCCGCCAGGTTGTCGTAGAAGTCAGGGTCCGTGTCGTGCAGGTCGAAGGGTGGCTCGTAGCCGGCGGCGCGTACGGCGTGGATCCAGTCGCAATCCTGACCGCGAATCTTCAGGGCACACTTGTTGTCGTGTTCAGCCAGGTGTTCGTGGAAGCCGGTGGGCGGCAGATGCGTCTTGCCGATGCTGACGCAGTGATAGCCTCTCTCGGCCAGCCGCGGCAGCCAGTGCAGGCAGCCCGACGACGGCTGGAAGCCGTAGATCCCGGTGTTGTGGGGAAACAGGCCCGTGTAGAAGGCGGCACGACTGGAGACACAGGTCGCCGCCGGGGCGAAGGCCCTGTCGAAGACGACGCTGTCGCCGAACAGGCTGTCCAGATTCGGGGTCCGCATCCACTCGGCGCCGCCAGCGCGCACCGTGTCCGCCCGCTGCTGCTCGGCGCTGATGAAGATGATATTGGGGTGCTCGCTGGACATGCAGGTCCCTCCTGGGTGGATTGTACGACAGGTCAGGTCAGCCCTTCAGGGCACCTACGGTGATACCCTTCGTCAGGTGCTGCTGCAGCACCGAATAAACCAGCAGCGTGGGCATCATCATCAGTACCAGGCCGGCGAAGGCCATGCCCCAGTCGGAGCGGTACTGGCTGACGATGGTGATGTTCGCCAGCCCCAGAGGCAGCGTGCGCATCGCCTCGGAGCCCTCGCCAGACAGAAACATGAAGGCCATGAAGAACTCGTTCCACGTTCCGAGGAAGGAGAAGATCCCCACCGTGATCAGTCCCGGCCGCGCCAGGGGCAGCATCACCGACCAGAAGGCGCGCAGCTCGCCGCAGCCGTCGATCAGGGCCGACTCGTGCAGACTGGAGGGCAGGGATTTGAAGAATCCCGTGAGGATGAAAATGGCGAAGGGCATGCCGAAGGCGACGTAGGCGATGAGCAGACCGAGGCGCGAATTGAGCAGCCCGATCTGTTTCATCTGGAAAAACAGCGGCACGATCGCCAGCTGCAGGGGGATCATCAGGCCAGCGAGGAAGTAGAAGAACAGTGGCCGCGCCCCGGGAAAGCGAAACCGCGACAACGCGTACGCCGCCATGGCCGCCACGAACACCGACAACGTGACCGTGGTGACGGTGAGGACGATGCTGTTGAAGAAGTAGTCGCCGAAATGACCCTTGGTCCAGGCGTTGGCGAAATTCATCCACTGAAGGTCACCCAGGTCCGGCAGACTGAAGGGGTCGAGAAAGATGTCACGATCGGTCTTCAGCGACGTGTACAACAGCCAGGCCACCGGGAACACGACCACACAGGTATACAGGATCAGGATGCAGTAGATCAGCAGGACCATGTTAGAACTCGACGGTTTCGCGGCGCATCAGCCGCAGGGTCACCGTGGTGCCGAAGAACACGATCAGGAACAGGATCACGGCGATCGCCGTGGCCTCGCCCACGTGAAACTCCTTGAACATGGCCTGCACCATGCGCGTACCGATCACGTGGTTCTCCGTGACCGGCCTCTGGTTCGTCAACAGCCAGATCACTTCGAAGGCCTTCATGCCGCCGATGATCATGAACACGATGGAGATGGACAGCACCTCCCAGATCAGCGGCAGGGTGATCGTCCAGAACTGCAGCCAAGGCGAGGCGCCGTCGATGTCGGCTGCCTCGTACACGGTCTGGGGAATGCTCTCCATGGCGGCCAGGAACAGGATCATGTTGAACCCCGCGGCGGCCCAGATCGACATCGGCACCAGGGCCCAGTAGAGGTTCTGCTGGGCCAGCCAGGCATAGCTCTCAAAGCCATCGAGTCCGAGGCTTGTCAGGATGGCGTTGACCGGTCCCCCTTGCGGGTGGTAGAGGTGCATCCACAACAGCGAGGCAGCGACCTGTCCCAGGATGTTGGGAAAAAAGAACACGATCCGGAACAGACGCGATCCCCATAGCTTGCGGCTGATGCACACCGCCAGGAACAGGGCCAGGGGGAGCACGAAGCAGGGGATCACGAGCATGATGAACAGGTTGTTGCCGAGGGCGATCCAGAAGCCATCGCTCTCGAACAGCAGCCGCCGAAAATTAAGCAACCCGACCCACGTCATCTCCGTCAGGCCGTCCCAGCGGTGCAGCGCCCAGGAGAACGACTTGAGGCTGGGGATGATGACGATCATCGTGTAGAACACGGCCGCCGGGCCGACGAAAAACGCCACCCCCGCCCAGCTGAGGCGCACCCGCCCTTCGGATGAGATCGCGGCCGCTTTCTCCCGTCGCTTCTGCGCCCTGAGATGCAGCGTCGACCACACCCAGTAGGCCATGGCGGCAGCCAGCAGTCCGAGCAAGAATGTCGGCTTCCACACGTGCCGTACCGTCACCACATCCGGGTTCTCGGTGCGCGACCGCACCACCTGGGCCGCCCCCTCCAGGAAGTCAGCCACTTGCTGCGGCGTCGACGCGCCGCTGAGCAGCTGGAAGCGTGCGTCCTCGAGAAACTGGTCGAACTGCGGATACCCCTCGCCTGGGGCCTGGCCGAAGGTCGTCGTCGCCCCCTGCACGATCCGCATCAGCTCGTGCATGTCCTCGGTGAGGTTGCCCTCCATCGCCCCGCGCACGGCGACGACGATGTCGCGCATGCGCGCGAACTCACCGGCCATCCTGGCTGAGGTCATGAAGCGGAGAAAATCGACCCCCTGCTCCGGATGACGGCTGCCTTTTAGCACGAAGAAATATCCCGCCGAGGTGTACAGCGCCTTGGGGTCGGCCACGCCTGCGGGTGTGATGGGGAGGGGAAAGGTGCCCAGTCTGAAGCCGTCTGGGATTTTCCCCTGCATCTCGCTCTTCAGCCAGGAGCCGCACAGGATCATCGCCGTATGGCCGAGGAAAAACTCCATCTGCGCCTCGGTGTGGCTCATCCCCGCGGCGCCGGGCTGGAAGTAGTTGGAGCTCGTTCGCTGCACCAGCTCGAGGGCCTGCACAAACTCCGGATTGTCGAAGCTGCCGGGCACCAGGAACTTCTGCTCATAGAACCGCTCCCGACCGACAAGGTGGTAGTAGGCGTTGTCGGTCAGGCCCTGGGAGTAATTGGGGTACCGACCCTGAAAAGCCAGCGGCCAGATACCCTCCCCCCTGATTTGTTCGCACAGGGCGAGGAACTCGTCCCAGGTACGCGGCTTCATCCAGCCGTGATCCTCGAACATGTTGCGGTTGTACCACACGGCGTGGGCCGCGTACTGCAGCGCGATGCCGTAGGTCTTGCCATCCTGGGTGTAGCGGTCGAGGCTGCCGGGCAGGAAGGTCTCGCGCCAGGTTGTCTCCCCCGTCCAGCTCGGGCCGTCCAGGTACTCATCGAGAGCCAGGACTTCGCCGCTGCGTATCAGGATCCAGTAGTTGAGGTCCGCATTCGTGACCTCGGGATAGGTGCCCTCGAGGATGCGGACCCGGATCTTGTCGGCAATTCGGGGGTCGCCGTAGATGTCGACATCCACATCGGGCCGCGTCGCTTCGTAGGCCTCGCCGACGTGGAAGTAGAAGTCGAGTCCTGAGCCGCCCTCGAAGACAGGCACCTCAATCGTGACGGGCGGCTCATCGGCGTGTGCAGGGGCCTCGGCGCCGGCACTGAGGGCGCCGAGCAACAGCGCCATCCCGAACCCACGCAAAGACTCTGTAAGACGTACGTAGGCGCTCAATCTCCGCTCTCGGTGTGGTTGGCGATCCACGCCGGGGACTCCGGCCGCGGATCGATGATGTCCGGATCGGTGAGCCGCAGTCTTTGTTTGCGCTCGTTCAGGTCGTTCCACACCGCCCACACGGGTAGGCCCGGGATTTCCCAGTCTGCCATGACGAGCTCATCCATCTGGCGGATGCGCGTCGCGTACTGCGGATACCATGCCAGGTTTACCGACTCCAGGGGATCGTTGTCCAGATCGTAGAGCTCGCAGACGTCTTCTTCGGTATGGATGTACTTGAAACGCTTGTCACGCACCATGCGACATGGATCGAGACTGTGGTAGTACTCGGAGAACACGTGCTCTTGCACTTCCCTCCCATGGAAGGTCGGTTCCAAGTCCTTGCCCTCCACGACCTCGGGGACTGCCGTCCCGGTCATGGCCAGAACCGTCGGCAGGATGTCGATGTTGCTGACCAGTGCCTCGGAACGTTCTCCTTCGGGCACGACACCCGGTTGGGAGAAGATCAGCGGAATCCGCACAGCATCCTCAAAGAAGGTGTGTTTCTCGCAGATGCCGTTTCTGTAGAGCATCTCCCCGTGATCGGAGGCGTAGACGATGAGGGTGTTCTCACGGAGTCCCGCCGCGTCGATGGCGTCGACCAGTCTGCCGATGCAGTGATCGGTGTAGGACACGAACCCGAAGTAGGCGGCGATCGATTTGCGGATCATCTCCTCGGGCAGATTCCACAGCTCGTAGTAGTTGACGCGCTCCACGACCCGGCGGGGCCGGTCCGTGAAGTGCACGAGGTAATTGGGCAGCTCGCCGATATCGTCGGGGTCGTACAGCTCATGAAAACGCGGCGGCGCACACCAGGGCGGATGGGGGGCGCGGAACCCGGCGTAAGCGAAGAACGGACGTGTGCGGTCGCTCTGCTCGATGAACTTCAGGCAATCGTCGACGACGAGGGTGTCGAACATCTTCTCTTCGCCATGGGGGAAAGGATCGCCTTCGACATTTCGGTAGCTGTGCTCCCACATCTCCGAGATGATGTGATGATTGTTGTAGCGTCGCTGGACGACGTCACCGACGAGGTCGCCGTATGAACCTGGGCTGACCCCGTAGTTGGCAAACCCGAGCTCGCCGAAGGGGTCGTCGCCGTCCACGTGCTGGTCGGCATGCATGAAACCGGCGCCGAAGCTGTCGTATCCGTCCCGCCTCATGCAGTCGACCAGGGAGGGTACGGCGGGATCGATGCACTTGCGGTAGGCATTACCCGAACGGTGGCGCAAGTTGTTGTGCGTCACGACGCCATTGGTGTGGGGTTGCGTGCCTGTGATCCAGGCCACGCGCGAGGGGCCGCACAGAGGCGAAGCGCAGAAGGCGTTGTCGTAGGTGAGACCGCGCTGTGCCAGACGGTCCATGTTGGGCGTGTGCACGATGTCGTGACCGTAGCAGCCGGCCACGGCCTTGCTGTGCTGGTCGGACATGATGAACAGGACGTTGGGCCGGTCATCTGCCATCGATTCACTTCCCCTCCCGTGTGAGCCCGTATAAAAGAAAAACAGGGGTAGAAGCCTACCCCTGTCCTTCCTTAGCGGTTCACTGTGAAACCGCGATGTAGTGCGGACTCTTCTTACCGAGCCACAGCCGCCTTGATCCGTGCCCAGGATGCATCCTCTACGGCGGTGGCGCCATCGGCCCCCACCAAGCGGGCGTCTGCGAGAAGTCGAACAGGGCGTCGAGATCTTCCTGTGAAAGGTCCTCCTCCACCACATCGAGCGGAATGGCAG
>JAYZCA010000404.1:0-18432 GCA_036339235.1 Candidatus Latescibacterota bacterium | reverse complement strand
CCGTGGGAGCTAGCGGAGATCGAGATCTACGGAGATGGCACGGTACCTGTAGGACAGTTCCAGAGCGTCCCCCTGCCGGCGCCCCACCCCTTCCCGGTCTGGGGGAGAGTGCGGTATGAAGGCGGCGACATCAGCAACCTGCCTGTGGTCATGCAGACGCGAACCGGGCCCGACCGCAACCCGGTCCTCTACTTCCGGTATACGGGCGTCGCGGACGACCTCGAGCAGACCTACGCCGGCGTCTGGGGTGCTCTGCCTGAGGAGGAGCAGGGGCCCGTCCTGCCGAACCCGGAATGGTCCGCGTGGTCTACCGTGTCGAACGGTTTCATCCGTTCCACGGGGCTGCATCGGTACGTGCAGATCCGCCTGCGGTTCTCGGAACCCGGCACGATCATACGCCGGCTCGTTCTCGAGTACGCGCAGCCCGCCCTGGTCAGGCGACTGCAGGCCGAGATCCATCCGCACCAGGTCACTGCCGGCCAGGAGCACGAGTTCACCCTGTCGGTGTTGTCCCACACGATCACATCCAGCCCGGCCCCCGTCACCGGGTTCCGTCGCCTCGAGATCCTCACCAGAGCGGCAGTGGCCGCCATCGATCGAGTCCTCGTCGACGACGTGGAGGTACCCTATTCGTCGAACATCCGTGTCGGAGAGGGCTTCACCGTAAACCTGGGTCAGCGCATCAACCAGGACGGCACCTTTCTGCAGATCGTGTTTCGCGCTGCGCTGTTCCGCGATGCTACCCGTTTCGAGACACGGATCTTCGATCGTCGGTTCGCTGACGGCCGGCTCGAAACCGTCTATCAGACAGCTACGGCGGGTGATATCGACGACGAATCTCCAGGGGGCGAACTGGTGGTCCGGATCGCTACCGACGAAGAACTGCAGGTCGTCGGCAACGTCAGACCGGCAACGAGAGTCCTCACACCGAATGGCGACACCTTCAACGATTTCACGACCATAACCTTTGACCTGTTCAAGCTCACCAGTCCAACGCTGACAACGGTCGAGATCTTTGACCTTGGGAGCCGCCGGGTCCGGCTGCTACTGAACCAGGAACTTGGAGACGGCCACCATGGCATCCTCTGGGACGGTACCGACGACGCGGGGCGAGTCGTCACGCCTGGAGCCTATCTCTACCGTGTCTCCGTCGACGGCGATGACGGTGTCATCACGCGTCAGGGTGTACTGGGAGTCGTCTATTGAGACGCGCCGGCCTGCTGATATGGTTCCTGAGTGTCGGCGGCGCCCTGGCCCAGCCGCAGAGCACCATCCGCGAGGAAACCGGGTACCGGATCGAGCCGGGACTCGCCGTCGTCGAGGACCCCGCTCACTGGCGGGGCTGGGAAGCCGGTAGCGGCACGCGGATCGTCGAGGCCGACGGCACGGTGCGTCCGCGATTCATCCGCGCCGACATCGACGCCGTCGCCAACGCCGGCGAGTTCGTCAATATCACAGTTGGCGGTGCTGGCGCTGACACCACCACCGGCGGCGTCAGCGCCTACGGTACGAAGGCCGATTCTCTTACCACCGCCTTCGTCGTCGACGGCGACCTCGACACCTGGTGGGAGCCCGACACCGAGTTCCTCGACGATGCGTGGGTCGAGATCGACCTGGGGCGCACCGTCGTGGCCCGCCGGATCCGCGTGCGATTCGCCGCAACGGGCGATCCCTTCCTGATGTTTCGGGTCCTCGTCGCCGACGGTACCCAATCCTTCGGGCGCCAGCGGTCGCGCCGGTTCCAGCGCGCCGGTCAGGTGGCGGCACCGAACAAGGACCAGCGGGAGTTCGTCTTCGACCTGACCCCCCGGCGCCCGGTGCCCGATGGCATCGAGGGCGAGCCCGTGCAATTCGTCCGCATCGACCTGCTGGACACTGACGGCCCGCGCGCCGAACAGGTGAGCGAACTCGAATACTCCCGCATGCCTCCTGAGGACCGCGGCGCCGTCGATTACTTTCGGGTCACCGTCATCGGCCGTGAAATTCCCGTTCTGCTGGAGAGCTATCTGCAATTGCCACCAGCGCAGCAGGGGCCCGTCCGCTTCTACCGACGTGAGCATCCCCGCCTGGCCGAAGTCGAGGTCGAGGCCCTGGGCGACAACATCATCGCCCTGACCCAGCGGGCTCTGCAGGAATCAGGGAATTTCTTCGACGACCTCGTGCGGCGTTTCGTCACCGATGGGTTGATGCGCACCGGCATGACGGTTCGTGAGTACGACCCTTTCCGCGACCGCGACCAGCTGTTAATCGACCTGGGCGCGCGTTTCTGGATCGATCGCATCCGCCTGCTCGCCGACCGGACACCACTCACCTCCTATCAGATTCGGCTGTCCGACGGTTCGCTGAGCGCCGAGGGTGACTTCGTGTGGTCGACCCTCGACGAGCGGATCAATCCCGAACGGTATCTGGAGGTACAGGAGACCTTCCCGCCCCGGCCGGTGCGCCTCGTCGAGCTGCGCCGTCTAAACCTGCTCAACGACGCGCGCCTCTCCGGCAAGCTGAGCGAGATCCAGGCCTACGGGGAAGGCTTCGTGTCGGATGTCACCCTCACGTCGCCGCTCATCAAGTTCGACAGTAGGCAGATGGTCACCACCGTCCACTGGGAGGGCGAGGTTCCCGCCGGCACCTCCTTGGAAATCCGCACCCGCTCCGGGGACGAGCTGATCCAGATTCCTCATTTCCTGAACTCCGCGGGGCGTGAGATCTCCGAGGCCCTCTGGGAGCGATCCAGACCTGAAAACAGGGGCCCGATTCGCGTCGAGGAGTTACCGGGTCCCGACTGGAGCCCCTGGAGCGCGCCCTACCTGGAGACGGGGCGGCCCTATCGGTCGCCTTCTCCGCGGCGCATGGCGCTGGTGCAGGCACGACTGCGCACGTTCCAGCCTTTGCGCGCCGCGGCGATCCGCCGGGTCACCCTCGCACTGGCCCCGCCACTCGTCGACATGGCCGTCGCCGAAGTCACGCCCACGCGCCGTATCGATCCGGGACGGGAGCGTGACTTCACCCTCTATCTGCGCGTCGAGCGCCAGCCAGGCGATCCGGGATTCGGCTCTGTCCGTCTACGCTCCAGCTCCGCGGCAGCGATCGACGTGACGGGCGTGCGTCTCGGCTCCGACAATGAACTACGCTTCGATCAGGCCGAGACCCTGTGGCCCGGTGCCCTCGAGGTGAACCGCCTCGACGACGGTGACGCCTTCGATCTACCCGCCGACGTGGACCTGTCTGGGAGAGTCATGGAGTTCCGCTTCCGCACGTCGGTGTTCCTGCCCAGCACGACCTTTTCCCTCGAACTGGTCAGCGCCGACGGCGAGCGCCTGCAGCAGGTCGACGTCGGCGATGCCACCACCCTGGTATCGAGCAACCAGCTCGTCGTCGTTTCGAAGTTGGAGGGGCTGCCCCTGCTGGGCCCCCTGGAGATCGACTCGCCCGTGTTCACACCCAACGGCGACGGCATCCGCGACGAGACCGAGGTGCTGATCACGGTGTTCCAGCTGCAGGGACAGCGGGCAGTGCACATGCGCATCCATGACCTGAGTGGCCGCCAGGTGCGCGAACTCAGCTTTACCCCGCCCTCCCCCAGCGGCCAGCATCGCGTCGTCTGGGACGGCCGCGACGACAGCAACCGCCTGGTCGTCCCCGGGATCTACGTACTCCGCGTCGATATACCCACCGATGCGGGCGCCTCCGGTACGTCGGCTGTGCGCACGCTCAGCGTGGTCTACTGAATGCGGCTCAACCACTTTCTCTCGGCGCCTTGCCGGGCGCTGGCTGCCTGTCTCTTCGTGCCGGCGCTGGCGCTGGCGCAGCCGGGATACACCGGCCTGGGGGGTGGACGCGCGCAACTCGCCGAGACCGCCATCACCCCCCGCTTCGAGCTCGATGCGGTGCGCCCCGAGATGCACAAGTGGTATGTGCCCCGGCATCTGCCGGTGACCTTCGATCCCACTTGGTATCGGACGCAGTCGAACTATGCCGTCGACTCCTATCGCTATTACGTATCGGCCGAACTCGAGGGACTGCTGTGGTACGACCAGCTCGGGCACCCGATGGAACGTGGCTGGCTGCTCTACGAGTGGCAGCAGGAGCAGGAGCATCCCAGGGGCAGTTCCATCTGGAAAGGCAACCAGTATAACGGCCTGTTCCGCAGTCTCGTCGTCGCCTCCGAGGGCGGCGGTGGGCTGGAGATGCGTCTGATGCTGGGCGATCAACTCGAGACGGTCTTCACCCCCCTCACCTTCGTGAAACCGCGATTCAATGGCCTGCGCCTCGACGCCGCCAATGACTATGTGAAGGGTTCCCTCATCCTGGCGCGCCCGTCGAAGCCCGACGAGGACAACGTGATGGGTACTCTGAGCCCGTCGGATCGCACCGATTACGTCAACCTCTTCGGCGGCCACGCCGAGTGGACCGTCGCGCCGCGAGCCTCTCTGGGTGCGACCTACGTGAACGCCCACTTCGGCAACACGCGGGAGACCTTCGGATCGGGGAGCCCTTTCAGTGGCTCCCTGATGACGATACAGAATCAGAGCCTCGAGTCTCTGTGGGTGCGGTTGCGCGACGATTCCCCCGAGGACGGTGTTGGCGGTGCCCTGTTGTTCGACTACGACATCGTCCTCGTCGATACGGCGGGCACCGAGTTGCGCGGTCGCGAAATCGGTTTTCTGCCCACTATCGAGGGTGGCAGTGTCCGCGGGAGCGCCCTGGCGGCGGACGGCTCCGAGTCGATCGTACTAGCGTGGAACCTCGATGACCTCGACGCTGACGGCGTCGAGACCGAGGACCTGCGTCGTGTGCACGTCGAGCTGTCGGTGGCCAACGACTACCACATAGAGGCCACTTCCGACCTGCAGACCGATGGCGAGCGCCGCCGCGCCGCGCCGGTATTTCTCACCGTTCGCCGAGCCGCCGGCAACGTGCGGGACAACAGCAACGCCACCGTCGTCACCGTCGACTACGGCCTGCCGACGGCGACGGAGGTCATCGGTCTCGACTGGAACATCATCGACTGGGGGGGCTTCTCCTTCCAGGGTGAGGTGGTCACCAGCCGGCGGCACCGCCAGTACCCCAACCCGGGAATCAACTCTCATCACCGGGCTATCGAACGCGATCTTGCCGCCTATGGCCAGGCGCGCTACGAGCGGCACCCGTGGGAACTCTACGCCGAGGTGTTCTCCATCGAGGACGGCTACGACACCGGCGTCTGGCTTACTGGCGACTTCGGCAACATCCACTACGACGATTTCACCCAATCCCGCTTCGAGTTCGTCGAGGATGACGACGACTTCAACGGCGTGCCCGAGTGGGATCGCCCTCAACATCGATCGAACGACACTGCCTGGCCGGGCTTGGACGAGAATGCCGATTTCCTGCACGATCACAACCAGAACGACAATCTGATCCCGGACTACGAGGAGCCCTTCCTGCGCTTCCGCTCTGATCGACCCGAGTTCCTCCCGGGGATGGACATGAACTACAACGGCACCGTCGATCGTTTCGAGAACGACATTCTCCCCGACTACCCGTATCGCACCGATCAGCACGGTGTCAACGTCTACGGTCGGACCTTTGTCGGACCCGACCTCAGCCTGACCGTGGGCCGTCAGCGGATCGGCCAGATCTCCAGCGACGGGCACACCGACGCTGACTACGTCGTGGCCCGCTGGGACCTGTCGCACCCGGCCTTCCGCCTGCGCCTGTTCGAACATGCGGCGCTGGTACGCGACGACATCGCCGATCCGCTGCGCATGTGGATTCAGCCTTTCGGGTCGGCGGGGCGCATGCGCGACGTCGAGGACCCTTTGGCCGGCGACGATGCCTGGCTACATTCTGCCTATATCGACATGGAGCACCACCTCGGCAATGCCATCCGTTTCGAACACCGCGGTCGCTGGCAGTCGATGCGGCAGCGTGACGGCGACCAGGCCCTGCTCGAACGCGAACTGCGGCGCAACTCGGGGTTCCGCGGCTGGATCGACCGGGTCGAATGGCGTGTGCCAGTGGGGTTGTCCGTGCTGGAAACGCGCTGGAAGAGCGAGTGGCGCGAGCACCGGCCGCCCAGCCGCCGCCTACCCGCGGGTACGACGCTGGAGCAGATGGCCTTCCTCATCTGGACCCAGCCCCTGCTGGCCGAGAGCGCTTCGGTCGCCTACTTCCCGCGTTACGGCCGCCAGGTCTTCAGCACCGAGCTGCAGCTCGGCCTCGAGCTGTCGCGGCTGTGGCTGCTCGACGGCCAGCTGGAGGATGTGGAGCAGGACTACCGCAGCTGGACAACGGTTGCTCAGTTGTCGAACCGCTCCGCCTACCTGGGCTACCAGCTGGTTACCCGCATCGGGCTGCAGATCAGCCGCAAGCGCTTCGACGATGAGCGAACCCAGCGCGTGAGCGCCTTCTTCCTTACCGTCCACGCAGGGCTGCGCTGATGGCTGGTATTCTGCAGCGCGCGATGGGAAGGGTTGGGCGGTCGGGGTCGGTGCGCATCGCCGTCGCCACGGCCTTCCTGCTGTCGGCCATCGCCGGGCAGGCACAGACGCGGGTACGGACGCTGCGCGTCGGCAGCAGTGAGTCCTCCTGGCGTCTCGGCGGCGGCGGCACGGATCCCCTGCTGGTGGGTGGCACGCTGTTCAGCTCCAAGCTCGACACGACCAACACACCGGAGGATGCCGTCGACTTCCGCCATCGTCTCGGGTGGATCAGCCCGCTGGCCTTCGACGCAGAGGTCAACGTCGCCAGCCGCGTGCTCGAAGGGGGGGGGTCCATCACCGCACCCAACGCCGTGGAGGAGAAGAAGGTGGTGCGCGCGCAGTTGGCGGAGACCGTCAACGGCAATCACGATATCGCCTTCGAGCGCAAGCCGACACAGGTCGTGCCTCTGAACCCTCAGGGCATCTGGGTCATCCTGGACTTCGGCACTCCCATCGGCGTAAATCGAGTCCGCTTCTACCCGCGCAACACCGTCGTCGAGACGCCGCGGGCGCCCTTCCACAACGACTTCCTGCGCGCCTACGAACTGTTCATCAACCCGACGCAGACCAGCGCCCAGCGCTCCCCCGACATCCTCGTGGCCCGCGACACGGCCAACGAGGGTCCCGTCGTCGACATCGAGGTGCCGCAGCAGTACACCCGGTTGGTGAAGCTCAAGTCGCTGACGCAGGTGCCCTGGGAGATCGATGAGATCGAGGTCTATGCCTCGGGATTCCTGCAGCGCGCCACCTACGTATCAGACCTGATCGACCTCGGTGATCGCGCCACGCTGGGTCCGATCCGCTGGCGGGAGATCGCCATCGGTCGCGACATCCGCTCCTCTGCGTCCGTCCGCGTGCGCACGGGAACCGACGACACCCCGTTGATCTTCGAAGAGCGCGTCCTGGACAGTGTCGGCGTCTGGCTGGGCGAGACCGAGATCGTCGATCAGGACACCTGGGTCGGACTCAGCCGTCGGCAGCGTGGGGTCATCGTCGACGACGAGGACAACTGGAGTCCGTGGAAAGCCGCAGAGACCGGCAGGTTGATCACCGCCCCGGGGCAGCGCCGCTACCTGCAGTTCCAGATCGACATCGAGGGCGGGCTGTTCGACACACGGCAGGTAAACTGGGTCGAGTTCGACTATCTGCGCCCTCCCCTAGGAGACACGCTGCGCGCCGAGGTCTTCCCGCGGCGGGTGGACGCTGAAAAGCGGGCCACCTTCCGTTACGCCATCCTGCTGCGCTCCGACGGTCCGATCCGCGGCTACGACCGCCTCGAGATCGACGCCAACGCCGTCGTCGAGGACATCCGGGGGATGACCGTCGACGGTGACCCCGTACCTTTCGACATCGACTACGTGCGCCGAGATGGCTTCGCCATCACCTTCGAACCCATCACTCGCGACAGCACGGTCCTCGAGTTCACCTTCGACATCCCGGTGTTCCGCTTTGGCACCACCTTCTCGGCGCGCGCCTACCACACGCCGTCCGGTACGGTACCCCAGCGCCTCGAACCGGGAGATGCCTCCGACTTCGGCCCCGGAGACTTCGCCGAGCTCTCCGATCTGACCGTCGTCATCCCGCGGGAGCAGGTGGGCAAGTTGATCGGCGAGATCGTCGTCGACAGCAAGATCATGACCCCGAATGGCGATCTCGAGAATGACGAGTTCGAAGTATTCTTCAACCTGCTGCAGTTGACCAAGCCCACCCCCGTCACCATGGAGATCTACGACCTGTCCGGACGCCGCCTGCACACCATATTCGACGAAGAGAAGCTTATCGGCCCCTCGACACACACGTGGGACGGTGTCCTCAGCAACGGCAGCCTCGTCCCTCCGGGCCACTACCTGTGGCTGCTGCGCGTGCGGGCGGATGCCTTCGAGGAACGCCATGTCGGCGTTCTGGGGGTGGCCTACTGATGCGCTTCTCCATCCGCCGCGCCGCACGGACCGCCCTGTTGCTGGCACTGATTACATCGCCAACCAACGCGCAGGACTACGGGACTCGCCTCGGGACCGTCCAGCGGGGTGGCAAGGTGACCTTTGAGCCCACCGGTCCGGGCGTGCTGTTCGACGCCCTCGACCCCGTGGTGCGCAAGTGGTACGTGCCGCAGGAACTCTACGCCGAGTACGGCTGGCGCCAGTGGGAATACGGCAACTACGCCCGCGACACATATCAGCGTTTCGTCAACACCGCCATCGAGGGCAACTACTTCTACGACGTCTATGGCAACTTTCTGACGCGCGGTTGGCTCATCTACGAGTGGCGCGAAGAGGCGCCCCTACCCTTCGGCAGCAGCATGGAAAAGACGGGCAACTTCGGTTCGTGGTTCAACCGCCTCGTCATTGCCTCCGACCACAAGGGCCAGTACCACTACGCCCTCACCCTGGGCGACGAGATCCGTACGACGCTGACACCGATGACGTTCTCCAAGCCGAACTACAACGGCCTGCAGTGGGATTTCGCCTCCGACCGGCACCAGGCGACGCTGCTGCTGTCGCGCATCAGCGCCCCCAATCAGGAATTCAGCACGGGAACGAACCTCGGTGGCCCCGACACGCGCTCCGATGTCTCCAACCTCGCCGGCGGCCGCATCGTGGCCCAGGTGGGAGATTTCGTAAAGGTCGGTGGGACCTTCCTGTCCGCCTACCAGTCGAACACCCAGTCGGGCGCCTTCAACGGCGACATGTTCCGTGGCGAGCTGTCGGCACCACAGAACTTCACCAACGTCACCGTCATCGAGGTACGCATTGGGGATGACTCTCCTGAGGACGGCGTCGACGGCGGTGCCCTGTTCGCATCCGACATCCTCATACACGACCTCGACGGCAACGTCACACGCGGTACCGAGATCGGCTTCCGCGCCCAGACGGAGGGTGGCTTTCAGCGGTCCGGATTCCTGTCGGCCGATGGCAATGAGCGCATCCTGCTGCGTTTCGACCTCAACGACCGCACCTACTCCGGCCCCGATCCGTCCCGCATCCGCCGCGTGGAGATCGAGCTCGTCATCGCCAACGACTATCTCGTGGAGATGTCCTCCGACCGCCAGGGCAGCGTCTTCTTCCCCGTCGCCCAGGCTGGCGGCAACGTCAAGGACAGCTCCAACCAGAGGGTCATCACCTTCGACTACGGATTGCCGACGGCGACGCACGCGACGGGTTTCACTCTCGAGTTGACCGACCTTGCGGGTTTCGAGGGGTATTTCGAGTTCGTTCGCAACCGCCGCTTCAGCCAGTTCCCGAACCTGGGTCTCGACGAGCACTTCACGTCGAACGAGTCCTCCGACGTCTGGATCGGCAACCTGTCGCAGACCGCCTATCCGTGGTTCGCTTACGCCGAAGGTTTCAGCATCGACCCGGGTTACTCGACTTCCGTCACCGTCGTCAACCGCGATGGCGTGCCCAATTACACCAGTGACTTCTGGCGTTTCGAATTCGTCGACGACAACGACGACCAGGATCAGTTCGTCGACTGGCAGCGCCGCGGGTCGGGAAATGTCGATCGCGAGGTCTTCCCCGGCTGGGATGAGAACAATGACTTCATCTCCGACTTCAATCAGAATGACAACGAGCAGAGCCCGAATCTTGTCCCCGATTACGAGGAGTCCTTCCTGCGCTTCCACGTCGACCGACCGGAGTTCCTCTACGGCGTCGACATGAACCACAACCAGTGGATCGACCGCTTCGAGAACGACGACCGGGCCGACTACCCTTACCGCGTCGGCCAGCGGGGGTACAATGCCTACGGTGGCGTCTTCGTCAACCCCGATATCCGCCTGCACATCGGCCGCCAGCGTATCGAGCAAATCTCGCAGGATCGCCGCAACCACGCCGACTATGCCCTGCTGACAGCGGAGCACGAATTCCCCGGCATCGGCCGCCTGCGTCTTTACGGTGATGTGCGCAAGGTCCGCGACTCGATCCGGGACGACCTGTTGCAATGGGTGCAGGAAAGGAACACGCGTGGCGCCCAGAGACTCGTCACCGACGTCCTGCCGGCGCAGGACACCTTCGTGCATTCGGTGTGGCTGGGCCAAGATCTGCACACGACGCGGGGGCTCTACACCGCTGGGCGCCTCAAGTGGGACGCCTACCGTCAGTCAGGCTCTGCGGACGAGATCGAATTGCGTGGAGTGCGCGAAAACGCCCACTTCCTGGGGCTCATCTACAAGGCTGAATACACGGTGCAGCTGGGGTCGATCAGCCTCGTGCCCCGATGGAAGAGCGAGTACATCAGCCGCGTTCCACCCGCCCGACAGCTTGCCAAGGAACGGCAGCTCACCGAGTTGCTCATGCTGGTGGCTCGTAAGCCGATACTGCGGCGCACCCTGTTGGAGGGGGGCATCGAATACGAGTGGTACAACCAGTTGCGCGACCCTGTGCCGCCTGGCGTCGATGATGACTTCAGCGGACTGGTGTACCTCGTGCAGTTGACGAACCTGTCGGACTATCAGGGATACCGGATCACCACCGTCGCCGGTTTCGAAGTCGCCCGACGCATGCGCGAAGACGAAGACACGGTGACCCGTACTCGCGGCTTTATCACACTCTATGCCGGCATCGAACGATAGCAGAAGCCGGCCGCAGCCCAGATGGGATACTCGGGTGACCGATATCAGTGGTCGCTCGAGACACCTTCTTCCGCCGTAGCCCTGCTCTCATCTGAGGCCTCCTCGTCCGTCTCGTGGTCGATGAGGACGAGCATTACCGTCTTCAGGCCGATACCGTAGGCAACGCCTGACGGGCTGATGCCGGTGAAAGCGGAGTCGACCCGGGTTCGGTAGACGTGGTCGCCCTCCCCTGCCATGCGCACGGTGCTTGCGTCGACTTCCCCCTGGACCACCCTCCCCGTCCGGTAGGTGATCTTCACGGGGCGCATTTCGCCTCCTGGTGAATCTCCGAACTCCAGCCGTGACACGTGACGCAGTGCTACGCGTCTCTTCTTGCGTCCCTGTTGAAAGCGGAACGCTTCGTCACCGCGATAGCGGATGTCGCTGACGGCAAAGCGCCTGCCACGCTCGTCGACGATCGACCCGGTCACCGCATCGGGGACGATGGGCTCGTTCTCGTCGTGGACGAAGAAGACATCGCGCACGTCGCTGAGAGGCACGAACAGCGGCCCGAGGCTCGTGCTCCCCGTCAACCGGTCGCTGACATGGCTACCGCCGGCAGCGATGTCGTTGTCCGGCGACGAGCCTGCGTTGATGATGATCGTACCTTCCTCGATACGCCCGGTACGTAGAGTCACCGTCACCGGCGCTTCCTGATCCTGCGCCGTACCGGCTATGTGGATGCGCTCGATTCGCGCCATGTCCATCCTCCGACGTTTCCCTGACACGTAATATTCGAGTGTCGTAGAGCCGCGGATTTCGAGCTTGCGAACCGCGTATCGTACGCCCTTGCGGTCGACAACCGTGGCCTCGATATCCGCCGCCTGCACAGTGACGACCCCTGCCACCAGCAGGACCGCGCACAATACCAGCCGGGACAACGGGAGTGACGACATGGAAAACCTGCCTCTCAAGTCAGTTCTGCTGGGACTGCTCTGTCTCTGGCTCTTCCTGGGTCTGCGTCCTGATGTTCACCTGGGTGATACGCCCGAAGTTCACTTCCACGGGTTTGATGATATCGAAACCGGAAGCGCTGTTCTCGATGCGGATCTTGTAACGACCCTCGGGAACGATGAAGCGGCGCACCTCGCTGGATGTCATGCCGCGACCCAGTATCGTGGACATGTTCCAGTCAAAAATCAGAAAGGGTATCTGGCTGCCGAACGACGAAGCTCCCTGAAAGCGCACCTGGAATCGCCCGACGCGTACGGTCTTGTAGATCTCCTGACCCATCTGCACCACGACGTCGTCGATGACGACATCATCATCGATGTCGGTATTGACCACCACGGTGTAGGTGCCCGGATCGAGATCCACAGTCAACCGATTCTGCTCGGCGCCGGAATCATAGGCGCTTGGAGACCATGACGATACGCGTGGCATGTCCTCGTAGACCTCATCCCCGGTGGCGGCATCGACTATGTAGAAGTTGAGCTGGTTGATGCCAGCCGCCTGCAGGCTCAGCCGGCCTTTGCCTTCGTTGATCGGTGGCGGCATATATGCTGCTCCGCCACCCGACCCTGTGGAGGCGCAGGCCAAGAGCCAGGCCGCCGCCAACGCCATCGCGATCACTCTTGATACCACTGGTGCGTTCACAGGTCGCCCCTCCTGGGTCATGTGTAAGATGTACTTCCGAGCTGCGCAGCTATTAGGTAATAACGGCTTCGGAGGCTGTCAACGCGATGAGCCTGCGCGCCCGTCTTCCTTGCGGAGACGCACGACGAGTACGTGGCGTTCCGGTCCGGGATGCCGGTTGGCCCCGGCAAGGAACGAAGCACGGTCGTACCAGGCCTCCGGGAAGGAGGCTGCCGTGGCCACGCCCCGCCGCAGTAGGTGGGCCCAGAGAGTGGGCTTGTCGAGGACGAATCCGCCGGGGACGACGAAGAATTCGGCCCCAATATCAGCGAGGCTGTCGAGGGTGGTGGCGGCAAATTCATCGGGCGTGATCTGCCATCCCTTTCGCTGCAGATAGTAGAGCAGCGTCGGACTTCGGGCGCGGAAGGGTGTACCGGCGTTGTCGTCGAGATCGCCCACCACCACCCTTGCGTTTCGAGGCAGCTTGGCGTTCAGGGCCTGCCCTGCCGCCAGACAGGCTCTGTAGTAGTCGTACGTAGGCGGGCGCCGGTAGTCCGTAACCTCATGTACCGAGGCTGCCACGACGCATGCCAATACAGCAGCCGCCAGCCAGCGGCCGCCGCGCCCCCCGCCGTGCAAGAGGGCACCGATCCGCCCCCCCATCACCGGCTCGCCGAACAAGGCTGCCAGCGGCGCCGCGGCGAACAGAGCCGCCAGCGGCACGAAAGGCAGCTGGTAGTAGTGGAGCTTGCGATTGCCCTCGGGCACGAGTAGCAGGTAGACGAGCAGACCGCCAAGCCACGCATAGAGATACCAGCGTTGCCGGCCCTGAGTACCGGTCGGCCACAACCCGGCGATCCCCATCACGACGAGCACCACGCCCGCTGGCGTCAGTACCGAGAAGGTGAAGCGTTCTACCATGCTGGACCAGAACCCGGAGGTCAGCAGCAGGCCGTGAGCCCACTTGTCGTACCCGGTGCCGCCGAAGATGCCGAAGGTGAGCCCCGTCTCTCGGAAAAGACTCATGGCGTGACCGTACCACATCACGGCAGGCAGTAGGGCTGCCACCAGAAAGAACCACATCGACGGGCGACGCAAAAACCCCCAGCCGCAGCGCGCCATGGCCAGGGCCACGAGGGGAAATCCCAGATAGAGGGTGGGAATCTTGACCGCGAAACACAGCCCTGCCGTGATCGTTGCCAGGGCGAGACGCAACCGTGTCGGTTCCTCGAGCCAGCGCTGGAAAGCCCACAGGGCGCCTAGGCTGAGCAGGATCATGAGCGCCTCGGGCATGACGGCGCGCCCGAAGTACCAACTCAGTGGCAGGACCAGATAGATAGCGGCGGCACAGCGTGCCAGCCAGGGGCCCGGGCTGAGGCGGCGGCCCAGGGCGTAGACAGGCACTGCGGCGAGACTGGAGAACAGGGCGGACAGCAGCCGTCCCAGCCACTCGGACGCCCCGCCAGCCACGCCGTAGAGACAAGCCACCAGATAGGGATACAGGGGAAAGTTCGTTTCGACGACGCCCGACGAGATCCCCCGCCAGTCGACGCGAGGGCGCAGCAGGTCGTAGCCCTCGTCGAGAAAATTGCGCGCTATGGCGGCGGTGTCCGTCTGGCGCCAGGCCTGCTGGTCGATCAGGGGCTCGTCGAGGCCGATGAGCCGCAGTGCCAGGCCCGAAAGCAGGAGGGTCGGCAGCCAGGGATCGAACCGACCTTTCACAAGGCGAGCTGAAAGGTGCGTCAGAAGGGGCGCCAGCTCGGAGACCGTTCGTCGCGGTCGTCGGTCTGCGTCAGATTGATCGGTCTCACAGGACGCTCGGTCGTCTCGTCCCAGTCGAAACCGGACGACGGTATCAGGTAGATGTCGTACGTACCCAGAGGGCGGCCCTTCTTGTCAGCAACGAGTTCGCCGTCGTCGCCGATCGTCATCTTACCGGAATACGCCAGGGCGTGACCGTCGGGTGACCATTTCGGTTCGACTTCGAACGTATTCTCGGCGAGGGTCACGCGTACCTGACGTGTGAAATCACCTCCGGTGATCATCAGCTCCTGACCGCCGAAGCGCTCCGTCGCCATGGCCAGCCGGGAACCGTCCGGTGACCAGGCCGGGTGCCAGTCAAAACGCTTGTCGAAGGTGAGCTGTCGCATGGTTGAGCCGTCCACGTCGATGACATAGATCTCATCGTTGCCTTCGAAAGCGCTCGACGTAAAGGCGATGCGCGCCCCGTCGGGGCTCCACGCCGGTTCGCGTCCCTGCACCAGCTTGTACTTGTTGCCCCCGTCGGCATCCATGATCCAGAGAGCGACATCGCCGTCGCGCTGACTGACGAAGACGACTCTCGAACCATCCGGAGACCAGGTGGGGTCGGCGTCGCGCTCCGGATGTTCCGTCAGACGAGTGCGCCCGGTCCCGTCGGCGTTCATCGCCCACACGTCGAAGTTGGTCATGACGTCGCCCATAGTGAACAGGATGCGCTGGCCGTCGGGCGACCAACTCGGGTGCTGTTCGAATTCGCGGGTCTCCGTCAGACGCGTCACGTCCCCCGTGGCGACATCGACGGCGAACAGATCCCAATTCCGCGCGCGCGTCGGCGTCGAGGCATAGACGATGGTACCCTGGCGTTCGAAGATGGTGTTGGCGCCGGCAGGTACGCTGAAGTCGACGCTCTGGTGGCCAACGCCCGAAATCGGCAGCGACTCCACCTGGATCACGCGGGTTTCGACGTAGGAGCCGGCGACGACGGACACCGAGTACTCGCCGCTCTTGAGTTCGCTGAACGTGTAGGTCCCGCTCTGTGTGAGGCGGTTGTGCAGGTACTTCAGATCGTTGGCGTCCAACCGCAGCAGCTGGCCATCGCCGCCACTGATCTGCACCGTGACTTCGTTCGAGCCACAGCCCCAGAGCCAGAACAGGCCCGCCATGAGAGACAACACACGCAGCAGCAGTCGATTGCTCCTCTTTGAGATTGCCGTCAGTTCTTGGGAGGGGTTGCGGTCGCAGCGAACCGACTCGACCGTCAGCGGAACAACTCCTTCACCTTGCCCCAGGTGGTCACGCCCACGTCGGTGCTGACAGCGGCAGCCAGTCCGGCCGCCGCGATGACGTCCTGCATGTCGGTGCCGACACCGGCGTAGGTGCGGCCCGTGATCGTGTTCTCCACAAGAATCCGGTCGCCGGACTCCTCTTGCCCGGCGGCCGCCTGCAGCCAGTCAAGCACGGGCGGCGGCGGAAGATGATCGGCCTCCGCCAGCATGTCGGCGAGGGCGAAGGGGGCCAAGGCGACCTGGCTCGACGACGTAGGGCGCACGCCGAACCACTCCACCTGGTCCTCGGCAAACGTGCCCTGATACGCTTCGTCAGCGCGCTGCAGTTGCATCGGATCCGCCGGATCGAAGAGGTAGTAGACCCGGTAGGAGACAACCTCCTCGACGCGTCCTGCCCCTGGTTCTGACCATGGCGCTGAATCTGATTTTGAATAGGAGTGGGCAGGCAGGACGACGAGTGCCGCCAGCACGAGAAGAGGGTGAAACGTGTAGTGGTGTTGTGTCATGCGTAGTGTTACGCTCGCTTGAAGACGGTCATTCCGCCCGCAACACATATCCGTTCTTGACGGTCTGCAGGCCCTCGATGATGCGGGCCTGCGTGAGGTGATCGGCGATGATCTGCTCGACCTGTACCACGCCTACCCGCCGCGGCGGCACCTGGCCGAGAACTGCTCCGGTGTCAGGATCCTGCAACTGACGACCGTGATCCCAGACTCCGTACTTGTCGCCGCTGCGGATACCCTCCACCAGACCGATGTTAATATACGCGACGCTCCCATCGATATCTATGATTTTGGGCTCCAGGACCTGCAGAGAGGGCGGTGGGCGGATGTCCTCGCCCACGCCTGCTGCAGCCTTGGATGCCCATATCGACATCGCCTGGCCCACCAGGGAGTCTCGAAATTCGTCGGAGTCCCATTCGATCTCGTGGAGAAAGATGTACTGCTTGTCGAGAGGCACGAAGGAGGCAGGGTTGGTGATTCCCGAACGGCGGCTGTCCTCCAGGCCCTCGGCGCTGACCTCGCCGGTCGGCCGGCCGTCGATGGCATTGACGAGAATCAGATTGGCCGACACGGCCCCTTCGTAGCTGCGGTAGCCACCCAGAGGCACCGTCGCCCGGAAGCGGTGCATTCCCAGATCGTCGATGTCTCCAAGTACAGCCCAGTCGGCGTTCAGGAAGCGAGCCAGCTCGGCGGCCCGCTTGGGGTCGATCTTGCCCTGCAACTCGTCGGGCGTCAGGAAGGCGAGGACGGAATCCACCGGCACGGTGCGCAGGAACCGGTTCGGTCTCAGGCTGTCGGCGAGTACCTGTGCGAATCCGGTGTTCACGGGCCAGGGCCCTTTGTAGTCAGAACTGTTGGAGAACGGTAGCATCAGCAGCACCTGGCCGAGGGCGTTGGTGCTATCAGTGGGAGCTCTCGGTCGTGGCACCAGGTCCGTCGCAGTGGCGGCGGCGCTCTCGGCCGAGGCCGCGGCAGTATCCGACTCGTCCGGCATCATGACCACCGAACTCACCCCGGAGGAGGCACAACCGACGCCGACCAGGCAGCTGCCTAATGCCAACAGGTAGAGAACGGCGTATCGGCAGGTCACGCTGCAACCGCCCGAGACCGGGCCAGGACGTAGGGGCCCCGTGGAATGACGGCGATGGCGGCATCGGCGCCGTGCTGGCGGCGCGCCTCGGCGATGCCCGCTTCCACAGAGGCCACAGTGGACACGAGGCCTCGCAGGTGCGGACTGTCGACGTCGACGCCGTCGCTGCACAACAGCACCCGCACCTTGCGTAGAACTTTGCACAGCTCCTGCAGTTGCCACTGATCGACGACGAAGAAATCGGGATCCTGGAGCCGTTCCTCGAAAGCCGCAGCGCTGTCCGTGTCGGCGAGCAGTTGAGTGAACTCGGGGCTGCCAAGCCCCTCAGCGCATCGTGCCGCCAGGACGATGGTACCTCCTGTCTCGACGATGGGCAGGACCGCCGTCAACCCCTTCACGGCCTGATAAAACGTGAGATCCAGGGGATATCCGGCGCTCGTCGTCACGACGATGGGCACCGGCTCCTCCAACCAGGCGCTGGCCTGAGCTTCGACGAACCTGACCCCCTCGGCATGTGCCCCTTCGAGGTCTCCGGCGAAGATCCCGGTTACCTGGCGCCGATCGTTCATGGCAACGTTGAAGGTGAAATCGACACCCGCTTTCTGCGCTACCTCCAGGGCCTGCTCGTGGAAGGGGTTGCCGTCGATCACACCTTCGGCGGAGCGCGGGTCCCCCATCAACTTCGGGCCGTGCAGAACTCTCATCGTGTCGACGCCCATGATTCCTGGACAGATCGCTTTGCGCCCTCCCGAATAACCCGCCATCAGGTGCGGCTCGATGAGGGACGTTGCGATCTTCAGGTCGGCCTCCATGTAGATGCGGTCGATCCAGATCGGCGCACCCGCCGATGTGTCGCCGAGATGTACAAGCGTATCACGGGCTCGCGCCTTGTGGTTGACGATGTGATAGGTGGCGGCGACCTGTTCACCCACGAGGCGTACGAGTTCCTCGCCCTCGTTCGGCCGGTGTAATCCCGTGCCGACCAGGATGGTGATACCCTGGCGAGGGATGCCAGCCTCTTCCAGGATGCGCAGAATCGGTGGCAGCACAAGGGAATTCGGGACGGGACGGGTGATATCGGAGATGACGACGCAGGCGCTGCGGCGGTTCTGCGCGAGGCGCCTCAGCGACGGCGTACCCACGGGAT
>JAYZCA010000403.1:0-7920 GCA_036339235.1 Candidatus Latescibacterota bacterium | reverse complement strand
TCACTTGTCTCATCTCTAGGAAGGGTACGGTCGCGGTCATTCCCACTCGCATTCGAAGTGCGACCTCTCGAGGTGCCAGCGGTTGGCCAGCATCGTGTCCTGCCGGTGCAGGACCTGCAGCGAGCACCGACTCTGCAGCGAACTGGCAGGGTAGTCGAAGGTGAATTCCTGTGCCGCCTTGCGGTCCGCCTCGGGGATATCGGCGACGGTGTAAATATCGGGACGCGTCGACAGAAAGACCAAGGCGCGCTTGATTCCGTGCACCTTCAGGGGTACGCGGGCCACGAAACTGGCACGGCGCACCGTCTTGAGCAGCAGCAGGTCTGTGTTGTCCACTAGGGTTCTTGCCGCCGTGCGTCCCAAGGCTCCGTGCAGGTTGCCGAAGAACACCCGGTCGCGATCACCGTCGGGGATGATGAGGTAGAGATAACTCTTGCGCGCCTGCGTGGACACAGCGCCGGCACCGCCCAGGCCCTCGAAGTCCATGTGGATCACCAGGTCGAGGTGCCGATTGGGCGTCAGGGCGTGTAGCGAAATGGCCTGGATCACCGTCTCTGAGACCCCGGCCCGCTTCAGATGTATCAACGACGGCACCGAGGCGTCGCAGGCACAGCGCCGCTCCTGGAGCATCTTGATGATGGCCTCGTCGGCGAACTCGGCCTCGCTCAACTTGATGACGTCGTCCAGCGATAGCGGCAACTGGGCGGAGCGTTCATACAAAGGCGGCAGAGGTCCTCCGTCCCAATCGACGATGTTGAACACGGCCCCCGCGGGCATGGCAGGCGCCTCGTCAGCCGTGCTGCCCGTCGATTGGGCCGACACAGACAGCGCCACCAGCAGTGCCAGGGCCGCCCCGATTCCGTGCATTCGTTCCATGCCTTGTCCGTCTCCTTCAGCGGAAGCTGCGCCAGCTGAGAAACAGGGGCCGATCGCCGCTCACGTCCACGTCGGTGAAGACGTGTTGATCGATGACCGACCCTCCTGCGTTAATAAACTCCAGAACCACGCTTGTCGTTCCCGGAGGAACTTCGGTGCGCGCCATCCAGATCGTCTGCGGCAGCGACACCCAGCTGCGCGTGTCCGCCGCCTCGGTCCCGGCGCCGAAGAGGTTGACGAAGAAACCGAAGATTTCGCTCTTGTCCTCCGCTTTCTTTGTGGCGACCCACTTGAAGACCGCTCGGGCCGCCGTACGCAGCAGGATAGAGTCCTGTTTTTCCTTCAGGGACCTGGCGGCGATAGCGTTCAAATCCTCCACCAGCCAGCCCGGGGTCACCTGGTCCCCGACCCGTAGACGAACGCCGGCGACGGCGCTGCGGCTGGGCCGGAAGACGGGCAAGGCGATGCGCAGCCAGTACTTCACGTCGTGGTGATGGTGCGGATTGTGGTAGCGCCTCACCATACGGTCGGAAGTGACCCACACGTCGCTGGTGTTGTCGTCCTCCATGATGGGCAGACTGATCTCCTGCTGGCCCTTGTGGCCGACGAACCCGCTTTCGGCGAAGACTGTCACCGTGCCGGGGACGGGTGCCGGCGCCTCCGAATGTTCGGGATCGAGTCCCAAGCGTGATTGGATATCGATCCACTCCTGGGCGAAGCCGAGGCGCTGCGTGGAACGCCGCATATCCGTCGCCAGCGGTGGCGGCGAATGCAGCCCGAACTGGCTCTCGTAGGCGGCGTAGCCCTTGGCCGCGTCACGGTAGGAGATGTAGGCATCGTTGAGATCGCCCTCAGCGTCGTACAGCTGGCCGGTCAGGTACTGCAGGAAGGCGTCGTTCTTGTAGCTGAGCTCGACCTCGGAAGCTTCGGCGAAATCGGTGAGACGCAGGTTCGCCTTGCGGCACTCCACCAGGGCCCCTTGCGGGTCATCCAGATGCAGGTAGTTGAGTGCCCGGTAGTAATGAATGAGGACACGCTCGAACTCTTCTCCGCTGTAGGCCCGGATGGCGTCGTTGGTCAACAGGGCGGCGATCTCGCGGCTCACCGAACGTGTGTAGTGCTTGTCGATGAGCCTTTCGGCGCGCTCAAACTGGGCGTTGGAGGCGACCCAATCCCCGGCGTAATGCAGGATGAGACCCTTCTCGAGCCGGTAGAGGAGCAGGTTCGTGCTCCCCGACGGCTTCTCCAGCTTTTTTATTGCCCCCGCCCAGTCGCGATTCTGCATGCGACCGAGGGTCTTGCCCATGTAGCGTGCGTATCCGGCGGCGCAGCCGGCAACACCGACGGCGACGACCACGGCCACCACCAGATGCAGCCACATTCCTGTCGACCGTCTCCTCCCCATCCCGATATCCAGCGGTCCTGTCTCCCTACAGAGTCATTTGGGCGAGGTAGACATCACTCGGTGTCGGTGGCCCCGGGGGCAGTGGCAGACGCGCGTGGTGTGAGTGGTAGCTCATCTGTATCGTTTCCCCGTCGAGCGCCATCGCCAGACCGCAGTAGGAGCAATCCCGCCCGCTGGGCAGGGTGAGCAGGTGCCGCACCCGCGTCGAGTCGATCTCCCATACGCTCGTATGATGCCCTGCGGGGTCCTGCTGTTCCCCGACGGACACGAACGAGCCCTTCGGCAGGTCTGTTTCCTGAGAACGGCCAGCGCCGATCCAGCGCTTATCTACCGTCTGCAGCACCACCAGCCCGTGGATCATCACGCCCAGATCGTGCCACGCCCAGGTGTCGTACGGTTCACGGCTGATCCCGAGTCAGGAATGGTGATCCGGCTCGAGGGTGCGTACGATGCACTGCAGCACGCCGGGCTCGGGTGCATAGAGCACGGGTTCACCCGGTCCCCCGCCGGACCGCATCTGCGTGAGGACCCGCCAGTCGAACAGATCGTCGGAGCGCAGCAGGTGAACAGTGCGCATGTCGCGGTCGTCGCGCCGGCCGAAATGGTAGGCCGCACACCAGTAGGCACCGTCTGCAGCCAGCAGACGCCACATCCAGTACTTGACGCCATGACTCTGACGCGGCGTCGACCAACATGTGCCATCCCGCGACACCGAAATGTGGGTGACCAGGTCGTATTTTACCGTTGTGCAGGATGCGGCTGTGCGCCAGCGCGGCACGTCGGCAACGACCCGCTGCAGGGAAACAAGTTCAGGCATTTATCCTCTCTACGCGGATTTCGTCTCCGGCACCGACGGATGCCAGCACGTTCGCCTCCTCCTCCAGTTTGCCCAGCAGGTTGACCTCCGACACCAGACGGCATTCATCACCATGAGAAGCGGGAGTCGGTCCATAAGGCAGGGCAAGCGCCTTGCCTTCAACCCAGAAGCAGACGGTTCCTGGGTCGACGACCTGCCGTGCATCGGGCTCCAGCTCGGCATCGACGCCGGTGTCGAAATAGACCTCTTCACCCCACGTGTTTGCCCGCGCCGTGATCGGCAACGCTTCCAACAGACGACGGACGGTAGGTGTGTCTTCTAGCCATGCATGGGCCTGACCCGCCGGCCAGGAGATACGAATCCGCATGAGTGTGATCTCCGCTCTGGTCTCAAGTTGCTGGAACATAGGCGTCACGCTACCCTTGCGCCCATGAGCGAATCCAAAGAAATCTCCACCGCCGTCGTCGGTTACGGTTTCGCCGGCCGCTGTTTTCACTCCTACTTAGTCTCTCTGGCGGCGCCAGCCCTGCGGTTGAAGGGTGTCGTCTCCAGCCGCCCGGAGGCACGCGCCGACATCACCGGCCGCCTCGGAGTGTACGCCTGGGAGCGCTTCGAGGAGGTCCTCGGCGACGACGAGGTCGAACTGGTCGTCCTGGCGACGCCGAACGATTTACATGCGTCACAGGCGATCGCCGCCCTGGAGGCGGGCAAACACGTGGTCACCGACAAGCCGATGAGCCTCGACGGCGTCGAGGCCGACGCCATGATGGCGGCGGCGCAGTCGTCTGGACGGCTCCTGACCGTGTTTCAGAACCGCCGCTGGGACGGCGACTACCTGACGGTGAAGCAGCTGCTGGCAGAGGGCCAGCTCGGCGACCTGATCTACGCCCAGCTGGCCTGGGGTCAGTACGGCGCCCCGCGCTCCTGGCGCGGTGAGGCACATCGTGGCGGCGGCAAGTTCGTCGACCTCGGCGCCCACATGATCGACCAGGCGCTGCAGCTGGTGCCGGCGCCCCTGCAGCGCGTGTACGCCCGCTTCACCGACGCCGGTCTCGACAACGACGTGGAAGATCACGCCCACTGCGTGCTGTCCTTCGCCAATGGCGCCGAGGTTCACGTGGTCACCTCCTCCATCGCCCGCGTGCAGATGCCGCGCTGGTATGTGCTGGGCACCGACGGCGCTTTCGTGAAGAACGGCCTCGACCCACAGGAACGAGCCATGATCGGCGGCGACATCGACGCCGCCAGAGAGCCAGATCGCGACAACTGGCCCCGGTTGCGCCGTGAAATCGCCGGTCGCTCCGCCGAGACCGTGTTCGACTGCGTGCCCGGGCGCTGGCGCTCCTTCTACGAAAACGTCGCCGCCGCCATCCGCGGAGAGGCCGAGCTTGCCGTCACCCCCCAGAGCATACGCGCCGTGATGGGCGTCTTCGATGCCGCGCGCGCCTCGGCGAGCAGCGGACAAGTCGTCGACATCACCACCTCTTGAGCCGCCGCCGGGAGGTCAGCGGCGGCGAGGAATCGACTTTCGACGTCCGCAGCCGCGACCTCGACATCCCTTTCGATCAGTATGAGAGACGGCCGAAGTTTCCCGTCACATTGGTATTGGACAATCTGCGGTCGGCTTTCAACGTGGGTTCCATTTTTCGCACCGCCGACACGGCGCGGCTGCGGCGTATCGTCACCTGCGGCTACACCGCCCACCCACCCCATTTGCGCCTCGACAAGACGGCGCTGGGCACCATCGAGTATGTCGACACCGAACATGTGGAGAGCACGATGGAGGCGTTGGACAATCTGCAATCGCGGGGAATGCCGGTGTGGGCGCTGGAGACGACATCGGCGAGCCGGCCATACACGGAAGTGACCTATCCGCGGCCGGTGGCGCTGGTGCTGGGCAACGAGGCTCTCGGTGTCGAGCGCGAAGTGCTCGACCGCTGTGACGAACTGCTGGAGGTCCCCGTCTTCGGCTACAAGAACTCGCTGAACGTGGCCTGCACCGCGGCCGTCGTCGTCTACGAGATCCTGCGCCAGTGGGGTTACCAGCCGTCACCCACCGGCCCGCCTCCCGACTGACGGCCCTGTCTAACGCTCCTGGCGAGCGAAGGGCTCCTTGCGATAGCCCCGAGCCAGCTTGTGGCTCGTGCCCCGGTCGGGCAGCGCCAGTACCCGGTCGAAGCACTGCACCGCCGCGTCGCGCTGGCCCAGTTCGTCATACGTCATTCCCAAATACAGATTGACCAGCGCTGAATAGCCGTTCGTCGCCTGCTCCTCGGACTCGTCGCCCAGGGTCAAGCCGAGGCTGTCGGCGACGACAAAGCTGCGCACCGCCGCCTCCCGCCGCCGCTGACGGAATGCATTCTTGCCGATGTAGTAGAGCGCCTCGATGTGACCGCGCCGGTGGTACCCGGGACGCCCCTCGCGACTTCGTCGTGCCACCTCTTCGTACAGACCGACGCCCTCGACCCAGCGACCCAGCGCGATGAGGGTGCGCGCCCGGTACCGATGGAACAGCGCGTTGCCCGGATACATCTCGTGCAGTTCCACCAGGTACGGCAGCGCGGCGCCCTCGTCCCCCTCGAAGAGCCGGTGAATCTGGGCCAGGAAGTAGAGCGCTTCGGCGCGGGCATACCGTCCCTCGCGGGCAACCTCTTCCAGCTGCTGCAACCCCAACTGGCGATCACCGTCGGCCAGAAAAAACATCACCGGCCGTACGACAGGGTGTCGCTCCGGGATCACCTCGGCGAAATAGTTGTAGATGCCCTGGCCGAAGAGGATGTCCTTGTTCGTCGGCTCCAGTTCTCGACTCTTTTTCAGCAGCGGCAGGCACCGCAGGCCGTCGCGGGCGGCACGGAGAAACTCGTGGCGGTCGCCGCGCAGTCGACCACGGAACCCGACGGCGCCACCCTTGAAGAGAATGGCGTCAAAATCCTCCGGAGCCTCTTTGAGACGGCGGTCGCAGACCTCGATGCAGCGCTTCAGCAGCGCGTACAGCTCCTCGTCGTGGGATCGGTCGTCGAGGTCGATGAGGACCCGCCACCAGCCGACCATGGCGAGAAAGAAATGTCCCGCGGGATTCGCCGGATCTTCGGCGATGATCGTCTCGAAATAGCGATCCGCCTCGGCGAAGTGCAGCTGGTAGATGAGGTCGATGCCCTGCTGGATACGCGGATCGCTGCCGCCGCGCAGGGTCAGACCCTCGGCGGCGACCGCGGCGACGGGCGCCGACATGGACCCGAGAGCGAGCAGGAACAGAGCGAGACGGATCATGAATGGATACACTATTGTTCTGTCGCAGAGATCAGTTGACCGAATTTGGGCGTCGAGACGCCCGGGGCGCAAGGCGCGCGACCGAGGCGGGTCGGTGGGACCCACCGAGCGGACGCAACGCCGCGAGCCGGGATGGATCGGCGGCCGAATGTCGGCGGATTTCTGCGACAGGACATGTGTTGTCAACTCAAAATCTCAACTCAGGGTAAAAGACAAGAGCCTAAAGCGTGATGATCTTCGACCACGACATGATCGTACTCGGCGGCGGCTCGGCGGGGTATGCCGCCGCACGCACGGCCCGCGATGCCGGCGCCGATGTGGCCATCGTCGACCCGGGGCCCCTCGGGGGCCTCTGCATCCTGCGCGGCTGCATGCCGAGCAAGGCGATCCTGCGCTCCTCCGACATCATGTCGCTGCTGCGTCGTGCCGGCGAATTCGGCCTGCGCGCTAGCGACATCGGCGCCGACCTGGGTGCCATCATCGACCGTAAGGACCGGCTGATCCGGGACTTCGCCGACTACCGCGTCGAACAGCTGCGCGGCTTCACCCTCTATGAGGACTACGGCCGGTTTCTCACTCCTCACCAGATCGATGTGGGGGGCCGCACCCTGTCGGCACCCTCCTTCGTCATTGCCACGGGATCCGTCATCAGCCACGTGCCGATCCCTGGCCTCGCCGAGGCGGGGTATATCACCAGCGACGAGGTCCTCGAACTGCGCGACCCACCCGCTTCGATGCTCGTACTCGGCGCCGGTTCCGTCGCCTGTGAGCTGGCGCAGTTCTACTGCCGTATCGGCGTCGAGGTGACGATCATTCAGCGCAGTCATCACATCCTCTCCGCCGTCGACGAGGACCTGGCCCGTCCGGTGGAAGCTCGCTTCCGCGACGAGGGCATGACGCTGTTCACCGGAACCCAGCTGCACCGGTTCGAAACGCGGGACGGTCAGAAGGTGGCACACTTCTCGCACGAGGACGAGGCGAAGACGGCGACGGCGCAGCTCATCTTCCAGGCCCTCGGGCGGCGACCAAACACGGCGGGCCTCGACCTGGACAAGGCCGAGGTCCAAGTCGGTGACAACGGCATCACTGTGGACGCCGAGATGCGCACCCACCAGCCGCACATCTTCGCCGTGGGTGACGTCAATGGGATCCACGAGATCGTTCACATCGCCATCCAGCAGGCCGAGGTAGCCGGGCACAATGCCACACACACCGACGCGCCGCAACGCGGCGTGGACGAACGCCTGACGATGGAGGTGACCTTCACCGATCCCCAGGTGGCGACAGTGGGCCTCACGGAGAACGGCTGTCAGGCCGGGGACGTACCCTACCGGGTCGCCAGCTACCCTTTCGACGACCACGGAAAATCGATGACCCTCGGCGAGACCCATGGGTTGGTGAAAGTGCTGTGTGACCCGCGCACGGGGGAGATCCTCGGCGCCGGTCTGTGCGGTCCCGAGGTGGGCGAACTCGTCCACGAGCTGGCGGCGATCCTCTACTTTCGCGGCACGGTCACAGATCTGGCCCGGATCCCCCACTACCACCCGACCCT
>JAYZCA010000402.1:0-5938 GCA_036339235.1 Candidatus Latescibacterota bacterium | reverse complement strand
TCAAGTATCCCCGGTACGAGCTGTTCAAGCAGGTCACGGATGTCTTCCGCAGCGACGGCCGCGCCGTCCCGGTCTTCAACGACAAACACCTGTCCTGGAAGTGGGAGTGGGCCAGACAGATGTACGATCTATCGCACGAACTGGGCTTTGCCCTTGCCGCCGGTTCCTCCCTTCCGGGCACCTGGCGAATGCCCCCAATCGACATGCCACACGGCGCGCCGGTCGAAGAGATGCTCAGTGTCGCCGTCGGAGGCATGGATAGTTACGACTTCCACGCACTGGAAGCGATTCAGTGCATGGCGGAACGACGTGCCGGAGGTGAGACCGGTGTCGCCGCCGTTCAGGGCCTGAAGGGAGAGGATGTCTGGCAGGCGATGGATGCCGGCTGCTGGAGCGCTGGCGGCTGGGATCCCGCCCTGTTCGAGGCCTGCCTGACACGCAGCCAGACTCTGGCGCAGCCGGAGACCTACAGCCACCGCTACCCGACCTCATCGCAGATGCGAGAGTGGGTGGAGGAGCCGATCGCTTACCGTATCGAATACATCGATGGCATGAAGGCCACGATGCTGCTGATGAATGGCCTTGTGGGTGACTTCACTGTTGCCGCCCGGATCAAGGGACAGGCTGCTCCCCTGTCGACGCTGTTCTATCTGCCACCGGTGCCGAACGTTGCCTACTCCGCTGAGCTGATGGCAAAAGCCGAGGCCACATTCATGACCGGCAAGTCGCCCTGCCCTCTCGAGCGAACGCTGTTGACGACGGGTCTGGTGGAGGCCTGTGTGCAATCTGTCGGCAAGGGGCAAGCGCGGATTGAGACACCCCACCTTGCCATCGAGTATGCTGTGTCACCGGAGTCCACCTGGGCGCGCGACTGATGAAAGACTGTTGGAATATCGAATCGACTGTGAGCGCGATCGGCGCTACCCGACCACCTACCAGAGAGCCGCCTGACGCTCCTTTCGTTTGGGACACACTCATATGAGATCACGTCTCTTCTTCGACAACGACTCGTACCTGCGTCTACCTGTAAGGCTCCGTAGTGACGTAGTCGGCAACGCTCTTGCGGGCAGGTGCTGGCCGGGCGTCCTGGCGGCAGTGCATCCACGGCTCGGCACGCCAGACTCACCAAGCCGGTGTCTGCTTGCCGGTCAGGTCAGGTAGCCAATCATGAAGAGCGGGATACGTCCGTTGGCAGGTGCGTCCGTGTCTGCGAAGACGAGCTTGCGATCGATGTCAATCCCCCTTGAACTGCTGTCGGCCCTTGCCTTTGCCGCCGATCTCGACGACGAGTTTTTCCGCCCCTCCGGCGATGAGATAGTCTGGCGTCTTCTGTCCACGCGTGCTCTTCAAGGGCAAAGGGCAACAGACCGGCGCCGACCAGGTAGTCACCGAACAGTCTGCCCGCCCGCAGGTGCTCGGGTGTCCAGGCGCCTTCCACAAGATCCTGCAAGCTGCAGGTGGGCAACGATATATCCTGCTTGAACGCGACATACTCGCGGAAGGAAAAGTTGTGCAGCTCCAGCAGGCGAACGCGGCGCGACAGATCGTGGGCGGATGCCCACATGGCCAGGGCCACGGAACTGGAGAACAGCACCTGGATATCAAACGTCCCGAACCCGTAGTGCTCACCAAGTGAAGGCGACGCTGGCGACACCCTTCGAGTCGAGGGGATAGAACTGGTCATCGAGTACCGCCAGTCGTCCGTTTCTTTCACTGGTGCACATCCCCGCTGATCTCGGGGCCACCGCTGGCCTTCCAGGGCATTGACATGCTGGGCGGTGCGGCATGGTGGTCGCCGCGCGGCGGTTTGGGCCTGGCCTTGAACTCGGTGATCAGTCGGGCGAATTGGGTACTCACCTGCCTGACGACGGCTTCGCCTTTCTCTTTTGTCGCCAGGGACGCCTGGCCGAGAATGCCCGAATCCGAATAGGAAGCTGTCCAACTGACGGGCGTCCCGGGACCGGCGGCAAACAGATCTACCCACTGAAAGTCGGATCTGTCGCGGTGAAAGGCGATCTCGCCGTCGGCGATCTTGTCCTTGCGGACATTGTCTTCGTCGAAGTAGAGATAGACGGAGGTTTCCAGTTCGCAGGCGTGGGCGCAGCCGCCAGGGAACTTGCTCGCCCGCCAGTTCTTCATGAATTCGGGATCGACCGTCAGTAGATGCCACCAGTTGCAGGCGATGCACTCGGCATCGGTTTCGAGATTGACCCGGCGCGCGGCCAGATCCAGGTTGGGCGTGTTTGAGCCATGGCCGTTGAGGAAGATGATCTTCTTGAATCCGTGGTAGGCCAGGCTCCTGCCCACGTCAATGTTGGATTTGATGAAGTTCTCCCAATCGACATTGATGGTGCCGGGAAAATCCATGACATGGGCGGTATAGCCGTGTATGAAGGTCGGCATGACCAGGACGTCGTCGGGAATCCGCCTTGCCGTCTCTTCGGCCAGGCCACGGGGGCAAACGACATCCACGTCAAGCGGCAGATGCGGGCCGTGCTGTTCGATGGATCCGACCGGTACGACCACCGCTTTTTTCGCCTCGATGGCCTGGTTGACTTCGGGCCAAGTCAGTTTTTCGTAGCGCCAGGGTTCTGCAGCCATGGAGGTCTCCATTCATTCTCGTTTGTGTACCGTCGCCCTGCACCAGGTCACGGGTGCAGGGCTGATCGGCTCCGCGTGAAACGGTCCTGCGTCATCCACCACACGCCGGCGGGCAAGCCTTGCTATTTTCGCCGGGGGACTCATGAATATAGCCGTGACCGACAACCAGGGGAGAACTCCGTGTGGCCATGCTCGACCGACTCTGAGCATGGAAAGCCAACAGGCATGCGACCTGCACCGAGCGGGTTTCGAAGATCTACCAGGTGCCTCGATCTTGAGACACAACGCTACGTGAATGAGCCATCCTATCCTTGATGCGCCACATGATGGAGCGGGAACGGGGCATCCTCATCAATAAGTACGGGACGCGGGCATGAATACAGAGACGGGGCTCTCGCTGCTGGAAGCTGATCACCGGGCCCTGGTCTCGCGGTCGGATCTGATCTACCGGAGCCCCGTCGAGGCGCCTATCGAGGGGCTGCCGATCGGCAATGGCCGGATGGGGACCCTCGTGTGGACGACACCGGATGCGATCCACTTCCAGATCAACCGCGGCGATGTGTTCGCCGTGAACGGGGAGCACGTGGGAGGACAATTCGGTCCCACGGACTACTGCGGTGGCTGCGCGCGTGTCTCCGTCCGTCTCGGGGGAGAGCCATTCCGCTGTGGGGAGACCTTCTACCAGAGGCTCTCTTTGTACGACGCGGAAGTCTCCCTCGCCGGCGAGGGCGTCCGGGCGCGGTGCTTCGTCTCTTCGGTGTCAGATGCCCTGGTGCTGGAGGTGGACGACCAGCGGGTTGATTCTCAGTCGGTGCGGGTGGCCGTGTCCTTGTGGCGTGAGCCGGAGGTCAAGACCGGCGATCACGTCGCCCGCTACCGGTTTGCCGACGCGGCGGATGACGTGCTCCTCCTGCAGGAGTTCGAGGAGAGCGACTACTATTGCGCCTCCGCCGTGGCTGCTCGAGTTGACGGAGGAGGTAGACTGACACAAACGTCACAACCTCCGAGGCGGTCCCTCACCGCGCCTTCTGCAGGGGGCTGCACGACGATCATCCTGGCGAGCGCGGCATCGTGGTCACGTGATGATGACGTGGGTGAGGTGGCTCGCGGCATCCTCGCCGCCTCATCGCGTCGGACGTACGAGGATCTGCGCCGAGAGCACGAAGGCTGGTGGACGGAGTTCTGGTCTCGAACATTCGTGCAGATTTTCAGCCCCGACGGCGTCGGCGATTTCATGGGATGCCTTCGCCACCTGCATCTGTATCACTTGGCGTCCACATCTCGCGGGGCCTTGCCGCCCAAGTGGAACGGGTCGCTCTTCGCCACGGAGGGAGACACGCGCACATGGGGATCTCAGTTCTGGGTCTGGACGACGGAGATGCTCTACTTCCCCCTGCTCGCAGCCGATGCCGTCGAGCTGACGGATTCCTACTTCAATATGTATGTCCGGCAATTGCCGGCCGCCGAGATCGCGGCAAGTCAGCGGTGGGGATCGAGGGGAGCCTACTTCCCCGAGACCTCGCCGTTCGATGGAGCGACAATTCTCCCCCACGAGATCGTCGCCGAGGTCCGGGATGTGCTGCTGGGACGCAAAGAGCACGGGGATCTCTCGGATGGTGCCCGTCTATTGTGCGCCTTCGACGGCCATCTCCGGGTCGTGGCTGAGCCACACGAGGGCAGATACTCCTGGATCAGCCACGTCGCCTCGTCCGGGAGCGAGGTGGCGATCCAGGCCTGGTGGCGCTACCGCTACACCGGAGACAAAACGTGGCTGCGCACCCACGCCTACCCTCTTCTGAAAGGTACCGTCGAGTTCTATCGACATCTGGTCTCGATGGGCGAGGACGGGAAGCTCCACGTGCACGGCACCCACGCCCATGAGGACTTCTGGGGTGTCACGGACAGCATCATGGACCTGGCCGCGATCCGGGGAACGGTTCCCCTGGCGATTCGCGCCGCCGCGATCCTGGGGATCGACGCCGACCTGAGAGTACAGTGGCAGAGTTTCTTCGACAGCATGGCACCGTACCCGATGGGCCGTGATCCGGGGGCGCGGGCGCTCACCTCCGGCGTCCTGGCCGATGACGTGTGGGCCGCCGGTTACCTTGGCGACATGGACGGCTCCCACAACTCGGAGGACGTGTGGCTGAACCCGGTCTTCCCCTTCGAGGATTGGACGCGGGAGACGTGCGATCCGGCGATGGACAGGATCGTCCAGAGGGTCCTGGATCTGGCGCCCCGGCACGCGTCGGTCCTCGCCGGCAACCCGCTGAACACGGCGATACGGACGCCGATCGTGGCAGCCAGAGCGGGCCGGGGTTGTGAGTTGCCGGTCATCCTGGCCAGCTACTACGCGGCCTTCTCGCCACTGCCCAACGGGATGAGCCTGTTCGAGGGCCCCCAGGCCGCATCGGTCGAGCACCTCGGCCTGCTCACCACGACCTTGCAGGAGGCCTTGCTGCAGAGCGTGTCTCCGCGGCCAGGCGAGCCCGAGACCATCAGTGTGTTCCCGGCCTGGCCCGACCAGTGGGACGCCTCGTTCCGCCTTCTCGCTCGAGGCGGATTCCTCGTCACCTCGTCGATGCGCGACGGCGAGGTCGAGTTCGTGGAGGTTCAGTCGCGACTGGGTGAGACCTGCCGCCTGCGCAATCCCTGGGACGGATCGGGTGCTGTTGTTCAGGACGGCGGTGGTGCCCGGCAACTCGCCGACAGCACCCTCTGCTTTGACACGCGGGCGGGTGTCAACTACCGCCTGCTCCCGGCGGGTCGTCCGGAGCCTGTGCAGCGTTCGATCACGGCGACACCCACAACCGAGCCGACGGCGTTTCGGGCCACGCTGCCGAGCGGGACGACGGTAGAGGGGACGCTTGGCCGAATGGCTGAAAACCCCGTGCGGACTGACTGTTAAAGGAATGACGATGGAGCTTCGTACCCGACTCGAAATGGCAGGTAACTCGTTGCTGACGTTACTCGATCCGGAGAAAGACCTCATGCCCACCGGCGGGTATGAGGTGGCTCACGATCTCGGGCGCTGGTGGGACGCGGTACTCCGTTTGGAAGAGACGATCGATTTCGTGATCCCGGCGGAACTGGAGGCCGCCTCCCTGCGCAACCTGCAAAGGCTGACCGACAATCCGGATCGCCTGCTGATGAACCGGGTTGACGTGCCGTGGCTGCGGGAGAAGGCTATGATCAATCCCCACAACTTCCGGGAAACCCTGCTCGCCTTCCGGGGACTCGTGCGGTGCCGCCACAGTCTCTGGGCCCGGGAGGCCGGGTGCTGTTTGCGAGGAGAAAGGGCTGTACACGTGTCGCGGTGGTTGGGAGCCGGGACCGT
>JAYZCA010000401.1:0-2983 GCA_036339235.1 Candidatus Latescibacterota bacterium | reverse complement strand
CCAGTTCATCGGTGAGACGGACAGTACCAAGGCGGCGGCCGGAACGATCCGCGCCGAGTTCGGGACCGACGTGCAGTGCAATGCCGTACACGCCTCCGACTCGCCGGAGAACGCCGCCAACGAGATCGAGTTCTTCTTCGGCTGAGGTCTGCCCGATGCCCCCGGCTCATTTGCAGCAGCGCCCGTCTACGCTTCTGGCCCTCGACGATTTCGAGGAGGGGGTAAATCGGGTAAATTTCGAGGTCGAGGCGCAGCAGTTGGACCTGGGTGACACCGAGTTTGACTTCACTGTCCCCGTCGCCGTGCACCTTACAGTGGCGCGAACGATACAGATGTTTTCCGTCAAAGGGCGCTTGCGTACGTCCGTGGGCGGTGCGTGTTGTCGCTGTCTACTGCCAGCCAAGGCCGACCTCATGTCGGAGATCCGCTTCCTCCTGCAGCGCAAGGAGGCCAGCGATCTTGAGGTCGAGGCCATTGAAGACCAGGATGACGTCGACATCGTCGACCCCGGCACGAAGGAGGTCGATCTCGTCGAACGCCTGCACGATGCGGTGGTGCTAGAACTGCCGCTTCGGTTGTATTGCAAAACGGATTGTAAGGGGCTGTGTGCCCGGTGCGGCAAGGATCTCAACGCCGATGTCTGTTCCTGCGTCGAGGATGAGATAGACCCGCGCTGGGAAGCCCTGGCCCAATTAAAGAAATAACGCCACGGAGAGATTGTTATGGCTGCCGTACCCAAGAGACGAATTTCCCGAACGCGCCGAGACAAGCGCCGCACTCACTGGAAGCTCAAGGCTTTCGCCACGGGCACATGTACCAACTGCGGCCAGCCCGCGCGGCCCCATCGCGTGTGCAAGAGCTGCGGGCACTACCGCGGCCGCGCCTATCTCGAACCTGCAGACTAACGTCCTGACGATAACGCCGGCCTCGCGCGCGGCGTGTCGCCCTCGCCGCCGAGAGCATCCATGAAGGCATTTCTGTTTCCCGGACAGGCGTCACAGGACGTGGGCATGGGGCAGGATCTCTACGAGCGGTTCGCCGAGGCCAGGGCGCTGTTCGACGAGGCCGACGCCATCCTGGGGTTCGCTCTCACGGAGGTGTGTTTCTCCGGGCCCATGGAGAAACTGAGCCAGACGTCGGTGACCCAGCCGGCCGTCTACGTACACAGCGTCGTCGCCGCCCGTCTGCTCGCCGCCCGCGGCCTGACTCCCGACGTCGTGGCCGGCCACAGTCTGGGCGAGTATTCCGCCCTGACCGCCGCCGGCGCCCTGGGCTTTGCCGATGGCCTGGCCATGGTACGCGAGCGTGGACGCCTGATGCAGGAGGCGGGGCGCGAGCGCTCCGGCGCCATGACCGCCGTGCTGGGTCTCGACGACGACGTGGTCGTTCGACTATGCGACGAGGCCGGCCCGGGTGTCGTGCCGGCCAATTTCAATTCCCCCGGACAGGTGGTCATCTCCGGTGAGGTCGACGCCGTCAACAGTGCCGCAGAGGCGGCGACGGCGGCTGGCGCCTCCAAGGTCGTACCTCTACCGGTAAGCGGCGCCTTTCATTCCCCCCTGATGGAGCCGGCGGCACAGGCGCTGGCCGGGCGACTCGAGAGTACTGATTTCGCGACGCCGACAGTGCCCGTTGTCGCCAATGTTACCGCGGCGCCCGAAACCGACCCGCAGAGACTGCGGCAGCTCCTGCTGGAGCAGGTCACGGCGCCTGTACGCTGGACCGAGTCGATCCTCGCCCTCGCCGGGATGGGCGTCGACCGGGCGATCGAGGCGGGGCCTGGCTCCGTTCTGCGTGGCCTGGGACGGCGAATCACACGCGACATCAAGATATCGACGGCTGGGACGGCAGACGAGATCGAGGGTTTCGCCGACTCAGCATAACAGTGAGGGCTCCAATGGCTGAACTGGAAGGCAGGGTTGCCCTCGTCACGGGCGGCTCCCGAGGCATCGGTCGGGCCATCGCCCTGCGCCTGGCGCAGGAGGGTGCCGACGTGGCCGTGTGTGCGCGCACCGAGGGTACCGCACAGAAAACGGCGGAGGAGATTGCCGCTCTCGGTGTGCGTTCCCTGGGCAGGGCGGTGGATGTGTCCGACATGGAGCAGGCCGCTGCTCTGGTCACCGAGGTCGTGGCTGAATTTGGCGGCATAAACATCCTGGTGAACAACGCCGGAATCACCCGCGACAGCCTCTTCCTGCGCATGAAGGAAGAGGAGTGGGATGACGTACTCGACATCAACCTCAAGGGTGCTTTTGCCTGCAGCAAGGCGGTGGCACGGCCGATGATGCGGGCCAAAGGTGGCCGCATCATCTCCATCTCGTCGGTTGTCGGCCTCGTCGGCAACGCCGGGCAGGTGAACTACGCAGCCAGCAAGGCAGGCCTGTTGGGCATGTCCAAGAGCCTGGCACGGGAACTGGCGTCGCGGGCGATTACCGTCAATGTTGTCGCCCCCGGCTATGTGCCGGATACGGGGATGACGTCGGAGTTGCCCGAGGCGGCGGTGGAGCACCTGCTGTCGCGGGTGCCGCTGGAACGGGCGGGCACTCCCGAGGAAGTGGCCGACGCCGTCGCTTTCCTGGCCTCTGAGCGGGCCTCCTACATCACCGGTCAGGTGCTCGCCGTCGACGGCGGCATGACGATGTGACGGCAACCCGCGCTGCAGTAGCTGCCCGGCGCCTCTCGGTTTTCGGTTGCGTCGTCCCAATCGCCTACTATATATAGGTTGGCATCTCCCGGATGGTGATGTTCCGGGGACTTACTTTTTCGTCTGCTGAGGAGGATGCATGGCATCGATCGAGGAACGGGTTCGTGGTCTCATCGTCGAACAACTCGGAGTCAACTCCGACCAGGTAACCGATAAAGCATCCTTCGTCGATGACCTGGGTGCCGATTCGCTCGATACGGTCGAACTGGTCATGGCTTTCGAGGAGGAGTTCGGCCTCGACATTCCCGACGAGGATGCCGAGAAGATGATCTCCGTGAC
>JAYZCA010000400.1:0-6562 GCA_036339235.1 Candidatus Latescibacterota bacterium | reverse complement strand
CGAGGCCGACCTCACGCCGGTGACCTCGGAAGAGATCGACCGCCGTCTCGGCGATCATGTGCAGATCCTCGAGACGGGCGAATCGCTGCGGGAAAGCGTCAACGCCGCCCGCTTCGGGCGCGAACTATGGCGCGAGCTTCTTGTACTGGCCGGGGCGCTCCTGCTGCTGGAGCTGTGGGTGGCGCGGTCGCCGTCGTCGGCTCCAGCGCCACAGGCGGCCTAGGCCGCGACAGGATACTATTCCTGTTCTGGCTTGAAGTCGCGCAGCATCTCGAAGGTGTAGATCCCGGCGTCATGTCCGTCGGCCCAGTGGATCTTGATTCCGTAGCGACCGACCGGATCGAAGCCCTTCGCCTCCGACGTCGGGTTGACGACGCCGGTGGTGACGAGGGGTAGTTCAACACCCACCAGCTGCGGACCGTGTGGCTTGCCCCTCGCCTCGCCACAGGTGGCGCACGGGCATTGCAGGCGCAGATCCTGCAGCGCGTGACTGCTTCGATGCCCATCCTGCCAGCTGATCAGTAGCTCCTGTTCTCCCAGTTCGATTCGGGCGGGACGACGACGCTTCTTCTCCTCGCGGCTTCTCAACATTGTCCGGCTACCACACTGTCCCGGTCAGGCGTGCCGTCAGTTCGTAGGGGTGGGCGCCAATGATATCGACTTGTGCGAAGCGGCCCACCAGCCCGGCGGGCTGCGCCATTCCGGGGCCTGTGTCCCCGGCGCCGCCAATCTGCAGCAGCCCCTCCTCCGGTTCCGTCTCGATCACCACGTGGCCGTCGATCTCAGGGGCGTCCCGCTCCAGACGCGCCGTCAGCGCGTCCGTTGTCTCGTCGACAGCGTCGACCAGCACCGTCTGTAGCGTGCCGACCATGGCGTGATTGATCTCCCCCGAAATCCTCTCCTGTAGTTCGGTGAGGCGCCGATACCGCTCGCGCACGACATCCGCAGGCAACTTGCCATCCAGCTCAAACGCCGGTGTACCCTCCTCGTCGGAATACAGAAAGCAGGTAGCGTTGTCGAATCGAGTCGCCTCGACGAAATGCAGCAGCTCCTCGAAGTCGTCATCCGACTCACCTGGGAACCCGACGATAAACGAGGACCGGAGGCCGACTCCCGGCATGCGCTGGCGCAAGGTGTCGAGCAGGTCCAGCGTTTTCTTCTTCGTCGTGGCCCGCTTCATGCGTATCAGCACCGGGTCGGCGATGTGCTGCAACGGCATGTCGACATACTTGCACATCTTCGGATTGCCGGCATAGAACTCGAGCATCGGCTCCGTCCAGAACGCGGGGTAGGTGTACATCAGGCGCATCCAGTCGATGCCATCCACCGCCGCCAGCTCCTCCAGTAGCGGCACCAGCTGCGCCTTGCCATAGAGGTCGACACCGTAACGCACCGAATCCTGCGCCACCAATACCAGCTCACGTACGCCGTTGGCGGCGAGGCGCTGCGCCTCGGCGACAAGGTCCTCCATCGACTCGCTCACGTGGCGTCCGCGGATCATCGGGATCGCGCAGAAGGCGCACTTGTGGTCGCAGCCGTCCGAGATGCGCAGATAGGCCCAGTGTGTCGGCGTCAGGCTCGTGCGCGGCACGGTGTCGACGTAGTGCCCTCGGGTCCGACCCAGCAGCTGGTCCACGTGGCGCACGATGTCACGCTCTTCACGCAGGGTGAGGATGAGGTCGGCATCCCCTGACATCTCCTGCTTCAGCTCCTTCTCGTAGCGCGTCGACAGGCAGCCGGTCACTACAACCGCCTTGCAACGTCCCCTTTCCTTGAGCCGGCTGGCCTCGAGGATCGTCTCGATCGACTCCTCCTTGGCGGGCTCGATGAAGCCGCAGGTATTGACGATGACGACATCAGCGTCTTCCGGGTCGGCGGTGATCTCGTAGTCATTGCCGCCGAGCAGGCCGAGCATGCGCTCGGAGTCGACAGTGTTTTTCGGACACCCCAGACTGATGACGTGGACCCTGGCGCTGTCTTTCATCCGCATCTCGCCTGCAGGGCGTCGATGGTGGCACGAACCTGGTCGTCGTCGATGCCGTCGACGATGTCTACCGCGCCGATGCGACGGGCAAGAACGAACCGATGGCGTCCGCCAACACGCTTCTTGTCCGCCTTTGTCCGTTCCGTGATCGTCGCCGCGTCGACGTCGCCCACACCGGCGGGAATGCCCAGCCGTTCGATGAGCCCGTCGTGACGCTCGCGATCGGCGCTGCTCTCCCACAAGCCACGGCGCGCCGCCAGTTCGCCGGCGGCGATCATGCCCAACAGCACCGCCTCTCCGTGGCGGTAGCGTTTGTACGATGTCGCCGCCTCGATGGCGTGGCCGATGGTGTGCCCATAGTTGAGGATGGCCCGCAAGCCGCCCTCGCGTTCGTCGGCGCTGACGACGTCGGCCTTGATCCGGGCGTTGCGGGCGATGAGCCAGACCAGTTCATGGGCGGTGAGTTTTGCGTCGACCACGTCTTCGACCCGCTCCTCGAGAAAGCCGAAGAGCTCGGCGTCGCGGATGATACCGTGTTTGACGATCTCTGCCAAACCCGAGGCGACTTCTGCGCGCGGCAGGGATTGCAGCGCCGCTGTGTCCGTCAGCACCAGCCGCGGCGGATGAAAGGCACCGATCAGATTCTTGCCGAGAGGGTGGTTGACGGCGGTCTTGCCGCCGATACTGGCATCCACCTGAGCCAGGACCGTCGTCGGCACCTGCACCACGTCAACGCCGCGCAGGAAGCTGGCGGCGACAAAACCACCGAGGTCGCCCACGACCCCGCCACCGAGGGCCACCACCCAGGCGCCTCGGTCGAACCCGGCCTCGAGCATGGCGCCTACCAGGGTTTCCACGGAGGCCAGATTCTTGCCCCCCTCGCCGGCAGCGTAGGGCACGGTGAGCACCTCGAAGCCGGCGTCGCGCAGGCTGACGGCGGCGACTGTCGCCAGGTTGTCCGTCAGGGCCGCGTCCGTGATCAGGGCGCAACGGTCACCCAGGCCGAGGTTGCGACAACGCTCCCCGAGCGACTGGAGGATATCGTGACCGACGACGACGTCATAGTGACGGCCGTCGGGCAGATCGATGCCGATGGCGGTCATGAGCCCCCGCACAGGCGGACCGCGAGATCTCGCGCCAGTTCATCGGCGTTGCTGGATTCGGTAGAGCGTACGGTGATGTCCGCCATGGCGTAGTAGGGTTCACGCTCGCGTAACATGGACTCGATCTTTTCCCGCTTCTCTGCCTGCGACATGCCTGCCAGCAGGGGCCGGTCGTCACGGCGCGACACACGCTCCAGAATCGTCTCCACGGCGGCCTGCACACAGACCAGAACCCCCTTGGAGGCACGGATGGTCTCCCGGTTCTCGCTGCGTGTGATGGCGCCGCCCCCGAGGGCGACTACGGCGTCCGGCCGGGATGCCGCGTCGACGATACACTCCGCCTCCAGTTGTCGGAAGGCGGCTTCTCCCTCTTCGGAGAAGATGCGGGGAATCGGCTTGCCGGCTCGGTTTTCAATCATCTCATCCGTGTCGTAGAACGGCCGGCCCAGACGCAGAGCCAGGCCCCGGCCGATGCGGCTCTTGCCGGTGGCCATGAACCCGGTAAGGAAGATGGGGCCTGGCGACGTCATTGCCCCGCTTTCCGCCCTTGCCGTCGACGACGCTTTTCTTCGTAGCACTCGTCACAGTTCCACATGGGCGGCCTGGACAGGGCGTTGTAATCCTCATCGACGACGTCTCGACGCAGGTGCTGGGCCTGGCTGCCACAGGTGTCACACACCAGGAGGCTCTTGTTGGTCTGGGTCATCGCCGTCACATCTCTTCCGGCGCACTCATGCCGAGCAGATACAGACCGGTGCTCAACACGCGGCGGGCGGCGTCGACCAGGCGCACGCGGGCCGCGATCAGGACGGCGTCATCCCCTGCCAGCACGGGCACTTCGTTGTAGAACTTGTTCGCCGCCGTCGCCAGGTCGAGTACGTAGCTGGCCACGAAGGAAGGCTCGTTGTCGCGCGTCGCGTTGTCGAGGACCTGGGGGAACTCGGCCAGCTTGCGAGAGAGGCGCATTTCACCAAGTGCGCCCAAGCGGGAAACGTCCGCCGAAAGATCCGCGTCGCGTCCGTACTTGCGCAGGATGCTGCAGAAGCGGGCATGTGTATACTGCACGTACGGCCCCGTCTCGCCGTCGAAATTGAGCACATCTTCGAGGTCGAAGCTGATGTCTCGCGTGCGCCGATTGTTGACGTCGGCGAAAACGACGGCGCTGATCCCCACCTGGCGCGCTACCTCTGCCGAGCCAGCCAGATCCGGGTTCTTCTCGGCGATGATAGCCGCTGTCAGAGCGATGGCCTGCTCGAGGACGTCTTCCAGAATCACCGAAAAACCCTTGCGCGTAGAGAACGTCTTGCCCTTGAAGGACATCAGGCCGAAGGGAGCATGCTCGCAGCGATCGATCCAGTCCATTCCGGCTCGTTCCATCCCAAGGAACAGTTGCTGAAAGTGCAGCTTCTGCCGGCTGTCGGTGACGTAGACCATCTTGTCGAAGGCGTATCTGTTCCATCGGTAGAGAAGAGCTGCCACGTCACGACTGTGGTAGGTGCTCGTGCCTCGCGACGTGCGCAACATCAACGGCGCGATCGAGGGCTTGCCTTCCTCCTGTTGATCTGCGCCGTTTTCTTGCAGGTGGACGATCAGTGCCCCGTCGCTTTCCTCGGCCAATCCCTTCGCGGAGAACAGCTCGATCACCTCGTCGAGTTTATCGGCGAAAGCGCTCTCGCCCTTCGTCTCATCGAAGTGGGCGCCAAGGATGCGGTAGATGCGCTCCGCTTCTTTGGTGCTCTCCGCCGTGAACCAGGTCCACAGACGCAGCATCTCCTCATCACCTTCGGCCAGCAGGCGCACACACTCACGAGCGGCATTTCGCAGGGTGGGGTCTTTCTCCTGTTCCTCGTTGAAGCGCACGTAGAGAGCCTGCAGTTCAGGCACCGGGTTTGACTTCACCTGCGCCTCGTCACCCCACATCTCGTAGGCCGCCAGCAACTGACCGAAGTTGGCGCCGTAATCCCCTAGATGATTGATACCGATGCAATTCCAGCCGAGGAACTGGTGAATGCGGTAAATGGAATTGCCGATGGCGGTGGAACGAAGGTGAGCGATGGAGAAGGGCTTGGCGGAGTTTGGTGCAGAAAAATCGAGGGTCAACCTCTTGCCCTGCCCCTGACCATCCGAACCGTACGTCTCGCCCTCGGTGGCGATGCGTTCCAGGACGTAGCCGATAAACACCGGCCGAGAAAGGACGAAGTTTACATAGGGTCCTGCGGCGCTCACCGACTCGAGGCGCTCGCTGTCGGCAATCCGCGCCGTCAGCTGCCCGACGATGTCACCGGCGATCTGCGCCGGGTTCTTGCGCAGCTGTTTGGCCAGCGTGAAACAGGGCAGGGCGTAGTCGCCAAGCTTGTCGTCGGGCGGCACGGCAACCAGCTCGCGTACCACCGCCTCGTCGAGGCTGGTGACCGCCGTCGTCGTCTGTACGATTTCATCAACGAAGGGATTCATCAAGTCAGTCTTGCTGTGTCTTCAATTGGATAGCTTTGCGCATCGTGTCCACAGGCGGCGTTACACCGGTCCAGATCTCGAAGGCTCGCGCGCCTTGATGTACCAGCATGCCGAGGCCATCCACGGTACGGGCGCCGGCGGCGCGTGCTTGCTGCAGCAACTGCGTTTCCAGCGGCTTGTAGACGATGTCGACGACGACCATGCCGTCGTGCAGACCCCCGCCGTCCCCAAGCGGCGAAGCCCCGGCGTCGGGCTCCATGCCGATGGAGGTGGCGTTGATCACCAGCTCCGCCTCAGTCAGCGAGGCTTTGTCTTGCAGCGCGCCCACCGTCACGCGCCCGCCTGCGTCGAGGTCGTCGGCCAGCGTTTCCGCCCTCGCCGCGGTGCGGTTCAGCAGAGCGATGTGTTCCACTTCCGAGGAGGCGAGCAACGCGTACAGGATCGCCCGTGCAGCACCACCGCCGCCGAGCAGGACGACCTTCCCCGGCAATCGCTGCAGCCCGCCGTCCTCGCGCACGCTGGCGATGAAGCCATGGGCGTCGGTGTTGTGGCCGCACAGCCGTCCGTCGCGGTGGTCGATCGTGTTCACCGCGCCGATGGCTTGCGCCTCCGGCGACACCTCGTCGAGACAGGCCATGACCGCCTGTTTGTGCGGTACCGTCACGTTCAGGCCGCGGATGTTCAGCGTGCGCATGGCAGTACCCACCGCCTGCGCTCCCTCCGGTGGTACGGCGAAGGCGACGTAGACGAAGTCCAGTCCGGTCGCTTCGAGCGCCGCGTTGTGCATCGCCGGCGATCCCGTGTGCGCCACAGGGTGCCCGATGACGCCGAGGATGCCGGTCCGGCCGCTGATCAACCCAGTGCGTCTTCGACGAACTGGTCGGCGATCTCAACCGCTTCGCCCCAGCTGACGCCGTAGAGCAGTTTGATCAGCACGACGCCGCCGCCAAAGATGACGGCGCCGAGCACGAAGAGCCGCAGCAAGGCTCTCATGAGGTCTTCTCCCTCTTTTTGGGTGACC
>JAYZCA010000399.1:0-25247 GCA_036339235.1 Candidatus Latescibacterota bacterium | reverse complement strand
TTCGTCGCGGGCGAAGATGCTGTTTCCGCTGCTGGCGGCGAGCACGACGCTGGGCGACATCGGCGGTGGCTTCCTGGTGCGCCTTCTCGGGGGTATTCTCGACTCGTGGCAGGTCTATGGTGTGGCAGTGTTGAACACCCTGCTGGCCATCGGTCTGCTGCGCCCGTTGATGCGGCGCTACTTCGTGACGCCTGCCGGCGAGGGGGATGACGCCGTCAGCGCGTCGCTGTCCGAGAACCTGCGTTACCTCGTCGGCTCGTCGTACCTGCGCCTGCTTTTTTTCCTGTCTCTCGTCCTCTTCGCGCTCTACACGGCCATCCATTACGGGTTCAATGTCGTGGCGCGCACGCATTACCCCGACGAGGGCGACATCACCGCCTTCTTCGGCCTGTTCTTCGGCCTCGCCGGCGTGGCGACACTGTTGACGACGACGCTGCTATTGCGCCATCTGCTGCGATGGCTCGGCGTCGCCAACGTCTACCTCTGGGTGTGTGCGGCGCACGTTGCCGTCGCACTGCTGCTGGCCGCTGTCTTCGAGGGCAGCCTGTCGCTGCCACCGGTGACCGTCATCCTCGTCGTCAACCTGCTCAACTATGTAATTCTCGACTCCGTCATCGCCCCTACCTACCAGGTTCTGATGAAGCTGGTGCCGGACCGCAACAGCGATGGCACGCGCATGATCATGGAGGGAGGGTTCATGCTCGCCGGCGGGCTCCTGGGCGCCGGCATCACCGTGCTGCATGCGCAGGGCGCGCTGACATTGGGGCAGCTCTTCGCCATGCTTTTCGCCATCGGCATGGTGATGGTCGTCATCGGCTGGCGTCTGCGCCAACGCTACCAGGAAGTCCTCATCCAGGCGGTGCGCGATCAGAGCGTGGATCTGGCCGACGAGGAGGCGATGCGTGAGGTGGTTTCCGGGTCAGCGGATGTGCCACGCGGACTGCTGCTGCACAGCAGCGACGGCGTTCGCGACATGGGCATCGAGATTCTGCGCCACAACCCCCAGGTCGCCGCTGAGGTCTGTCTGCCCCTCGTGACCCACGAGAATCCACGCATTCGCGCGGCGGCGCTGAAGGCACTTACCGGGGCCGGTGACGGCAGCGTGATGCTGGCGGCTCAGCCCGCACTCGACGACGAAGACGCCGAGGTTCGTCTCAGCGCGGCCCGGGCCATCGCCCGTACCGTGGAGGCGGCGGGTGTGGAGAGCATGCCGATGGAAGTGCGCCAGCAGGTGATCGACGGCGTCGGACCGCGCCTGGTGCCCGATGCCGGCAATGCCGACTTGCTTGCGGAGTTTCTCTACATCCTCGACAGCCTGCAGGACGAACAATCCCTGGTAGCCCGCGAGCTGATTGTCGAATCTCTTCTCGACGGCGATGCGGTCGGAGAGATCTGCGCCGGCATCGATGTTGTGGGCCGATTGGGGCAGGTGGCCAACCACGAACGCGTCTTCAACCACCTGGATCACGCCCATCCTTCCGTACGCGAGTCCGCCGTACGTGCCGTGGGCCACTTGGGCAGCCAGGAGGCATGTGTCGCCCTGGTGGCGGCGCTGGCCGATCCGGACCCGGACGTGGTCAGGGCGGCTGTTGCCGGCCTCGAGGCGGCGGCACCCAACCACGGCGCTTTTCTCGCCGAGGGTTTGGCGTCGGCGCCGACCAAGCAGTGGGATGGCCTGGTGCGTTCACTGGCCCCGTCAGAGGACGAAAACGTGGGACCCACGCTGCTCGAAGGTTGTCGGCAGCGCCTGGTGGAGGCCAACCGCTATATCACCATCGGTGCGCTGCTGCAGGACCGCCAGGAGAGCGCGGCAGGGCTGTTGCGCTCTCAGCTGGACCTCGATTGCCGCACCATTCGCGATGGCGCCATCAGCCTGCTGGGTCAACTGGGCGACGTCGATGTCGTCTCCGATCTGGTGGAGAGGATGAACGACGAACAACCAGGGGCCAGGGACAACGCCATCGAACTGCTCGAGAACATCGGCAACCAGGCGCTGCTGCAGCCCTTGCTGCCGCTGCTCACCGACGATGAGGAGGAGCGCCTCGCCGAGGCCACCCGGATCAGCGGCTGGGAGCGCGGCACGGTGGATCTGGCCGCCGCTCTCGACTGTGTCCTGCAGTCACCAGACCCGTGGATGCAGATGGCCGGTGCCTGGGCAGCTCGTGGCCTCGGTCGCACACAATCGTTGCAACGGCTGCGTGATGACGCGCCAGACTTTGTAAAGGAGATTGCCGAAGCGATGGAACCGACACAGACGCAGGATACCGGACAGCAGCCGCTGACCAACATGGAGAAGATCACCTTCCTGAAGGAGTCGCCATTCTTCGCGGCACTGCCGCTGGAAGAGCTCTATCACATCGCTCTCTCCGTGCAGGAGGAGTCGGTGCCGGAGGGAACGACGGTGATCGAACAGGAAACCCTGGGAGACAAGATGTACATCGTCGTCGCCGGCCAGCTGGAAGTGCGGAGATTTGATGAGGGCGGGGGGGATGAGGGACTGCGCGTCGCGGAGCTGGGAGACAAGCAGGTTCTGGGTGAGATGTCTCTGCTAGACAACGAGCCGCGCTCGGCCTCGGTGATCTCCCTGACGGAATGCCGGCTGCTGTCGCTGGAGCGAGGAGATCTGGAACGAATCCTGCGGCGCTACTCGTCGATCGCATTCAGCATGATGCGCATCCTCTCACGGCGCCTACGTACGACCATGGCCGCCTGATAAACCGGGTCCTAACTTTTTGAAATTGTAACAAGTTAGACATGTACAAGTGTTGCGAAATCGTGGCATTTGTGGATGTTCTATCAGACGCCTTGTCTGTCGCCCCCACTCTGGGGCGCACTTGGATCCTGTTGATTCAGCCTCAAGTACCTGTAAAGTCAGGAGCTTATGGTTATTCATATCGACGAAGACGCCGAACTTCTTCGGCGCTATTTCCACGATATCGAGGATTCCCAACCGCTGTCCCGCGAACGCGAGGTGTTGTTGGCGGAGCGAATCACGAAGGGCGATATGGAGGCGCGCGACGAACTCGTCCAGGCCAACCTCCGCTTTGTCGTCGACGTGGCACGCCAGTTTCAAAACCGGGGCCTGAGTATGGCCGAGCTGGTCAGTGCCGGCAACATGGGTCTGATGAAGGCGGCGGACCGTTTTGACGGCACGCGCGGCTTCAAGTTCATCTCCTACGCCGTGTGGTGGATCCGGCAGTCGATCATGCAGACCCTCACCGACCAGACGCGGACGGTGCGCGTGCCAGTCACCCGCCAGAGCCTGTTGCGGGACATCAACAAGGCGACCAAGAGCCTGGGCGGTGAGCACCGCAACGTGACCACCGCCGAGATTGCCGAAGAGTTGGGCGTCGCCGAGGCCGAGGTTCTCGAGACGATGCTGAAGGGGCGTCCCGAGGCATCACTGGACCGCACCTTCGAGGAGGGCGATGATCGCAGTCTGCTGAACACGATCGCCGACGAGTCGAACGGCAGTCCCGACGACGACGTCATGAACCAGGACTCGCGGTCGCAGATCGAAACCGTGCTGGCCACGCTCGACCAGCGTGAACGCTACATCGTCCGATGTTATTACGGTCTCGACGGTGAGGAGCCGCTGACTCTGGAGCAGATCGGCGAGCTCATGAGCCTCACCCGTGAGCGTGTCCGCCAGCTCAAGGAGAGGGCCCTGGGCAAGCTGCGACATCCGGAACGTTACCAGTACCTGGCGCCGCTCGTGCAAGAGCTGGTATAGAACACGAACCTGCACAGGGTTCGCGCCCAGCATTGGAACGCCCCGTTCTCCGCCAGGAGGGCGGGGCGTTTCTGTGATCACATGCGGGGACTCAATGGTCAATGCTCGTCGCCGTACTGGTCCCTCAGGCGCGACAATTCGCCCTTCATTTTCTTCACCAGGTGCTGACTCTCCGCGTCGTCGTAGCGGTTTATGAGCTCATCGGGATCACGCTCCAGGTCGAAAAACTCCCAGACGTCGGGTCCCTCCGCGAAGTACTCGATCAACTTGTAGCGGCTCGAGCGCACGCCGCGGTGTGGGCCGATACGATGCGGCGTGAAATACTGGAAACCGGGCTCAGCCATCTGCGCCGCCGGCTGGTCGCGCCAACGCCAGGAGTCCTCGTAGTAGGCGTAGTAGACACAGCGACGCCAGTCTGCGGGCGTCTCCTCGCCGGCCATCAGCGGCAGCAGGCTGCGTCCCTGCACCGTGGCGGGGATGTCGACGCCGGCGAAATCGAGAATCGTCGGGCAGACGTCGACGTTCATCACCAGTGCGTCGGTGTCGAGGCCACCCGGCAGGAGAGAGGGGCAGCAGGCGACGAGGGGAATCCGCAGAGCCGGCTCGTACATGAAGCGCTTGTCGTACCAGCCGTGGTCGCCGAGGAAGTAGCCGTGGTCGGATGTGTAGATCACCAGTGTGTCTTCGGCGCGGCCGCTGTCGTGAAGCCAGTCCAGCACGCGGCCCACGTTCTCGTCCACGCCAGCCATCGTGCGCCAGCGGTCGCGCCGGAACCGGCGGTAGATCCAATCGCGGCGTTCGGAGGTGGATAGACCGTTGGGGATTTCTCCCTCGTAATCCGGGGCGAGGCTGATGTCGAAGCGCATGTCCTGCGCCAGGCCCGCAACGGGTCGCGTGGTGTAGTCGTCGTCGTAGGTACGAGGCTTGGCCGGCTCGACGTCTTCGAACAGACCGGCGTGACGCTCGGCGGGCGCAAAGGGTCGGTGTGGTGCCTTGAACTGATAGACGAGGCAGAAGGGTTGGTCCTGGGGTACGCCTTCGAGGAACTCGAGGGCCAGATCACCGGTGATATCGGTGGCGTAACCCTCGATGGTACGCTCGACGCCAGCATCGATGAACACGGGGTCGACGTAGTCCCCCTGGCCCGGGTGGATGATCCAATGGTCGAAGCCGCGTGGCGCCTGGCGGATGTGGTACTTGCCCACCAGTCCCGTGCGGTAGCCAGCTCGGCGCAGGATCTCCGGGAAGGTGGGTATCCCGGGCTTCAACTCCTCGACGGCATCGGCGCCTTCGGAATTGCCGCGGATGCCATGCACGTTGGCAAAGCAGCCCGTCAGAACCGTGGCTCGCGACGGCGCACAGAGTGCATTGGTGCAGAACGCACGGTCGAAGCGGGTACCCTGCGCCGCGATGCGGTCAAGGTTCGGGGTCGGTGGCATCTCGGCACCATAACAGCCCATCTCGGCCACCGTGTGATCGTCGGTCATGATGAAGATGATGTTTTTCACAGGGTCGACTCCTGCAGGCCGCGCAGCGTGCGCAGTCCCTCGACATCCTCGGTCAGATCCTTGCCCTTCGGAGTTTCCAGCACCATCGGCACGCGGCTGAGTCTGCTGTCGTTGACGAAATGGCGGAAGGCCTGCAAGCCGATCAACCCCTTGCCGATGTTGTCGTGGCGGTCGCGGTGCGAGCCGAAAGGCATCTTGCTGTCGTTAACATGGATGACGCGCAGTCGCTCGATGCCGACGGTGTCGCCGAAACGGCGCATAGTCGCCGCGTATTCGTCGGCGCTGGTGATGGCATATCCGGCGGCGAAAATATGGCAGGTGTCGAGGCACACGCCCATGCGCTCGTCCCGGTCGACACCGTCGATGATCTGTGCCAGTTCCTCGAAGGTGGCGCCGAGATTGCTGCCCGTGCCCGCCGTCGTTTCCAGGCACAGTGTCACCTCGGTGTCGGCGCCGATCTCGTCGAACAGCCGGTTGATGGACGTGCTGATGCGGGACATGCCCGCATCGGCGCCGGTGCCGACGTGGGAGCCGGGGTGGAAGACCAGATTCGGCACCAGCAGCACCTGACAGCGTTCGACCTCCTCCTTGAAGGATCGATACGACTTCTCGTGCAGCGCCGGATCGGGGGAGGCCAGGTTGATCAGGTAGGAGTTGTGGGCACAGGCGACGTCGAGGCCGGATTCTTGCCAGGCCTCGAACCACAGTTCCAGATCCTCGGCGGTGAACTCGCGCGCCGCCCACTGGTTGTTCGACTTGTTGAAGATCTGCAGCGTGTCGCAGGTGGCCCGCTCGCCGCGTTCGAAGGCCAGGTGGATGCCCCCGGCGATGGACTGGTGGGCGCCGAAACGGGCGCTCATGTGCCGGCGTTCTCCGCCAGGGCCAGGGCGCCGCAAATGCCGGCGCGCGAACCCAGCCCCGGTGGCGCGATGAAGGCGTCGAGACCCTCGTGCAGTTCCGGGAGCTTCAAGTAGTCCTGCAGGACTCGCGCCGTCTCGTTGCGCACTCGCGGGAACAGGTGCTGCTGTTCCATGACGCCCCCGCCGAGCAGGATGCGCTGGGGGGACAGGGTCAGAATGAAGGTGGCCAGGGCGCCGCCCAAGTAGGTCGCCTCCAGCGACCAGGCGTCGTGGTCGGCGGGCAGAGAGTGTGCGGCGGTTCCCCAGCGGTCCCGCAGGGCCGTCCCGGAAGCGAGACCCTCAAGGCAGTCGCCGTGATAGGGGCAGCAGCCCTCGTAGGGATCGCGGTCGCGATCGTGCGGCACGGGGATATGTCCCATCTCCGGGTGCATTAGACCGTGAACGACGCCCCCGTCAGCCACGGCTCCGCCGCCGATGCCGGTGCCAATGGTGAGATACAGAAGACTGTGCAAGCCGACACCAGCGCCCCAGCGGGCTTCGCCCAGGGCCGCTGTGTTGACGTCTGTGTCGAAGGCCACAGGCAGGTCGAGGGACTGGCTGAGGAAGCCGACGATGTCGGTATTGGCCCAGCCCGGTTTCGGAGTGGACGTGATGGAGCCATATGTGGGCGACGTCCGATCCAGATCGATGGGGCCGAAGCATCCGACACCGACGGCGGCGAGGGGACCGTGCTGGGCGATGGCGGCGCGGAAAAATGTGCAGGTTTTCTCCAGTGTACTCTCGGGGTTATCGGTGTCGATGCGGATCTGCGCGCGCAGGTCGGCGGGGCCGGTGCCGACGGCGCAGTTGAACTTCGTCCCTCCCGCCTCGACAGCCCCGTACAGGGGGCTCACGGATCTTCCGGGAAGATGAGATCTTCATCCGGACGTACGCCATATCCGGGAGGCAGCTGGCGCCAGTCGACCCCCGAGCGCCCATTGCGGTCCCAGACGATGTCGCCACCGAACAGGGTCAGTTCACACTGCAGTCGGCGGTCTCCCTTGAGCACGCCACCGAAGGAGTCCATGTAGCCGAAGTCGCCACCTTCCAGACCCAGGACGGCCACATCCGCCGCGACCCCCACCGACAGCGTGCCGTGTTCGGTATGGCCTATGACACGCGCCGGCTCCACCGTGGACAGTCGGATCACGTCGGTCAGTGGCATTCCCATCACCAGGAACTTCGACATCGTCGTGGGCATGTCGAGCATGCCGATGTTCATGCTGAGACGGTGCAGGTCGGTGGAGATGGAGTCGGGCCAGAAGCCCTGTTCGACGCAGGGGACGGCGTTGCGGAAGCAGAAGCTGCCGGCGCCGTGACCGGTGTCGAAGCGGATGCCCCGTCGGCGTGCCGCCAACAGGTACGGCATTACCTTGCCGTCCGGACCGACGGAGGGCACCGGCCCACGGTAGACGTGGGTGGAGATGTCACCGGGGCGCATCTTGTCGCCTACGAGCTGGTGATACGGGCGTTCGCGCCGGAAAAAACCGAAGTCGACCATCACTGGCATCCTGGCGATCTCACCCGCCTCGATCAGGCGGTCGACGGAAGTCCAGTCCGGTCCCCAATAGTGAGCCGTCTTCAGCCCGACGACGACGTCTTCGTGCTCGCGGGCGACGGCGGCGCACGCTTCCGGCTCCATGTCGGAGATGTTCTGCTCCGTCGTCATCGTTGTCATGCCCAGGCCGACGATGTTGACGAAGGCGTATTTGCGGGTTGTAAAACGGTCGAGGACACGTTCGCGGAAGTCGGCCAGATTACGCCAGCCCGCCGACCCGGTGTCGACCATCGTCGTCGTGCCGGCCCGGAAGCTGAATCCATCGGGAAGGACGCTGTTGTCGCCTCCCCAGGCCCCCTCGTTACCGGCGGTGGCGTAGAGGTGCACATGGATGTCGACGAGTCCTGGCGTCACGTAAAGGCCGCTGACATCGATCCTCCTGGAGGCACTCGCCGGAGGGATGGCGGTGTCCACCGCAGCGATCCGGCCGTCCCGGATAGCGAGGTCGCAGGGGCCGTCGACGCCATTGGCCGGGTCGATCACGTGGCCGCCGCACAAGAGGAGGTCGAAATTCATGCAACAAAGATAGCCGTCCCCGTTGCCGGGACCAGCGTGCAGTGGCGCCAGCGATGTCTTTCATTGGGGCAGTTCAGAACCAGAACCAGACGAGGGGCGACGATTGAGTGATCTGATCCGAGAGGGCCGGCGCGTGCTTGTTTTCAGTGCCCACGCCGCCGACTACTGTTCACGAGCGGGGGGCACGATCTCGCGCCTCGTCGAGGCCGGCGGCACCGTGCACATCCACGCCATGAGCTACGGCGAGAAGTGCGAATCGCCAGCGCTGTGGGCGCAGGAGCCGCCGCCGTCGATCGAACAGATCAAGGCGATCCGGGGTCGCGAGATGGACCAGGCAGCGGAGACACTGGGGGTGACGATCGACTGCCTCGACTGGGGTGACAGCCCGCTCGTCGTCGATGCCGCAAGGCAACAGCAACTGCTCCGTCTGTTGTGCGCCTTCCAGCCAGACCTGGTGCTGACCCATTGGAAGGATGACATCCTGCATCCCGACCACATGGAGTGTACGCGCGCCGTCATCTGGGCCAGCCGTTACTGCTTCCGTCCGGGGCTCGACATCGAGTACGCACCCTGCCCCTCACCACAGGTCGTGTTCTACGAGACCACCCTCGGCACGGCTCCGGTCGCCGGATTCCTCCCGAGTCTGTTCGTCGATATCAGCGGCGTGCAGGAGCGCAAGAGGGAGGCCCTGCAACATCTGGCGTCGCAGCCGGATCTTGCCGACCGCTACGAGACGCTGGCAGCATACCGGGCTCTGGAAGCGCAGTCGACGGCGTGGATGAAGGGTTGCCGGTACGCGGAGGCCTTCGTGCGTCTGGGCACGGAAGCCGCGGGCTTCAGCGGGCCCGGAGGATTCGGTCCCTAGACTGTCAGGGCCGGGCGAAGACGAACAGCAGTGGGCGCGTGTCGGTGGGGTCGCTGGCCCGCGCCATGCCGTTGTTGTCGAGGATGACATAGACGTGTTCGTCGTCCATCGTCAGGCCCTCGGCTTTGCCGAAGGTCATGTCCTCGTAGCGATACTCAGGAGCGTTGGTGACGTGGCCGAATGACCAAATCTCATGCTCCTCGAAGTCGGTCTCGTCAAAGGTGATGCGGACGACGGCGTCGCCGTTGCGGGTCAACGCGTAGAGATTCTCGCCATCAAAGAAGAGGTCGGAAAAGTCGACTTCCCGGGGTGACTCGATGGCGAGGCTGGTCGTAGCGCACACGAGTGGAAAGACGCGCGCCTTGCCTTCCTCATCGAGGACGACGTCGACCAGGCCCCGTTGGGCACGCTCTGCTGCCAGCACGACCCGTCCTCCACCGAGCAGCGCCAGTCCTTCGAGGCGCGCGTTCTTTTCGCTGAACAGGCCGACCTTGGAGCCGGCCTTCTCTACGCTCGGTGTCACCCACGCAAGGCTGCTGCCCGTCTCGTGCACGCGCAGCACCCGGAAGGTGGCTTCGCTGATGATAAAGAACGACCCATCGCGGTAGGCGAGTCCCTCGAAGTCGAGACCGCGAACCCAGGACCCCGACCACGGCGCGTTGAAGGTGATGTACGGTTCGATGTGTGCCTCGTCCTCGAGCAGTTCGAGGCGGCAGATGGTATGGTCGTGATGGTCGGAGACGGCGTAAAGATTACCGTCGACCCAGCACAGACCAGAAGGTTGAGCGTTGTCGAGGCCTGATACCGGGAGCGCAGAGATCAGTTTCAGGTCGATGGGCTGGGCCGACGCGGACAGAACGTTGCACAGGCTGCCGAGCAGTAGCGTGATCGTTATGCGATGTCGCATTGTCGAGTCCCTTCGTTCCACTGCCCATGGGACGTACTGGTCCTCGGGTTGTTCCCGCCAGCGCACACGACAAGAAAGTGCGCCGTGGTGTGGTGCCGCAACCCCAGGCGCACCGTGATCAACGCAATAGCGCGTCCACTTCCTCCCGTGTCGGCAGTGACTTCTGACCTCCCAAGGCCCGACAGTTGAGAGCGGCGGTGGCGGCAGCGAATCTCAGTCTCCCCGACAGGTCCAGTCCCTCGAGCAGGGCAGCGATATAGCCGCCGTGGAAGGCGTCGCCGGCGCCCGTGGTGTCGACGACGCACACGTCGAAGGCGGGACAGCTGAGCCGTGCGCCCCCGTGCAGAGCGACGCAGCCCCGCTCTCCCAGGGTAAGGACCGCCGTGCCGGCGCCGAGGTCGGTGAGTCGCCGCAGGATCGTGTCGTCGTCGGCGCCGGGCAGCCAGCGCCGGGCGAAGAACTCGCCGACGACGGCGTGGTCGACGAGAGGGAGGAAGTCGTCGAGTCGGTCGCTTTGCCAGGTGCCGTCGAAGACGACCACGGCGCCGGCCTGCCGTGCCCAGCGTGCCGCCTGCAGCCCCACTTCGTCGCCGTCGTCGATCAGGACGATATCCGCCCCTGCCACGTCTTCCGGCGCCAGTTCGGCGGCGCTCAGCGGCGGAAACGACTCGGGCCACGAGAGGAAACCGCGCTCGGCGGAATGTTCGTCGACGAGGACCGTCGCCACCCGTGAGTGGCCGGTTCCGCGTCGCAGGCAGGACACGTCGACTCCGAAGCGCACCAGCTCGCCAAGGACGAAATCGCCCTCTCCGTCGTCCCCTGTCTTGCCGACGAAGCGTGTCTCGGCTCCGAGCCTGGCGAGGCAGGCCATCGCCGTGGCCGCCGGACCACCACAGGCACGGACGTAGCCGGAGGCACGCAGGGACCCACCAAACGTGGGGAGTCGGGGGACTCGGTAGAGGTAGTCGGTCGTGATCAGACCGATACCCGCCACGTCGACGGCGGCCGTCAAGCGTCGTCCGGGCTCGTAAGACCGCGGTGCGCCTCGAGGTCCTCGATCGTCTTCGGCCAGTCGTCCTTCAGCATGCGCGACAGCTGCCGGTCGGCCAGCACCTTGCCTTTGATCTGGCAGCGCGGGCAGTAGTTGGTTTCGTTCGAGGCGTAGGCGATTTCCTGCACGGCCGTGGCGCACACCGGACAGGGTTTGCCGTAGCGGCCGTGGACGGCCATCTCCGGGCGGAAGGCAGTGACCTTTTCCGGGAACGCGACTTCGGCTTCGGCCTGCAACCGGGTGCACCAGTCTGTCAGGATAGAGCGTGTTGCCGCATACAGGCTCGCCACCTCCTCGTCGGAGAGTCGGGACGTCCATTTCACCGGGGACAACCTGGCGGCGTGCAGGATTTCATCGGAATAGGCGTTGCCGATCCCGGAGAACAGGCGCGGATCGGTGAGGGCCCGCTTCAAGGTATGATTACGCCGCTTGAGCACCTCGGTGAAGGCGTCGAGATCGGCTTCGAGGACCTCCAGGCCGCCGGGGTCGTGATCGGCCAGGCCCGACTCTCCATCCACGACGTGGAGGGAGGCGCGCTTCTTCGATCCGGCTTCGGTGAGCAGCATCGTGCCGCTGTCGAAGTGGAAGGCGGCCAGGTCGATCTTCCGCGTGGGCCTGGTGCCAGTCTTCTTCCAGTGGAAGCGGCCGGCGATCATCAGATGGATGACGAGGAACAGGTCGTCTTCCAGTGCCCAGACGATGCGCTTGCCGAGTCGGCGGAAGCCGACGATGCGCCGACCGACGGCGGTGTCGAGCTTGGGCTCGAAGGTGCGCACGAGGAAGGGACTGCGCAGCTGGATGGCGTCGATCCTGCGGCCGCCGATCTGTCGCTGCAATCCGGTCAGGTAGGCGAGGACATCGGGCAGTTCGGGCATCAGGCTTTCATCGGAAGTCCACCGGAGACCACCAGCCGAGCGGGTCTCCTGGACGGAAAGGGGCGATCCACATCTGCGCGTCGTCGCCGACAGATCCTGCCAGCGCCGCACCGGCGCCGGCGAGAGGGACAACACCGTAGGACCGCAGGCCTTCCCCGCGCCATTCGACGAGGCGGATCCTCCCCGTCACGTCTCCCAAGCTCACCAGCGTCCGCTGGCCGACGTCGACGGCGGACAGGCTCAGGATGCGCAGCCTCTCGGTGCCGGCGATGACTACCCCCTCCTCGCGCAGGAGACCGCCCGTCGTGGACAGTCTGTGCAGTCGGCCGCCAACCTCCTCGGCACCGGTCTCGACGATGAGGACGGGCCCGTCCGCGGCGGGGGCGAAACACACGTCACCCACGTGCGCGTCAACACTCCAGGTGTCGAGAACGCTCAGCGTGACGCCCATCGGCGTCATAACGACGGCGACGAGTTCCACCGCAGCACGGGGAACCTCGTCCACGAGCCCGCGTCGCAGGGTGACGAGGGCAAGTTCGTCCCGGCCGTCCCCATCGATGTCGGCGGCCGCGACACGCCAGAGGGGTGCGGTGGTGGTTCCTGAGGCGCGTTCCCGCAGGAGGCCGTTGACGAGGTGTAGGACATGCCAGTCATGGGCGCCGACGACGACGATCTCATCACGACCGTCACCATCGAGGTCGGCATGGGCGATGTCGTCGGCGACGTTGAGTTCGCTGGAGGCTACGGATGGGGTGCCGGGGGCGGCGTACCAGTCCACGCGGGCCGAGCGCAAGGCTGCCGGCTCGTCGACCCGCCCGCTGAGGCTTCCAGCCAGGGCGCCGTCAACCGTCCCGTCGCCATCGCAGTCGCCGGTGGACAGCCGGGGGCCGGACAGGGAGCCGGCGGCGAAGGACAGGAGGCGAGCGTCGGCCGGAAGAGCAGCGGCGATCACACAGGCGGCCAGCAGGGCGAGGCCAGGGTAGGTTGGAGTCTTCATCGGTGTGTATACTAGCGATATGATACCCCCCCTGCGCAATCTTGTCGTGACAGTCTGCTTGCTGACACCCGTCCTGCAGGCGATGGCGGCCGATGTCGAGTGTGCCGGGCCCGCGTTGCGCCCTGCCGCTACAGCGGCTCTGGCATCGCGGGGACAACTGCACGCCCTGGTCATTTTCGCGCGCTTTCAGGGCGAGAGCGGGCCATCGACGGTGCCCGCCTTCGCCGGCCAGTTGTTCGATCCCGCCATACCCGGTAGTCTCACGCACTTCTTTGAAGAGATGTCCAGCGGGCAGTTCGCCCTCACGGGCGAGGTATTGCCGCGGACCTACGTGTCGGTAGGTCCCACCGAACGCTACCTGTCGGACAGCGACACGGGTCACGGGGACTTCGGCCGCTTCACGCGTGAAATCCTGGACGCGGCAGACCTCGACGTCGATTTCGGCCGTTTCGACAACGACGGACCCGATGGCATCCCGAACTCCGGCGACGACGACGGTTTCGTCGACCTGCTGTTGCTGGTGACGCAGTCGACACCGTCGGGGTTCATCGTCGGCGATGCGGATGGTGTGGCTCTGCTCGGGCTCGATGTGTCGCACTTCACCAGCGACGCCGCCAGATTGGGGGGACGTATCGCCGTACGGGCCGATGTCTCCGAAAGACCGTGCCGTCAGTGCCCCCAGGTATTGACAAGTTCGACACCCGGCGGAACGCTTCAGCGGGGTATGAATCTGGCCGACGCGGTGGGGATCATCGCCCACGAGATGGGGCATGTCTTCGGCCTTCCAGACCTCTATGACCGGGATAACATTCGGGGCGGCATCATCGACCTGAACGACGACTCCGCCGGCATCGGCTACTGGGGGCTGATGGGCCATGGTGCCCGCGGCTGGGATGATCGCGGCGGCCCCACACCCTTGTGTGCCTGGAGCCGCAAGCGACTCGGCTGGCTCGGCGTCGACAACGAGCGGCTCGTCGTTCTCACAGCCTCCATCGAGGACGTCTTCCTCGGCGACGTCAACACCGGTGGCAGCGTCTACCAACTTCCCCTTGCCGACGGTGACTATCTCCTCGTCGAGCACCGCGCCGCTGCCGGCAGCTACTACGAACGGCACCTGCCCGCCGACGGCGTGCTCGTCTGGCACGTGGATCCGGCCGTGCCCAACAACGACAACGAACACGGCAAGGTCGTCGACCTGGTCTGCGCCGACGGTCTCTACAACGACGCTGGTTATCCCGCCGGTACCCTGGTGGCGCCGGATCTGGGTCAGGACAACCTCGACTACTACTCAAAGAATGACGACTTCCGCGCGCTGCACGCCGGCAATCTGGGCGACGCTACCGACGTCTTCGACGGCATGCGTTTCACCGAGTACGCGCCGCTGAGCAACCCCGCGATCAACGGGGTCAGCATCAACGATATTCGCCGTGCCGGCGCCGGCTTCTCCGCCGACCTGGTCCTCGGCGATCGGCGTCGCGCCGGCCGTCTGACGGGCAGGCAGACCTGGCGAGATACAATGCAGATCATCGGTGACGTGACCATTGTCGCCGGCGCCAGCGTCAACCTGGCGCCACGCACCGTGGTGCGTATCGGCGCCGATGGCCGGGGTACCGGCGACGACAGGCGACGTATCGAGATCGTCGTCGACGGCACGCTGAGTTCATCCGGGGCGACATCCCGATTTGAGTCGGCCGTCCCCGTCCCGGCCCCGGGGGACTGGATCGGACTGTCGACGACGTCCAGTGGCCTGTTGTCTCTCGGATCGACGTCGATCGAGCACGCGCAGGATGCCATCGTCGTGCGCGGTGGCTCACGTGGCCTGACGTTGACCGACGTCACCGTGCGCAACACGGTGGGAGACGGCATCAGTCTGCTCGATCTGGAAGGACGCATCCGCCTGCTGGGCGTCACCGTGGAGGGCGTCGGTGGCAACGGCGTGACCGCCATCGGCGGTGATGCCGTCATCGCCGACAACGTGCGGCTGCGTGACAACGGGGGACACGGCTTTGTGCGTGCTGACGGCGAGGTGTTTCTCGCGAACAGCGAATTGATCGGCAACGGCACCGCGATCGACGGTTACGATCTGTGGCTACGGGAGCGCTCGAGCGGTTCTGTGCTGGGTACAGAGTTGTCGGGGACCGGTGAGGGAGCGCGTGTCGAGCTGACCAGGTCCCTGACGCTGGAAGGCAACGAATGGTCGGGGTACCGTGTCGCGCTGCGTACGCGCAGCGCCAATCCTCGCGTCCGCGCCAACGTATTCACCGGCGTCGACACCGTGTTGTCGGTCCAGGGCTTCAGTGTGCCCTCGGTTGTGCAGTTGAACGTCGTCAGCGAGCCCCAGATCCTCGTCGTCAACGAGACCGACCAGCGCCTGGATGTGGCGCGAAACTGGTGGGGGACGGCGGAGCTGGTGGCAGTCGCGACCGGCATGACGGGCCTCGTCGACTGGGATCCGCCGTTGAATTTCGACCCGCGATTGCCAGTGGACTTCTCGCTGGCGCAGAACTTCCCGAACCCCTTCAACGGCAATACCGTGATCGACTTCAACGTGTCCCTCTTGGACGTGTCGCTGACTGCCGGAGAGTTCATGACGCTCGAGGTCCGCACGATCACCGGCGGCCTTGTACGCCGCCTGTTCGAGCAGGCAGCGGCGCCGGGGATCTACCGCGCCGTGTGGGATGGACGAGACGAGTCCGGAGAACCGGCGGCCAGCGGTATCTACTTCTACGAACTGGCCGTCGGTCGCATCCGTCTGTTACGGCGACTCACCGTGCTGCGTTGAAAACAATGGCCTAGGGCCTAGAAGCCGCGGTCGTCGATGTGGACCCAGCCGCTGCCGTCGGCGGCGACCGTGTTGCTGAAGGCGTCGACAAAGTTCACCCCGATGGCCAGGGCCAGGTTGTAGAAGTCCTGGGCGCGGCGTCTGTCCGGTACGGCCACATCGAGGGCGTCGCCGTACATGTGACGGCTGAAGAAGGCGCCGCCGATGGCGGCGTTGTAGCGCGGGCTGCGGAAGGTGGAGTTGAGGATCAGCGGTCCGCCCCATGCGTCGCGCAGATCCTGCACATGCTGGGCGATCTGCGGATCCACGTAGCAGTGCCGGTCGCCGTTGCGGTCCGGCAGCCGTACGTACTCGTCGAGCGAAAAATTGCGGCTGGCGCGGGCGCCGCGGATTCCCTGAGACAGAGATGGGATATCGATAAAATACCCGGGCGGCTGATAGTGCACGCGCCGCCCGCCGCCGAAGGGCAGTGCCGCCGGATCCGGGTAGCTGTCGGTGAGAGTGGCATCGCGTGCCAGGTCTTCAAGACGCAGGCCGCTTGGAAGGATGAGTGTCGGACCGTAGGGCGGGTCGTTGGGCCGGCGGAAGACTTCGGACCGCTGGTCGGCCTCGACGGCGTCGATGGTCTGCGACACCGCGTCGATGAGACGTCCCGGGCGCTGACAGCCCGTGTGGGCGAGCAGCAGGATTGCAAGGCACAGCCGGACCGTCGACAAGCGCAATGCCTACTCGGCCAGCGAAAAGGGCGGGTAGCGATCGGTGGTGAGCAGGAAGGCGTATGCGGACACGCGCAACCACCAGCGCAGGACACCGACGTTGAAGTCGAACATCGAGCGCGGGTAGCGACCGGTAAAGAGAATGGCGACCCAGGCGCAGACGGCGACGATGAAGACGGCGATGGTCAGCACGAGGAGGATGACGATGTGCGGCAGGGCCAGCAGCCATTTGACCAGGGGCAACAGGCGATGCAGACGGCTCGCATCCGGAGGCTCGACATGCACGTGGACGCTCTGCTCCTCCTCGAGGGCGGGCATTTCGTCGCGTAACAGCAGACAGAAGGATGAGACGCGGTAACTAAAACAGGTGACCGCCACATTCCAGTCGAACCACCAGCGGGGATACTTGCGCAGCACGAGCAGGGTCAGCACGGTGGGGAGAAATACCAGGCTGCTGCTGCCGTCGAAGGAAAAGGAGCCTTCCTCGCTTTCCCCGCCACTGCCGCTGAGCAGGGCGAGCAGGATGATGCCGGGGATCGCCCAGATTACGCGCAGTAGCGAAGACAGACGATCGAGCTGGCGATCGGGGTAGTCGACGCTGAGAGAAGCAGGGTAGGGAGTGGGTGGACTGGGATCCTGTGTCATGTCGGAACACGCCTCCTGAACGGGGGTAACAAGTGAAGGGAGAAGGGGGGTGAACCGCAAACGCTTCGAAGGGCTCGTGGAGCGCGCTCTGTCGCGCATTCCCGAGGTCTTCCGTGAGGCCATGGACAACGTGGCCATCGTCATCGACGACTGGCCGACGCCCGAGTTGATGGACGAGATGTACGGCGATCCGGAGACCTACGTTTACGGTCTGTTCACCGGGACGCCGCTGCCGGAGCAGCACGTGGAAGACTTCGGCGATCTGCCGACGGTGATCCGGATCTACCAGGCGGCGCTGGAAACCGACTTCCAGGATCAGGTCGAACTGGAGCGCGAACTGGAGATCACCCTCGTCCACGAAATCGCCCACTTCATGGGATTCGACGAGGATCAGCTGGAAGAACTGGGTTACGGCTGACCCGCGGGGCCTTCATTCCCCGGCCGGCAGCGCTGTGCGGAAAGCGTCGACGATCCGGTCCGCTTCGCCCCGTGTCAGGATGAGGGGCGGCGACAGGCAGAGCACGCTGTTGGGACCGAGGACGGCGTGGCTCATTTGACCCACGAGTACGCCGGCGGATTTCAGCGCCGCCTTGATCTTCGACGTGCGCCCCCCATCCAACAGGGAACCGGAACCGTCGATCAGCTCCACCGCCAACATCAAGCCGATGCCGCGGACATCGCCGACGAGGGGAGATTCCAGCCCCTGCAGGCCAGCCAGCAGATAGGCCCCGACGTCGGCGGCATTTTCCCACAGACGCTCGCTCAGCAGGATATCGATGTTGGCCAGTGCCGCGGCGCAGCAGGGCGGGTGGCCGCCGTAGGTGCAGACCTGGGCCAGTTCACGGCCGTCTCCTGGTGTTCCCTGGAAGGCGGCGAAGATCTCGTCGGTGACGATCGTCGCCCCGAGTGGCAGATAGCCAGAGGTGATGCCCTTCGCCGTGACCACGATATCGGCGACCACGTCCCAGTGTTCGCAAGCAAAGAGCTTGCCCGTCCGACCCCAGCCGGTGATGACCTCGTCGACGATGAGAAGAACGTCGTGGCGGTCGCAGATCTGTCGCAGGCGGGGCAGGTAGTCGTCGGGGGGGACGATGACACCTCCGCCGCCGATAATCGGTTCGACGACGACGGCGGCCACCGTCTCGGGACCTTCGCGCCGGATCATCTCGTCAAACTCGTCGACACAGGCGATCCCGCAGGTCGGGTAGGACAGCTTGAGGGGACAGCGATAACAATAGGGCGGGTCGACGTGCAGAAAACCGGGGACCAGCGGTTCGTATGGTGTCCGGCGACCGACCTGGCCAGTCGCCGACAGGGCGCCCATCGTGAAGCCGTGATACCCCTGGTAGCGGGCGATGATCTTGTAGCGATTCTGCCCCACGTGCCGCTGCCGCTGGCACTGGCGGGCGATCTTGAAGGCGGTCTCGTTGGCCTCGGAGCCTGAATTGGTGAAGAACACGCGCGTCAGGTCGCCGTGGACCGCGTCGCCGGGCAACAACTCGGCAAGCCTGGCCGCCAGCAGCGTCGCCGGCTCGTTGATCTGTGAGTGCGGGTAGTAGGGCAGGCGCTGCAGCTGCTCGAAAGCGGCGTGGGCGATCTCGTGGCGGCCGTAGCCGACGTTGACGTTCCACAGGCCGCCGCCGGCGTCGAGATAGGCCTGTCCGTCGGCGTCGTACAACGTACATCCCTCGCCGCGATCGAACACCGTTAACTCCGTACTTGAGTCGAGTTGACTGTGTTGGAACAGGGGATGCCAGCAGTGGTCGCGGTCCAGGCGGCGCAGGCCGGTGGCGTCGATGGCGGCAGTGGGCATGGAGTGTAACCTTTCTCAGGCGTTGATCGGCTCGTAGCCTTCGGGGGGATCATCCCCGGCGACGAGGGCTTGTTTGAGCGCCCGCGCGTGAGTGCAGGCACCGCGGTAGTGGAAGCCGCGGCAATCGCAGGTGATATCAGCGCCCACGACTTCCACCGTGTAGGATACGCTCGCGTCGCGCGAGCTGGCAACGCGGTAGATGGCGCGCTGCGGCCCAGACAGGACCGAAGCCAGCGCCCTGATGGCGCTCTCCGATATGGGCACGAGTGCTTCGCGCGCCGACTCGCCCAGCTGCTGCTCGTCGATGTACTCGATACTGGCGGCGCGCAACACGCCCGTCAGTTCCTCCTCGCTGACGTCACCGCCGCGCAGCGCCTCGAAACGCCCCTCCAGGCGTTTCAGCATGCGTCGCAGCTCGCCGAGCACGTCGGCGTCGAGGTCAGCTCCGAGAGACCGACCTTCGACGAGATCGTCGACGATGCGGGCCTTTCGCTGCAGCACGGTGCGCACGAATTCCTCGATGGTACCTCCTGCCACCATGTAGGTGACATTCACCGTCCCGGTCTGACCGATGCGGTAGGCGCGATCCTCCGCCTGCCAGTGGTTGGAAGGGACCCAGTCGAGGTCGTTGAACACTACCTGCCGCGCCGCCGTCAGGTTGACGCCGATGCCGCCGGCATGGATGTGGCCGATGTAGACACGTACCTCGTCGTCATTCTGGAAGCGGTCGACCAGGCCCTGCCGCGCCTCGATCGGTGTTTTCCCCGAGACGGTCACGGCGGCGTCGCCGAAGTGGCGGGAGAAGCGAGTGATCGGGTTCGTGAAGCCGGAGAACACGAGCACCTTCTCACCTTGGTCGACGACACCCTGCACGAACTCCTGCGTGTGCTTCGCCTTCACCGACGCCAGCTTGCGTCGCGCCGACGACAGCTGGCCGATGCCACGGCGCCGGCCGCGGGCATCGCGCTCAGCCTCGGTGCTGCCATCCCCGAGAAAGGCGCGTACCGCCTCGTTGAGTGCCTCGCGCGCCTTGTCTGGAATGTCGACGTCGATCCAAGAGCGCATCTTGGGTGGTAGGTCGAGGACCTCCTCCTTGCGCCGACGCAGCATGATGCCGTGCAGCTGTACAGCCAGCTCCTCTAGGTTGCTGGCGCCGGTGGTGACCCAGTAGCCGTAATCGTTCTTCTCGGCGGCGCAGTAACGCTTGGCGAAACCGAAGAATGAGCGTCCGAGGGAGTGGTCGACGAGCTGCAGCAGGGGAAACAGGTCGCGGGGACGGTTCGTCAGGGGCGTGCCGGTGAGGACGTGGACGACGGGGTCATCTGGCGTCTGGCTGATGAGGCGGGTCGACAGCTTCGAGCGCAGCGATGTGTGGTTCTTCAGGTAGTGAGCCTCGTCGAACACCAGGCCCCGCCAGGGATGGGTGAGCAGCGTTTCGAGGTGCCGTTTGAGAAGATCGTAGTTGACGATGACCCAGCCGGTGTCGCCCGGGGCAGGCGGCGGCTGTGGGCCGACGATGTCAACGGCCGCGTCGGGCAGGACGATGTGGATCTCCCGTTCCCAGTTGCGTTTCACCGATGCCGGACAGATGACGAGCCAGGGCCCGTCCGGTTCTGCGTGGGTCATGGCCAGCACGGACTGCCGCGTCTTGCCCAGGCCCATGTCGTCGGCCAGGATCGAGCGCCGCCGGCCCAGGAGGAAAGCGAGGCCCTCCACCTGGTGTGGATACAGCCCCTGAGCCAGCTGCTCGGCGCGCGACGTGGTATCGTCGGTAGCCATGCCCGAGTACTCGCGATCAGGTCTGCGAGCGGATGTTCTGAACGTGCTTGTTGATCCGTTCCTGCAACTCGGTCGGCGAAGAGTCCTTGCGGATGTAGTCGTTGGCGCCGCGTGCCAGGGCATCGCGCACGAAGCTGGCATCGGCTTCGGCGGTGAGTATGACGATCGTGGTCTTTTCGAAAGCGGGATCAGCTCGCAGGGCGTCGAGGGCTTCCATGCCGCTCATTTCCGGCATATGCAGATCGAGGATGACGAGATGGGGTTTCACCTGGCTGGCGAGGTCAACGCCCTCGCCAGCCCATTGAGCGCCTCCGTCATCCGGCATCCCAGACGCTTGAGCATCGCCGCTATTTTGCGCCTTGAGACGCTGGCGTCCTCTGCCAGTACGACGCTCACCGTATTCACGGTCCCCGCAGCATGCAGAGGGGAACCGCAGGCGTTGCAGAAGAGAATCTCCTCCTCTGTCAGGAATTCCTTGCCACAACGAGAGCATTGGAGCGCGCGGGCCTTGGACGACGGTTTGGCGTCCGCCAAGCCGTGGCCAAGCAGCTCGTGGCTTCGTGGCTCGTCATCAAACAGATCGTCGGCGCCGGCGGCGTCATTCTCCGCGAACATGATCCCTCAACTGCAGGGGTGAATTCTCATGAACGGTACTTGCTGCGGGCACGTGCCGCCAGCGGCGCAAGGGCTACCGCGTCCGCTCGACGCCGTCCCGTTCGACCGAGACGCCACCACCGGCTGTAACGAGAACGCGATCGTGGCTTCCGGAGGCCAGCTCGATATGGAGTTCAATCGGTTCGTCGGCACGTTGACCGTCGCCCGCGTCGATGCGGCTCACGGAGACTACCGCCGGCCGACCTTCGTAGGGTTCGAGGACACCGGCAAAGGTCGACGACAAATCGGCCCCGGCGCGCCGCCGCAGCCAACAGCGCTGCAGCCACACCTCGTCCTTGTCGTGGTAGCTGCCGTAACAGGCCCAAGACTCGCAGATCCCCACCTCGACGCTGCGGGACACGTCCGTGTAGCGCAGGTGCACGGCGGACCCTGGCGGAGCCAGGCCGGTGCGGTCGTCGAGAGACCAGTCCGCCACCCAGCCCTCCGACGGCGCGGCATCGGACCGGAAGGAGCGCATCAGCGTGTCATGCCCATAGTCGGGCGCCGGCACCAGGTCGAGCCCCGTCGTCTCCAGGTTACCGCAGGGGCCCAACAGGAAACGCGTGTGATCGGCCCCCCCCCGCACGCGGAACACATCCACGATGTAGGCGTCGGCCTCCCCCGTGTCGACGACGACGAGACAGCGCTCGAAGATTGCGCCGTCGATGAGTCCCGGCGCCGACACCGAGATGCCGCGCACATGCTCGCCGTCGTGCCACCACAAGGTCTGGCCGGCGGCGTTGGCCAGGTCGAGCCCGTCGACGACGACGGTGTTGTGCGCCGCCGACATCTTGTACCACTCGGCCTGCGGCGACGACCAGCCGCCGAAGTTGACGGGCGGGTATCCAAGGTCCGGGATCAGGTCCACGCCGCGGTAGAAGAGTCCCAGGTTCATGCCATCGGCGTGGCTGTGGGCGCCGCGACCACGCACCGACGGATCGAGGCGGTAGGCGTAGACGCTGTTCATGGCGCCGGAATCGTAGTCGAGCCAGGCCACCGGTCCCAGCTCCTGGTCAGCTCCCCGCAGGATAGCCAGGTGCCATTCTCGCTTGTTTACCGAAGGCTGGCGCGTCAGGCCGCCGTGGATCGTCATCACCTCATCGACCTGGCGCTGCAGCGCGGCGGGGTCGGCGCAGCACACGTCGTGAGGCAATCCCTCTGAGGAAGCACCGTTGGCATGGTGGAGAACCTGCACGAAGGTGACGTCACCTGTGGTCTCGTACAGCTGCCAGAAGAAGGTGAACATCGACGGAGCCATCGTCGGTCCGCCGTCGGTCGTGAAAGGGACGGCGGCATAGGTGGGAGAGGTCGTGGTCCAGGCGCCGCAGTCGCCGGCATTCGGGTAAAAGCGCGTGCCGACCCAGGTGTCGATGTGGAAACGGTAGAGATCGTGCAGGGCAGGATAGCGGGCGAAGATCTCGTCGAGAAATCCAGGGCGGGCGCGGGCGAAAAGGGCAAGGTAGTGAGCGAGAGTTCGCGGCGCGATGCAGGCGTAACCGCTCAGTCCCTTCTCGCCCGAGAGGCCATCGACGGCGGTGGCTCGGGAGATGGCGTCGTCGAACAGTCTGTGGATATGCTCCATCCCGCCCTCACCTCGCAGTATGGCTTCGATGAGGATGACGGCCATCTCCGTCGTGGGAAAGTTCGACTCGACCCTATCTATGTGGTCGAGGGTATCCTGCAGTATGCGCTGCTCGATGTTGCGGCAGATCTGCGCCCCCGAGTCCTTCGGTGTGGGCAAGTCGAAACGCGAGGCACGATGGGCCAGGAAGGTGACCAGCTCCTCGTCGTCGCTCAGCGCATCGCGCACGCGATCGTAGGCGACGGTCAGAGACAGGACTTCGGCGCAGGCATCGTGCCAGTTGGACAGATAGCCGCGGTTGCCTGGCTTTTCGTAGACGAAACCCTCCCGCGAATAATCGAAGGTCGGGTAGACGTCGGAGAGTCGATCCAGCAGCACGCCGGCGCGTCGGGAGTACTCGAGGTCTCCGGTGGCGGCGAAGGCCTCGGCGAGGCGCTCGATACCCGTCCACACCAGTCCCTTCCACTGCCCGTAGACGAGCCAGGTGGCGACGAAGCGCCAACGGTCGCCGTCGTCGTTGACGAAACCGTGGCCGTCATCGACGCCGAAGGCGTTGAGGGGATCGTCGGCGTCGGGATGATCGGTGTTGAACAGGAGGCTGCGATCGGCGTGAGCCGGATCGAAGACGCCGGCCACATCGAGACCGGAACGGTAGAAGGCATGGAAATCGTTCTTCGGAAAGATGTCGCCGCAGCGCGGGCAGGTCAGTTTCCACGGCCGCTCGAAGGGAGTCATCACCCAGTCGTACATGTTGACCTCGTCACCACACGTCGGGCACGGCCCATCCGACCACACCATCCACGAACGCGGCAGGGTGTTGCCGAAGACGAGATCCCACAACGCATCGACCGACAGGGCGCGCCAAGGGGCGGCGCGCTCCTCGGCGAGCCTGCGCAGAGCGTCATCCCGGCGGAACTGTTCGAGCACGTGTTGGGGGTGAAACACGGGGACTCCGGATCTACGCGAGAAGGACACCGTCTCCGGCGTCGACGATGTGCCGCAGGCTGACTGTCAGGCCCACACGACCAACGGATGCTCCCCAGATCCGTGCCCCCTTGACACGCCCCTGGCTGCCGGCCTTGGCGGCGACGGCGGCGACGTCACTGGCCAGAGGGACCAGCACCGTCGTGGCTGCCGCGTCGTCGGCAGCCCGTTCGAGGAGCCGCACCGGCATGCGTCCCAGGGCATCGAGCAGAAGCTTTCGCAAAGGCGCTAGGGACTCCGGCTGCCCGGCGTCGACGGTGAGAGCGGGCAGGTGGGGCCAATGGGAGCGCAAGGCCTGCAGTCCGGTGTCGCCATCCGGGCGCTGTGCCGCGGTGGCCACCAGGACGACGGGCAGCAGGATGTCGCCGTCCAGCTGGTCGCGCAGCTGTCCGGCGTCGAAGTCCGTGCGTACTGCGACTTCGGCATGCTCGACGTGGGCTGCCTCCACGAGTGTCCGTGCCTCCTGTTCGTCACTCCGCTCCAGCGGTCGACCCGTAAACTTTACACCCCCCTTGCCTTTGGGGCTGAACACGGTCGCCACAGGACCGGCGACAGGTTGCACACCAGTCGTTTCCAGTTCATCGAAGACGACTTGCGCGCTGGCCACCGGATCGTCGGTCACATCGACGACGAGGGCGAGGGCGTCGGCAATCGACAGAAGGTGCAGCAGGGGCCGACCCGGGCCCTCGCCGGCGGCCAGTCCGGACACGACGGGGGGTGTGTCGACCAGCTGCAGAGCGCCGCCCTCACCGGCGAGCATGCCGGGCACCGGGTGTGGCGTGGAGAATGGATAGTCGGCAACGATGGTTGCCGCCCCGGTGAGGGCCCGAACGAGGGCCGACTTGCCGGCGTTCGGGGCGCCGGCGAAGACGATCGTGGCTTCGCCCTGCCGTTTGACGTGGAAGGGGTCGTGCTGTCCGGCTCTCGAACGTACTGCGTCGTGTCCCTCGAGGCGGCTCACCTGCCGGCGCAGGCGGTCCCGCAGATCCTTGTACGGTCCCTTCCACTCGTCGTGCAGGTTGTCGAGGTGGCCGCGCAGGACACGCAACTGCTCCGGCTCGGTACGGCCGTGCAGCTGCTTCTGGATCTGGGACCAGAGATGTCGGGCGGGCATGGGCATGACGTTAACCGATAAGGTACCGCGTGTAACAGTGGCAAGCACACAGGAATCTCAAGCGGGATCAGGGCCAGTCCAGGTCAGCTTGTACCGGGAGATGGTCGGAGTGATCCCAGGCCCCCTCCGGGCGCGGCGGGTCGGTACGGAAGCCGACGTCCCTGATGATGGCAGCAGAGGTGAGACGGGAACCCAGCCCTGAACTCAGATAGATGTGGTCGATCTTCCAGTCGTGGATATCGGCCGTGTCCATCGTCAACTGCAGACCG
>JAYZCA010000398.1:0-3769 GCA_036339235.1 Candidatus Latescibacterota bacterium | reverse complement strand
AATGCCGGTGCACGAGATCTGCCCGAGTTTTCCGACTACCGTCAGATGCTGGCCGACGTCGAGTTGGACGCCGTGCAGATCTCGACGCCTCACACAACACACTTCGAACAGATCATGGCCTGCCTCGACAAGGGGCTGCACGTGCTCACGGAAAAGCCGATGGTCTGCACCGTCGAACACGCCCATCAGGTCATCGCCAAAGCCGAGCAAGCCGACCGCATCCTGATGATCTCCTACCAGCGTCATCTGCAGCCGGCGTACCGCTTCGTACGCGACAAGGTCCAGTCCGGCGAGATTGGGGACATCCAGTTTATCTCCGCCCTCCAGGACCAATGCTGGTATCTGGGCACGCAGGGGAAGTGGCGGCAGCAGCTGTCGCTGTCCGGGGGCGGCCAGCTGAACGACTCGGGCAGCCACCTGCTCGACATCGTTCTGTGGATGACGGGACTTGGCGTGGCCGAAGTACAGGCCTTCCTGGAAAACTTCGACTCTGAAGTCGACATCAACTCCGCCCTGACCCTGAAGTTCACCAATGGTGCACTGGGCAACTTCTCCGTCGTCGGCAATTCTCCGGTGGGTGGCATGTGGGAGGACATCACGATCTGGGGCACGAAGGCCGTCGTCTACATCCGCAACGGCAAGCTCATCTACAAGGCCGCCGGTGCCGACGAGGTGGTGGACCCCGAAGGACTGCCCGAAGCATCGACACCGGATCGAAATTTCTTCGACGCCATCCTCGGCCGCGATACGGTGCAGGTGCCCCCCGAGTGTGGCCTGCGCGTCATCGAACTGACCGAGGCGGCGTGGGAATCGGCCCGCACCGGCGCCCCGACCCGTGTGCAAGGCGCATGACACCACCACTCACCGCCGAGCAGACGGCCGCCTTCGATCGAGATGGATACCTGATGTTGGAGGACTATCTCCCGGCGCCTGACATGGAGCGGCTGCTGCGCGTCGCACACGGCGATCACGAGCTGTCCGAGAACGCCCGCGAACACCTCGACGTTGAGGGTCGGGTGAGCCGGCTGTCGCTGCGCTACAACCTGGACGGGGAGGACGCCTACCGTGCCTACGCCCGGCACGACCGCATCGTCGAGCCCCTCGAGCAGCTGCTGGGGGGCGAACTCTACCACTATCACCACAAGATGATGATGAAGGAGCCGCGTACCGGCGGCGCCTGGGAGTGGCATCAGGACTTCGGCTACTGGTACGGTGCGTTCCTGTATCCTGACATGGGCAGCTGCATGATCGCCGTCGACAGAGCATCCAAGGCCAACGGCTGCCTGCAGGTGCTGAAGGGGTCGCACCGCCTCGGTCGTCTCGACCACGGCAGGACGGGGAGCCAGACCGGCGCCGATCAGGAGCGCATGAAAGTTATCGAAAAACACCTCGAGCTCGTCTACTGCGAGATGTCGCCGGGTACGGTACTGTTCTTCCACAGCAATACGTTGCATCGCTCCGATCCGAATACGAGTCCGGATCCGCGGTGGGCGCTCATCTGCTGCTACACGGCGGTGGACAATCTGCCTATCAAAGAGGGGGCTGCCGGACAGTTCGACCGCTTCGAGCGCTGGGACGGCAAACGCGTGCGCGCTGCCGTGCAAGCCCACCAGCAACGGCTGAACGAACAGCAGCCCCGCTGATCCACGACACTTTACCCTGGGGAACCATGGCCGCATTCGAAAAATTGTTTCGTGCACCCTACGGAGTACCCAACGCCCTGGAGCGCGTCGACGACGGGTTGTGGATCTCCGATCAGATCTCCGACCGCCTGGCTCTCGTCGACATCGCCGAACCCGAAAACAATGCGACTGGCCCCGGCCATGGTGACTACGGTGTCACCTTTCGTCGGCAGGAGATCCCGACGGACGGCTCCAACACAAGCGGGCTGGCCCGCGGGGAGGACGCCCTGTGGGTGGCCTCGAACGGTCCCTCCACACTGTGGCGGCCGTCTCGACCCGCCGACGCCGAGGCGGGTGCCGGAGTCGTCCTCAAGGTGGATCCCGACAACGGCCAGACTCTGATGCGCCGTCCGGTACCGGGTGGCGGCGGCGTACACGGGATCGGCTACGACCACATCGAACCAGGACATTTGTGGATTACGACGCTGAAGCAGAAGACGCTGACGAAGGTGCGCACCGCCGACTGGGAGGTCATTCACTCCATCCCGGTTCCCTACGGCAGAGCCCATGGCGTCGTACGGACGGAGAGAGGTGTCTGGGTCGTACACACCGCAGATCGAGTCATCGTCCACCTCGACGTCGCCGACGGTCACGAGTTGGAGCGTATCGAGGTGCCTGACTCGGAGCCACAACCCCACGGGCTGTGCGACTGGGGGAGTGGCGAGCTGGCCTACTGCGACGCCACGAGCGGTTGGGTCGTGCGTATTTACGGGATCGGGATCTGATGAAAGGGCTGATTCGTACGGTTCTCGGCGTCCTGCTGGTGGCGCTGGCTGGCACCTGGTCCTGTGGCGACGACGACAACTCCACCGGCCCAGACGATTCGGTCGTCGGCGACGACAGTCCCACCGCTGACGAAATTCCCAACGCTGCCGTCATCTACGACGCTGAGAGCCTGGCGGCTGGCGACACGGTCATCACCGCCAGCGGCTTGGTCTACATCGAACTGACGGCCGGTGCTGGCAGACGTGCCGGTCGGGGGAGCTTCGTGTCCGTCCACTACACCGGTATGCTCGAGGACGGCACCGTATTCGACAGTTCCTATCCCCGCGGCGCGCCCTTCCGCTTCGTCCTCGGTCAGGGCGTCGTCATCCAGGGCTGGGACGAGGGCATCGCGCTGATGTTGGAAGGTGCACGAGGACGATTGATCATCCCTCCGGACATGGGATACGGGCAGCGGGGCACCGGGCCTATCCCCGGAGGCGCGACGATCATGTTCGATATCTGGCTGGCGAATGTCGACTGACGTGACGTCGCCTCAGAACGAAATTCGCAGGAGCTGAACCGGAGGTAGTGGAGTGCGGGCCGGGCCACGTGCGGCGGCAATTCCGAAAGTGAACAGAGCGGCAGGAGAAGGCAACTCGACGCGAAGTCCCTCGGACGACGAGCCTGTGGTCACGTCCTGACCCCAGTCGTCCGTGAGCCGGTCGGTAAACCAGAGTCCCATGATCGAACCTACCATAACCGACAGCGTGCGAGCCCGGCCGCCCAGGTCGAGGGCCACGACCTGGACTCCCCTCCCGACGAGTCCGCCGGCGTAGGCTCCGACACTGATCATACGAGCGCGGCCGAGGGTGTGCCGTCGGCCTTCGGTCGCCCGGTATCCGATCCAGGCGCCAAACGGGGCACCAACGCAGGCAGCCCACACGTAGGCCCTTTCCGGCGCGTCGTCATCGACCAGATCGACGACGCTGAGGGCCTCAAAAGCTCCCATGAACCCACCGAGGGTGATTAGATGCGCCCGTCCCCGGTTGAGGCGGCGGTCCCGAAGGAGCCTCTCTGTCAAAAAGGCTCCGGCGGGCACGCCCGCCATGGAGCTGGCCAGGTAGAGGCGCCAGTAGTCCTCGTCGGCGTAGGCAAGGTAGGGCACGGCGAGACCGTAGAGGGCTCCAACCCAAGCGCCGGTGGTGATCAGGTCGGCCTCGCCCTTGCCGAAGCGGCGACCGTCACTCAGTCGGTACGCCAGGTATCCGCCCGCAGGGGTTGCTGCCATCGCTGACAGGGCATAGACCCGAACGTTGTCGGCGTGCAACAGCGCCGGAATCCCGAAACCGTAAAACGTCCCCGCGTAGTTGCCCCAGCGCACC
>JAYZCA010000397.1:0-3865 GCA_036339235.1 Candidatus Latescibacterota bacterium | reverse complement strand
CTCGAAGAACAGAAACCCCAGCTCGTCGATGATCGGCGCGATCTCCAGGCACTCGTCGAGGGTCCACGAGTCGTAGCCCTTCTTCTCTAAGCCCAGACCGAAGTCGAGACCCACTGCCTCGCGCAGCTGTCGGCAGATCTCCCCAAGTTTCGCCGGTGTGATCCCCGCTTCCTCCCAGTCGGTCCCCGGACGCCATTTGAAGACGCTGAAGCCCTGGCTCTTGTAGTCGAGGGCCTCTTCGATCAGCTGATCAACGCCGAAAGCCTTCCCGTCGCCCCGGTCGTAGTAGGTCCACATGACACCGCCACTGGCGTACACGGGCACCTGTCGATGGGCAGCATGGTCGACGGCGAGGAGGTCGCACACGGGCGCGCCCAGAGCCTGGCCGATGATGTCCCAGCAGGCCACGTCGAGGCCACCGCGCAGGCCCAGGTCGAGGATGTCGAAGGGGTTGATTCCGAGCAGATGCGTGTGGTCGTCTTCGAAACCGCCGACTGCAGGTCCCAGTCCGAGGATGCCCTGGTCGGTGCGCACCTCGACGAAGCCGGCATCCATCCGCGTCAGCACGACAGGGCCGCAGATGTGGATGCAGGATCCGTCGGCGGGCTGGTAGGACAGGGGCACAGCACGGACCCCGGTGATGCGCAGACCCTGATGGCCGATCCGCTCACGCAGATCGTCGATCGTATGTACGGGCATTCTCTTAGTGTATGTCACCGCTCATCACGGATCTGTGACATTCGTCACACTTGACCTGGACCGGATCGTGCGCTCCTTGCTGGTGCGCGGGGGGCCGCCTACCTTCGCCGCCCATGAGTTGGCAGGAACACCTCGCACAAAGCGCCGACCGCGCCGTCGTCGACCTCGTCGACTTCTGCCGCATCCCCAGCGTCTCCACCGACCCGGATCACACCGACGACTGCCGTCGCGGCGCCGAGTGGGTCGTGGGCCGGCTCCGTGCCGCCGGTATCGAGAGCACCGAGGTCATCGAATCACCGGGCCACCCCGTCGCCTACGGCGAGTGGCTCGCCGCCCCCGGCGCTCCCACGGTCATGGTCTACGGCCATTACGATGTGCAGCCCGCCGACCCGGAGAGCGAGTGGACGACGCCTCCCTTCGAGCCCGACGTGCGCGACGAACGCCTCTACGCCCGGGGTGCCTCCGACGACAAGGGCAACATGCTGGCGCCGATCCTCGCCGTCGAGGCCCACCTGCGGTCCGGCGGCCTGCCGCTACAAATGAACGTCAAGTTCTTCTTCGAGGGCGAGGAGGAGATCGGTAGCCCCAACCTGGCTCCCGTCTTCGAACAACACGCCGAGCGCTTTTCCTGCGACGCCGTCTACAGCGCCGATGGGTTCCAATGGGACCAGGACCAGCCCTCCCTGACGACGGCCCTGCGCGGTGTCTGCGCCACGCGGATCGACGTCTACGGTCCCGGGCGCGACCTCCACTCCGGATCGTACGGCGGCACGGTGCACAATCCCGCCGCGGCGCTGTCCCGAATCATCGCGTCCATGGTGGACGACGAGGGCCGTGTCCTGGTGGACGGCTTCTACGACGGCGTTGCCGGCCTTGACGACGAGGATCGCCGACATATCGCCGCCGTACCCTTCGACCCGGTCGCTTACCTGAAGGACACCGGCGCTTCGAGCCTGTTTGGTGAACCAGAGTTCACCCCTCGCGAGCGCGCCTGGGCGCGGCCGACCCTGGAGATCGACGGCATGTGGAGCGGCGCCACCGGCGAAGGACGCAAGGCGATCATCCCCGCCAGCGCCCACGCCAAGGTCTCCTGCCGCCTCGTCGCCGGACAGGACCCGGCGACCATCGTGGCAGCCCTGCAACGGCATGTCGCCACGCATACGCCACCTGGAGTCACCGCCACGGTCAACGACTTGCAGGTGTCGTCAGCGGCGTACCAGATGCCTGTGGACCATCCAGCCAACGACGTGGCCACCACCGTCCTGCGCGAACTTTACGGACGCGACCCCTACTACGTGCGGACGGGCGGCACGATCGCTATTCTCAACATGTTCCGTCGTTTTCTCGGCGCCGACACGGTGATGTTCGCTTTCGGCCTTCGCGACGAAAACGCCCACGCGCCGGACGAATTCTTCCGGCTCAGCAGCTTTGCCCGCGCCCAACACGCCTACGGACGCCTCTTCGAGGTCCTGGCCGCGGGCACACTACAGAAAGAGGCTTGATGAGCACCGTCACCCGCGACATTTTCGGCACCACCACCCGGGGTCAGGAGGTGGCTGTATTCACCCTGTCAAACGACCAGGGCGCCATCGTCCGCCTGCTGGAGATCGGCGCTGTCATCGCCGAGGTGCACGTCCCTGACCGACAGGGAGAATTGACGGACGTTGTCCTGGGATTCGATTCACTCGCCGAGTACGAAGTCAACCCGGCCTTCTTCGGCTGCGCTACGGGGCGCGTCGCCAATCGTATCGCCGGCGGCCGTTTCGAGCTTGACGGTAAGACGTTCCAGCTGGCCATCAACGCGCCGCCCAACCATATCCACGGTGGCGAGGGTGGTTTCCATCGAGCCGTGTGGCGGGGTGAGCCGGAGACGGTGCCCGAGGGCGTCGCTGTGCGCTTTGGCTACACCAGTGCCGATGGCGAGGACGGCTATCCCGGCGAGTTGTCCTGCGAAATTCTCTATACGCTGACCAGGGCCAATGGCCTGCGTATCGACTATCTGGCCCGCACTGATCGCCCTACGCCCATCAACCTCACGAACCACTCATACTTCAACCTTGCCGGCCACGATGCCGGCAGTATCCTCGATCACGTCATTCGGATCAAGGCGAACCGTTACACCGAGCGCGACGGTACAGGCATCCCCACAGGCAGCATCCTGAATGTCGACGACACCCCCCTCGATCTGCGCGACTCACGGGTCGTCGGCGATCGAATCGGAGAATTGAAGGATTCCGGCGGCTACGATCACAACTTTGTCATCGACCGCTGGGACGGCACGACGTGCCGAATGATAGCCGAGGTGATAGAGCCGCGCCGCGGGCGACGTATGGAAGTACACACGACGCAGCCGGGTGTGCAGTTTTACACCGCCAACTTCCTCAGCGGCCTGTCGGGTAAGCGTGGAGCTGTCTACAACCGCCACTCCGGCCTGTGCCTCGAGACACAGCATTTCCCTGATTCGGTGAACCATCCGCACTTCCCGACGACGATCCTGCGTCCCGGGGACACGTGGCGACAGACGACGGAATACCGTTTTTCAATACTGTAGTTAGATCGGTGCGAGATTCGGTGCGAAGTGGGATGAGGAGTCGATGATTAACTCTTGTTTTCGTTTCGCGGTTATTGTGCTCGTCGTGGTCGGCCTGGCCGTCCAGCGCTCACAGACACGGTAACGCTGACGGCGTCCAGAGACGTGAAACTCTACGAAGACGGTCAGGGAGACAGGGCCAACGGTTCGGGCCAGTACCTGTTCGTCGGCCGCACCGGTCAGCCGCAGACGCGGCGCGCGCTCATCGCCTTCGACATCGACGGGAGCCTGCCTGCAGATGTCACGATCACTTCGGCCACCCTGGCGCTGAACTTGTCGAAGACCCCCACGTCGGGGCGCACGGCGACTCTGCACCAGGTGCTGGCCGACTGGGGCGAGGGATCCTCCAATGCAGCCAGTCAGGAAGGCGACGGTACGACGGCGGCCACGGTGGATGCCACCTGGCTGCACACGTTTCACGATACGCAGAGGTGGGCCAGTGCCGGAGGCGATTTCGAGGCCGGGTCCAGCGCCAGTCGCTCGATCGGCAGCGCCGGTCCATACACCTGGAGTTCGGCCGGCATGGTCAACGACGTGCAGGCGTGGCTCGATGATCCGTCGACGAACTTCGGCTGG
>JAYZCA010000396.1:0-4515 GCA_036339235.1 Candidatus Latescibacterota bacterium | reverse complement strand
TTACTGGCCCTGTTCCTTCTTCCAGGCTTCGTATTCGGGGCGGGCCTCGTCCGACAGCGGGTAATATCTCTTGAGATGGCCGCCGGCGAGCAGCTTGTCGCGGCTGAATTCTTCCCACTCGGCATGCTGGCTGGCCAGGTCGAGCAGATCGGCGGCCAGCTTCGCCGGAACAGCGACGACGCCGTCGTCATCGGCAACGATAATGTCACCGGGTAGCACGAGGCTTTCGTTCATGGCGATGGGAACGTTGACGGCATAGGGGTAGATATTGGTCTGCGTGTGGAAGTTGGGTGTCACGCCGCGCAGCCACAGGCCCAGGTCAAGGTCACGCTGGACGATGGGATAGTCGCGGATGCAGCCGTCGATGACGACGCCGACACCGCCGCGACCCTGGAAGAAGGTGAGCATCATGTTGCCGAAACAGCCGCTCGTCATGCTGCCCCGGGCGTCGACGCAGACGACGTCGCCGGGATGCGTGTGGTAGAGAACGTGCCGGTGCAGCTGCCGCTCCGGCCCGGAATACTCATCTTGGTTGTAGACGTCGTTGCGTTTCGGCATGAACTGCAGCGTCAGGGCGGGGCCGGCGACGACCTTGCCGGGTGTGAAGGACGTCGGTCCGAGGATGGTGGGATTGTCGATGCCGAGTTTCCTCATCTCACCGGCGGCGGTAGCAGCGCCGACTTCGCGCAGGCCGTCGACAAGCTCCTTCGGGGGACGGGTGATGTCAGGTGTGTGCGTGTCGGGCTCGGACATTGTTTCTCCAGAATCGCGGTGGAAGCGTCGGCTGAAGGTACGCAGAGGTGGTTGACGTCTCCACCCCAACAGGCGTTCATCACTCAGAAGTAACCCGGTAGTGTACCTCACGGAGCTGTTCCATGCCCGAAGCCTTCGTCATTACCTTCGTCGCCATCGCCCTGCTCGTCTGGCTCATCCTGCGACGCTCAGGAGATGTCCCCGTGGACTCGTTCTACGACCCGTCCGACGGCGACCGACAGCCCCACAAGTGGGGCTACACCGACACCATCTTCGAGTTCGACGGCCCGCGCTCGGTGCGCGTCACCGGCAGCCGCTATCCGCTGGCGGGGTACTCCATGCCGTACTTCGTCCCTTTCGCCGAGGAGGTCCTCGGCGTGCCGATAACCCCCGAGGAGATGATGCCGGAGGTGCCGCGGCAGGAACCGCCGCCGCCGCGGGTGCACGCGGATTTCGATGCGGCACTGCGACAAACTCTCAACGACGACCAGGTGTCCACCGACGATGCCGATCGGATCGTCCATAGTCACGGGCAGCTCAGCGTCGACGAGATCTACCGTCTCCTCTATCTGGGCGCCCTTGGCCGTGTCGTCGACATCGTCCTCTACCCCGAAAGCGAACAGGACGTACGTCATATCGTGAGCACCGCCGCCGGTCATGGTGTCTGTCTGGTACCCTACGGCGGCGGTACGAACGTGAGTGGGGCGCTGACGCTGCCGCAGAACGAGGAGCGGCCCGTCGCCTCCGTCGACATGCGGCGGATGTGCAACATCCTGTCACTGGACGAAGAAAATCTGCAGGCCACGATCGAGGCCGGTGTCTCGGGCAAGCAACTGGAGCGGGAGCTCGGGGCTCGCGGCTTCACCTGCGGACACGAGCCGGACAGTGTCGAGCTGTCGACGCTGGGAGGTTGGATTGCCACCAACGCCAGCGGCATGAAGAAGAACCGCTACGGCAACATCGAGGACATCGTTCTCGAGGCGACGCTGGTGACACCCGCGGGCGACGTCGAGACACACCACGCGACGCCACGCAACTCCACCGGCGTACAGCCGCGCTCATTTCTGTTCGGCAGTGAGGGAAACTTCGGCATCATCACGAAGGCGACCGTCAAGGTCCACCATCGGCCTGAAGCCAGGGAGTACGGGTCTCTCGTCTTCCCGCAACTCGAAGACGGCGTGCGATTTCTCAAGCAACTGCGCCACGAGGGAGGCGTGCCGGCGAGCATCCGCCTGGTGAACAACACGGAGTACCGCTTCGGGATGGCTCTCAAGTCCGAGCCGTCGCCGCTCAAGGGCCTGCTGGACAGGGTGCAGATGTTTTTCCTGACGACGCTGAAGGGCTTCGATCCAAAGCGCATGGCGGCGTGCACTATCGTCATGGAGGGGACCCGACGGGAGGTGGCGCACCAGAAGAAGATCATCTTCAGCCTGGCCAAGTCGTACGGCGGCTTGAGCGGTGGCTCGCACAAAGGACAGCGGGGCTACATGCTGACTTTCGGCATCGCCTATATCCGCGACTTCTTCAACCAGTTTTACATCATGGGTGAAACCTTCGAGACATCCGTGCCGTGGGACCGTATCCACCACGTCATCGCCGCCGTCGAGAAGGAACTCAACGCCAGCAGTGCCGCTCGGGGCGTTCGCGGCACGCCGTACCTCGCGTACCGCGTGACCCAGACATACCACACCGGCGTGTGTGTCTATTTCACCATGGGGTTCTCGGGGAAAGGGCTCGACAAGCCGGATGCGGTGTACCACGAAATCGAGGCGAGTCTGCGGCAGGCAATCCTCGACAACGGCGGCTCCCTGTCCCATCACCACGGCATCGGCAAGATCCGCGCCGGATTCCTGACGCGCATCCAGTCGGAGGCGAGTCTGCAGGTGGTGCGCGAGGCAAAGCGGGCCATGGATCCAGACAACATCTTCGGCGCCCGCAACGGCGCCCTCGCCGACGTGACCCAGTAGCAGGCGCGAGCGTGCCGGAAGACCACCAGGGCAAATCCGTCGTCATCACCGGCGCTTCGGCCGGGCTGGGCGCGGCACTGGCCCGGGCCTTCGCCGGCGCCGGCGCCGGTCTGACTCTGCTGGCTCGCCGGGAGGACCGGCTCGAGCAGGTTGCGGCTGACTGCCGCGGTTGCGGCGTCGAGGTGGCTGCCGTCGTCGGCGATGTGACCCGCGTCGAGGACGGTCGACGTCTGGTGGACACCGCCGTGGCTGCTCATGGCGACATCGACTGCCTGATCGCCAACGCCGGCATGAGCATGTGGGCGCCCTTTGAGCAGGTCACGGACCTGACCCTGTTCCGCCGGCTGATGGAGGTCAACTACCTCGGCGCCGTCCACTGTGTGCACCCGGCCTTACCGCATCTGCAGAAACGCCAGGGCCTGTTCGTGGCCATCTCGTCGATTCAGGGCCGGCTCGGCGTACCCAACCACACAGGGTACGTCGCCGCCAAGCACGCCCTGCAGGGGTTCTGCGACACGCTCCGCATGGAGCAGGAGGGGCGCGTCGGTGTCCTCACCGTACTGCTGCACTGGTTGCGGGGTACCGAATTGCGCAGCCAGGCCTTCGGCGCCGACGGTGCACCCATGGGTGACACCCGGCGTGGTCACAGCAGCGAGTCGGTCAGCCTCGAGCAGGCCTGCAGAGCGATCCTTCGAGGCGTCGCCCGGCGCGAGCGGGAACTCGTCATCCCCTGGAAGCTGAAAGCGCTGACCGCACTGAACGCACTGCGGCCACGCAGTGCCGAGGCGATCGTACGTCGTGCCGTCAGCAGCCAGGACACATCCCCAGCGGAGTAACACGATGCAGCTCGGTCTGTTCATGATGCCCCTGCATCCGCCTGCGAAAGATCGCACATCCGGCTTCGAGGAGGATATCGAGGCCGTCGTCCTGGCCGACGAGCTGGGTTTTTCAGAAGCCTGGATCGGCCAGCATCACTCCGTAGCGTGGGAACCGATCCCGGCGAACGACCTGTTCATCGCCAACGTTCTGCCGCGGACCAAGAAAATCCGCCTGGGCACGGGGGTGTCGATCATACCGCAACACCATCCGGTAAACATCGCCGTACGTCTCGCCTTTCTCGATCACCTGTCGCGGGGCCGCATCAACTGCGGCTTCGGCCAGGGCGGGGTGCCCACCGACTGGGGTCTGTTCGACCTGCCCGACCCGAAGAGTCAGGGGCTGATGACGGTGGAGGGAATCGAGCTGATTCTCAAGCTCTGGCAAGAAAGGGCGCCTTTCGATTTCAAGGGTGATCACTGGCACGTGAAGATCACCGACCCGGTGCCGGAGATGGGCATCGGCGAGCTTCTGCAGCCGTACCAGAAGCCCCATCCGCCCATCGCCATGAGCGTCATCAAGGGCACGTCGATGGCGGCAGGCATGGCCGGGGCGCGCGGTTGGATTCCGATGAGCACAAATCTGGTTCCGGTGTCGACGGTGACCCAACATTGGGACACGTACTGCGCCGGCGCGCAGCGGGCCGATCGAGACGCGCCGGCGCGCCACATCTGGCGAATCTCCCGCTCCGTCTACGTCGGCACGTCACGGGCGGAAGCCGAAGATCACGCTGCGTCCGGGACATTGCGCCAGTCCTTCGAATACCTTGTGGCGGTCCTCGGCTCCCTCGGGCAGCTGCCGCTGATGAAGCGGGATCCCGCCATGGCCGACGCCGATGTCACACCGGATTACTGCCTGCAGGAACTCTGCATCCTGGGGGACACCGACTCGGTCACCGAGCAGCTGCGGGCACTGCATG
>JAYZCA010000395.1:0-5832 GCA_036339235.1 Candidatus Latescibacterota bacterium | reverse complement strand
AAATCCATCTTCATTGAGCCTTGTGAGGCATTCATCTCTCTGCTCATCACTTAAAGATATTTCATCACATTGATTCATTATTCTTATCTCACAATAAAAAGAACGTTGTTGTGCTGCCGGCTGAGCCACCTCTGATCGCTCCAGCGTTCCGTGCCGGGCGATCCGCACACAGAAGCCCTTGCCGTTCTCCATCCGGTTGTCCAACAGCACCAGCCCGGCATCCAGGGATTCCAGCCGGACAGAAAGCTCCAGCGTGAAGCCCGCTCGCAGGTCCCTGGTGCCGTAGTCGTGCCGGTCCGAGTCTCGCTCCAGGAAAATCGGCATCTCAGGCGCGTCGGTCTCCGTCGGCCCAGGACTCTCGATCTCCACCAGGAGTCCGTCCCTCGCCACGAACATCCCGATCGCGCTTCGACGATAGGGGCCCCTGTAGAGGTGTAGGTGCTGATGGTGGCGGAGACGCTATAGTCTCAGTAGATTCGCCGCCTTGCGGGACAACGAGAGAAACGTCGTCAACTTGCCTCCGAACACATGCAGCAGTTGGCTCTGGCCCTGTTCGTGAAGATCCAGCTGATACTCTCGTGACAGATCCGTCGGATCTTCGCGACTGGCCACGAGCGCTCGGATCCCGATAGAGACACCTCTGATATCCTCATGGCGCACTCTCGCACCCGAGACCAGATATCGGTTCAGGTGATCGATCAGATAGCGGACGTCCTCTTCGGTCGCGCCGACGTCGTCGGCGGGCGCCGTCTCTTCCCTTTCGGTCGTTCCCACCATCGTCTGGCATTGCTTCGGTTCCGGGATCACAAAGAAGATGCGCTTTGACGTTGTCTGCAGAAACATGGGGTGCGGGGTCAGGAGGCCGTCGAGGAAGAGGTGGATACCACTTACCTTGCGAATACCGAAGCGAGTGGGAAGGTGAAGTCGCGCGATGACTTCGTCGATCCATGGCCCGGTCGCATTGATCAGCGTCTTCGCCCTGTGCGTGCCGTCTCCGGTATCGACCTCGATGATCTGGTCGGAGATGCGAACCGCCTGAACGCAGGTCTGTTCGTAGATGCGGCATCCCAGGGCTTGCGCATCTCTCGCGACGCGGCGCGTCAGATCGAGGTCATTGGTCTTGCCGTCGTAATAGCGAAAGACGGCGCGGAGCTGATCTTTGCGGAGGTTGGGGAATGAGCTTCCGAACTCGTCGAGAGAAACGCGCCCGGAGTGCCTTTTGTGGCGCCTGCCCGCCAGAACGTCGTAGAGCTTGAGGGCCGTCCAGACTGTCACCGGTCGGCGCGGTCCGTTGTGATAGATGGGAAGGTAAAACGGGACGAGTGACACCAGGTCGGGATAGGAATGGGTGAGCTCGGTTCGATCTTGCAAGGCCTCGTAGACGAGGCCGAAATGGAGGTGCTCCAGATATCGCAGGCCCCCGTGGATAAGGCGGGAAGACTTCGACGACGTGCCACCACCGATTTCGCCTTTGTCGAACACGGCCACCGAGCGCCCGCGCTTCGACAGCTCGTGTGCGATCCCGCAACCGTTGATGCCTGCCCCGATGATCAGCGTGTCGTATTCCGGGCCAATTTTCACATGCGAGCGCCTTTCTTCAACGGCCACGCGCCCATGGTCATTACCGCAGACGCATCATGCGCGCTGAAGCCGATATGACTGGCAGAGCAGGCAGCTTCCACAAGCACTTTGCTCGACCGCTTGCCGGTCTCGCGTCCGTCAATGGAACGATGGATTCCTGTTGCCGTCAACCGCCACAGCCCTGTGAGACGTGGTCGATACATTGGAGAGGAGATGTGCCTGTCAGGTCTACGGCCGAGATGCGCTCGGGCTGGTGGTGGGCCGGCACCCAGAACCGAACTGTGGCAATCAGGACGGAATATCCGCGCAGATCCCACGAATCCACTTGCCAAATGAAGAAGAGGGCCATCCCATGAACATACCCCGCCCAGAGCACCCACGGCCACAGTTCACGCGCCCGCAATGGCTGAATCTCAACGGCGCCTGGACCTTCACTTTCGATCCGGGAAAATCCGGCGTGGCTCGCGGCCTCTCCACGAGCCAGGGCTTCGAGCGCCAGATCACCGTCCCCTTCTGCCCGGAGAGCGTGCTGTCGGGCGTGGGCCACACCGATTTCATCGAAGCTATGTGGTACCACCGCACCATCGACATCCCCAGTGACTGGCGGGACAGGCGCATCCTGTTGCATTTCGGCGGCGTCGACTACGAGTCCGAGCTCTACGTCGACGGGGTGTCCGCCGGCCTCCACTTTGGCGGCTCCGCCTCTTTCGAGGTCGACATCTCCGCGCACGTCAGTGTCGGCGCGTCTCACGACATCGTCCTGCGCATCTTCGACCAGACCCGCAACGCCAATCAGCCGGGCGGCAAGCAGTGCCCTGATTTCGCCTCGCGAGGTTGCCACTACACACGCACCACCGGTATCTGGCAGACGGTGTGGCTGGAAGCGGTGGATGTTCATGGCCTGCGTGACGTCCACATTGTCGCGGACCTGGATGGCGCTCGTTTCATCGTCGCGCCGCGGTTCCATGCCCAGCAGTACGGACTGCGCTGGCGCGCCACCCTCGTCGGTCAGGAACCGGTAACCGCCGCTGCCGCCGATGGCGCAACCCTCGTCATTCCCGTGCGCGACCCGAGGCCCTGGAGGCCTGACGATCCCCATCTCTACGAGATGACCTTCGAGGTCCTGGACAGCGACGGGCATTCCCTCGATCAGGTCAGCAGCTATGCCGGCTTGCGCAAGGTGCACGTCGAAGGCAGCCGCATCTTCCTCAACAACGAGCCTCTCTATCAGCGCCTGGTCCTCGACCAGGGATTCTACCCCGATGGCATCTGGACGGCGCCGAGCGATGCCGCGCTCAAGGGAGATATCGAACTGTCCATGCGGGCGGGTTTCAACGGCGCTCGCCTGCACCAGAAGGTCTTCGAGGAGCGCTTCCATCACTGGGCCGACAGGCTCGGATATCTGACTTGGGGTGAATCTTCCAGCTGGGGATGCGGCCCCCATTCCGACCAGGGGGCGCGCAACTTCCTCAGCGAGTGGCGGGAGATCGTCGAGCGCGACCGCAATCACCCCTCCATCATCGCCTGGACACCGTGGAACGAAACCTGGGGTCTGGGTGATGACCCGAGGGCTCATCACCGCACCCATGCTGATTCCTACGATATTTGCAAGAGCGTCGATCCGACACGACCGGTCAACGATGCCAGCGGCGGCATACACGTAAAGACGGATCTGTGGACCGAGCACACCTACGAGCAGGATGCCGCCAAGCTGAAACAGCTCCTGACGCCGTCCGCCGATGGCTGCCCATGGCTGCGCGACCCCAATCGCATTTTCAGCTATAGCGGCCAGCCCTACCTGTTGGACGAATTCGGCGGCACCAAGTGGGTGGCGGAAGATCCGCGGGGTGACGACGCCGGCGGCTGGGGCTACGGCGAGGGACCGCGCACGCTGGAGGAGTTCTACCTGAGGCTAGAGGCGTTGGTCAAAACCGTGCTCGATCTCGACCACTGCTGTGGCTACTGCTACACTCAACTGACCGATGTCGAGCAGGAGTGCAACGGTATCTTCCTCTACAATCGCTCCGAGAAGTTCGACATGGACCGCATCCACGCTATCTTCAGCCGCTCGCCCGAACCGGCATGAACGACTCGCTGTCATCGACAGGTTCAACACGGAGGACACCATGAGCGAACAACTGGCTCTGCACGGGGGCCCGAAGGCGAAGCAAACCCCCTATACGCTGACCAATCGCTACGGCGAGGAAGAGGTCGTCGAACTTCGCCGGGCCCTGGAGAGCGGCAAGTTGATGGGACCGGGAGGTGTTGTCGAGGAGTTCGAGGCCGAGCTGGCGCAGGCCTTCGAGGTGAAGCACGTCGTCACCGTCACCTCGGGGACGGCGGCGCTGCACACGGCGTTGTGCGCTCTCGGTGTCGCCGAGGGGGACGAGGTGATCACCACACCGATGACGGATATCGGCACGGTGGCGGCAATCCTGGCACTGCACGCGGTGCCGGTCTTTGCCGACATCGACCTGGAGACCCGGCTTATCGATCCGGAGGCAGTGCGGGGGAAGATCGGCCCGCGCACCAGGTGCGTCATCACCGTCCATATGTCGGGAATGCCCTGCGACATGGACACCTTCATGGCGCTGGGCGCCGAGACCGGAGTGAAGATCCTGGAGGACTGCGCCCAGGCACACGGGGGCACCTACAAGGGGCGCAAACTCGGCTCTATCGGCGACGCGGCCGGCTTCAGCATGAACGAGTCGAAGCAGATGACGACGGGAGACGGCGGCTTCGTGGCGACTGGCGATGACGACACGGCCCGCATCGCCAGCCTCTTCCGCGACAAGACCTACATCCGCGACGGCTCGGTCGGACGCGGTGGGCAACCGATCCCCTTCTTCGCCCTCAACTACCGCGCCAACGCCCTGCACGCGGCGGTGGGACGGGCACAGCTGGCAAAACTGCCGGCACTGGTGGCCAGGCGGCGCGAGATCGCCGCCCGCTACTACAATGAGCTCGGGGACCTGAAAGACCTGCAGCTGCCGCGCATCGTCGATGGTGGCGATCCGTCGTGGTGGCCGCTCGCCGCCCGCTACACCGGCAAGGCGCCCAGCCGCGACGATCTGGTCGAGGCACTGCATGCCGAAGGGCTGACGATCAGCACCGGCATGTCGCCGGCGAACAACATCCTGCGTACCGACATGGTGCGGACGAAGCGCTACTATCCCCTCACCGCCGAGGTCCCGACCTTCTGGCGCGACATCGACTACGATCCGGACTCCTGCCCGAGCGTCGATGAATTGCAGCGCACGGTGATCCGCCTGCCGTTGGATGAGCGCTACGTTGACGAGGACATCGACGCGACCATCGCCGGCCTGCACAAGGTATGGGCGCACATGACTGGCTGAGGCGTGCGACAACCGCGGAACTCAGGCCGCGCCGGCTTAAGTGAAGCCGTCACGACGCGGACATCTGAATTTCAGAGACCAACTTGGAGGCGAGGGCAATGACAGCAGGATTGGACAACGTCAGCGTAGAGGGCATTGAGGTCAGTGCAGACAACCTGGATACGGCGGCGGCGGCCGCCATCTACCGCGAGCATGGCTGTCTGGTCGTGCGTGGCCTGATGGTGGACTACATCGACGAGATCTGTCGCGAGATCGACCACGTGCTTGCCGAAACCATCGACCTCATCACCGAGGCCCGCCAGGTCCCGGAGGGGTGGTCGACGCCGAACGGAGCGCTCCTGCTGCCAGCGCCGAAAGGTTTCCCGCGCGACAAACAGATCATGTGTCTGCCGATCAGTTACCGCAACAGCGCGGTGTTTTTCCGCTCTGCCCTCGACACGCGAACTCTCGACCTGGTCGAAGCGGTCCTGGGGCCGAATATCGAACTCTTTCACGAGGGCCAGTCACTGGTCAAGGAGGCGGTCGGCGGTCATCCCAAGCATCTTCACCAGGACGCCTCCTATTTCGAGCACCGCTTCGAGGGACCGATGGGGCAGCTGAACTACGCCGTCGACACCGACCTGCAGAACGGCGCGTTGTACGTCGTTCCCGGCAGCTTCCGCATGGGGCTGCTGGAGCACGAGGATACCTTCAGTCATCTCGGGCTCAATGGCCACCAGTGGCCGTGGGAACGCGCCACGCCGATCGAGGGTAAGGCCGGCGACTCGATCTTCTTCCACGTCAACTGCATCCACGGCTCAAAGCCGAATTGGTCCGACAAGCCGCGTCCCGTCTTCATCAACCGCTACCGGACGGCCGATGATTATGTCGTCGTCGGTGCCACCTCGACAGAGAA
>JAYZCA010000394.1:0-5496 GCA_036339235.1 Candidatus Latescibacterota bacterium | reverse complement strand
ATGATGAGGACATCGGTTCTCCCGTTCTGGCTGCGCCACCCGGCCTGGTTCATGTTGAAGATGTCGGTCATGACGGCCGAAGAGGATGGGATCGGTGATGACCCACTCTCCGAACACGGTAAAGTGGAGTCGGATCTCCTGCTGCCCGGATTCGAACAGACGATCCGGATCGGGGTCGACGAATTCGAGGACAGAAAACGAGAGCGACAGCTTGTCTCGCAGGGGTCCCAGTACGTTGCCCGCCAGATTGTCCACACGATCTGCCGATTGCGCTCGTCGCGAGCCGTTTCCCGGCTCTGCCGGTTGCTTCGGTTCTCATCGCCAGATGCGTTGCTTTCCTCCCGCTGCTGCGAATCCTCCGCGTCGTAGCTGAGCCGCCAGGACTGCATCATCTGCCGACTGTTGACGTCCGCGTTTTTCCCTATGGTCACGACGCCGGAGAAATTGAGCGTCGTGCCATCCTTGTCGACGGTGACCGGCGTGTTGGCGATGATGTAGCCGAGGATCTTGGATTTGTCGCCGTGGAACCCGAACATGACATCGCTGGAGCCGATGTAGTGGGGCAGCCAGGTGGCGTCGAGGGGTGGAAACAAGGCTTCGGCCTCCACATGCATGTCACTGTTGCCGGCGCCGCCAGACCGAGGAACTGGTTGACGAAGCCGAGGCCGATGCGGCCCTGCAACAGAGCATGGTTGTCGGTGAAGCCAACCAGCTCGCGCAGACGACGCAGCGTCTCATTCTCTTGCGCCTCGATCAGACCGATGTAGGAGAAACCCGCGTCGAGGCGTAGATGGCCGTCAGGGTTCAGCCGACCCTTGTAGACCCAGAGGCCATCGAAAAACTCGACCGTCAGGTCCGTGAGTCGGTCCTGTGTGTAGTTGTCGGTGCCGGTGGCAAAGATGAAGATGTTGCTCTGGGGGATGACGCGGTCCATGTATTCGCCCACGTCGCCAACGATATCGTCGAACTGGAACATCTCCGGCCGCACGGCCAGGTTCCATGACGTCTGCCCATCCGCCATCGTTGCCGGAAAAAGGAGGATCTCGGCCTCTCGCCGCAGATCGGGATCGTCGGGGAAAAACTCGATGCGGGCAAAGAAGGTCTGGTCCTCAACGCGTGCCTCGTTGCCGCAGCCCCTGCAGCTTTACATCGCGGACGAAGTCGATCTCATCCAGCACAGGTACGTCGCCCAAGGAGAACGAGCCGCCCTCAGCGACCCTGGCCTCCGGGTCATTGAGAATGTCCTGTGCCTGCTGGTCGAGACTGAGTACGGCCGCGTGCACGGGTAGCGTACCCGGTGCCAGCGTCGCACAGACCGACAGAATCGTCCAGAGTAAGAGTCCGCGCCATGGAAACCTCCATGTTCGGGTCGATGGGCACCCCATCACCCGGTTTTCAGGATTGAGCGGATCACTTTAGAGCATGAAACTTCGGTCCGCAACCCACATCACGTAAGCGTCTGTCGCCGAGGGAGATAGATTGGGCTGGTGCTGGTTCAGCCTCTTGCCCAGGCCAACAGCTCATCCGCCGTCATCGTGTTGATCACGTCTTCCGGGGTGAGCCAGCCCTTTCTGGCGATGCCGGTTCCGAGCTCCAGGTTGTCGAGATCAGGGATCTTGTGGGCATCGGTGTTGACGGCGATACGGCAGCCAGCGTCGCGGGCGCGACGCAGCCAACGCCAGTCCAGGTCGAAGCGAGCCGGGTGGGTGTTCAGCTCCAGCGCCACGTTGTTGGCGGCGGCTGCGGCGATCACCTCTTCCAGGTTGATCCTGTAACCCTCGCGTTCCAGCAGCAGCCGGCCGGTGGGGTGGGCGAAGACGTTCGCCGCCGGGTGTTCGAGGGCCTTGATGACACGTTTCGTCAGTGCCGCCTCGTCCATCGCCATGGCGTTGTGGATGGCGACGACGACGAGGTCGAAGCGGGCCAGGATGTCGTCGTCATAGTCGAGGTCACCGTCGCCCAGGATATCCGACTCGATGCCCTTGAGGATGCGGACGTCCGATAGGGCGGACTGCAGCGTGTCGATCTCGGCGTGCTGCTGCTCGATGTCGGACACCTTGAGACCAAAGACGTAGCCCGCCGATTTCGAGTGGTCGCAGATGCACACGTACTCGTACCCTCGCTGGCGCACAGCCTCGACCATCTTCTCCAACGTGTCGGCGCCGTCGGAGGCGCGCGTGTGCACGTGCAGGATGCCGCGCACATCTGCCGCTTGCAGCAGGAGGGGCAGGTCTCCTTCCTCGGCAGCCTCCACCTCGCCCAGCCCTTCGCGCAGCTCCGGCGGTACGTAGTGCAGATCGAGGGCGCCAAAAAGCTCGTTCTCGTCCGTCGTGTCGATCCGCTCCCCGTCTCCCTTCTTCCCGTGGAACAGGCCGTATTCATTCAGGTGCAGGTCGCGCGACAACGCCCGGGAGCGCATAGCGACGTTGTGGTCCTTGCTGCCGGTGAAGTGGTGGAGCATCGACGCGTAGTGCTCCTCGGCGACGAGACGCAGATCGATCTGGATGCCGCTGCGCAAACGCACCGCCGTCTTGCGCTCTCCCTGGGAGAGGACCTCGACAACCTCAGGGAAAGAGGCGAAGGCGCCGGCCACCTCGGCGGGAGAGTCAGTGCTCAGCACGATGTCGACGTCTTTCACCACCTCCTTGTGGCGGCGCAAGCTGCCGGCGACGCTGACGCGAATCGTGGCGGGATGGGCCTCGAGCTGCTCGACGAGGCAACCTGCGTCTGCAAGGGCACGGTCGAGGCGATACTGTCCCTGATAGCGGGACAGACCGGCGATACCTTTGAGGATGTTCTGCTGGGTCTTCTCACCGAAACCGGCCAGCCCGTCGAGGCGCCCCTCACGGCACGCCGCCTCCAGCTTCTGCACGGAGGTGATGTCGAGGGCCTTGTGGATGGCCTTGACCTTCTTGGTGCCCAGCCCCGGGATCCGCAGGATGTCGAGGAGAGTCTCCGGGACGGTCTGGGTGAGTTCGCCGTATGCCGTCGTCGTACCCGAGTCGATGAACTCCCCGATGAATTCGGCCAGGCCCTTGCCGATGCCGTCGATTTCGGTGAGGGTGCCCGTCGCCGACATGTCGGCGATATCGACCTCCAGCTCCTCCAGCATACGCGCCGCGTTCTCGAAGGCGCGTACCCGGAAGCCGTTCTTGCCAGCCAGCTCCATCAGCGACGCGTGACGCTTCAGGAAGGTGACGATGTCCGCATTCGCCGTCATCGGCACACGCGGCGGATGAGATCGACCGAGGCGTCGGCAAGCGGCTGATTGCCCGCGGCCAGGCCGCCCCTGATCAGTGGGTCGGCCTGGTTGTAGCGGCGCACCTCACCCTCCAGGTCCACCATATGGCCTCCGGCTTCGCGCACCAGCAAGTCCCCAGCGCACACGTCCCACTCGTTTTTCGGCTGGACGCTGACGTTGAGGTCGGCGGCGCCGGCGGCGACGACGGCGAGCTTGTAAGCCACCGACCCCACGGGACGCACCTCCTTCAGATGTTCGCGCAGGGGGTCGATCTCGCCACGGGCGTCTTCTGAGCGGCTGACGACGAGCGTCGCTTCTGCGAGGCAGGCGGTGCCGGTGCAGAATACGCGCTTGCCGTTGAGGAAGGTGCCGCCCCCCCGCACGGCGCCGTACAGTTCGTCGCGCGACGGGTTGTAGATAACCCCCAGCACGGGAACCCCGTCGGTGACGAGGGCGATGGAGACGACGAATTCGGGAATTCCCGTGAGGAATTCCTTGGTGCCGTCGATGGGATCGACGATCCACACCGTCTCCTGCTGCAGGCGTATGGCATCGTCGACGGTCTCCTCCGAGAGCCATCCGTATTCTGGAAAGGCTTGGCGCAGATCGTGGCGCAGGCCGTCGTCGGCGGCGCGATCGGCGCTGGTGACGGGGTCGTAGTCGGCGTCGCGGAGAGACTTGGCGCCTGACGCTCCGTCGGGGCCACTCAGGTTCTTGTCCCGCACGTCGTAATCGCCCTCGTAGAACTCGAGGATAAGGGCGCCGGCGCGACGGGCGGCATCCATGGCGACTCTCAGTCTGTCTTTCATGGAGATAGAAATTAGGGCAAAAAAGAAAACCCCACATCCCTGTGGGGTCTGAAACTCGATGGGTGTCCGAGCGCTCGGCTGACCCAGGTTTCTTACGACGGGCAAAGCCCGTCACCGTACGTCCCTGTCCGGCGGGAAACGGGAATCGCGGCTGGGGCCGGTCTTACCCGCTCCCCGTTATTATCGGCAGGGCAACCGGTTTCTGCAGCCCTCAAGACGCCCCGCGCCTCGCGCAGAGATTTGACCCCTTCCCGGGCCGTCCCGTACACTGGATAATGTGCAGGCCTGAACCCGCATCTTGACGGAGATAGACCACTCATGAATGACAACTGCCGCCTCTTGGGGGCCGTCCTTTGCCTGGCCCTGTCCGTGTCGGGCGTGGGTGCGGCCGATGTGACGGGTACGCTCCAACACCTGCATGAGGATGGGTTGTGGGGGGAGATCACTTTGGCGTCTGGCGGCATCCGGCAGATCCAGGTGCAGTCCCTTACCCAGGACACCGTTGCGGTACGCGAGGTCATCGGCGCTCTGCACGTGCGCCCCGCTGTCTATTCCGTGGCGCAGATCCGCTCGGTCCGCGAGATCGGTGTGCATCGTATTCCGCAGCGTATCGCGCCGTACCGCGCGCGGCGTTCGGCGCGAGTCGCCGCAGGGCTCGAGTTGGTGGTGCCCGGTGCTGGCTTCTTCTACGCCGGAGACGCCCGACAGGGTTACACAATGCTTGGATTTGCCGCCATCGTGGTGGGCACGGCCCTGGCTACCGGCGAGGACGCCGCTGCCGGATGGTTGCCCTTCGCGGCGTGGACGAAGGTGGCCTCCATGGCGCAGGTACGCGATCAGGTCCGTGCTGACAATGGCGCCTACGAGGATCGTGCCGGCTCCATGACCCGAGCCGGCGGCATCCGCGTGCCCCTCCTGGGCCTTCGCTTCTGAATCCCGTACGCATCGGCAAACGAAAACGGCGCCGCTTCCCCAGGGGAAGCGGCGCCGTTTTTTGCCTCAGACGTTGGCCGATCCCGAACCGGCGCCGATGCGGGATGCTGTCCAGGCCCGAAGGTCCATAGCCAGGCTCAGGAAGGTGGGCACGAGGAACAGGGTGAAGACCGTCGATACGAGCAGGCCGCCGATGACGACGCTGCCGAGACCGCGGTAGAGCTCGGAACCGGCGCCTGGCAGCACCACCAGGGGCAGCATGCCCAGGGCACTGGTGATAGTGGACATGAAGATGGGGCGAACGCGGCTCTCGACGGCCCGGCGGATCGCCTCACGGGGTTCGATGCCCGCCTCGTCGCGCATCACGTTGAGGGTCTGGTGCACGATGAGGATTGCCGCGTTGACGACGACACCGATGAGGATGACGAAGCCAAGCATCGTCAGGATGTCGAGAGCCTGATAGCCGATCAGCAGATTGACGGCAGCCAGCCCCAGAACGCCCCCGGCGGCGGC
>JAYZCA010000393.1:0-10422 GCA_036339235.1 Candidatus Latescibacterota bacterium | reverse complement strand
GACGTGCAAAAGGAACCGGGCAGCGGACCCCACGCGCCGTCGCGAAACGGTGGGGGCGACGTGTTCCACGACATCGACGTGACACAGGGCTCGCGACTGGCGGGTCTGGCTGCCGGGGAGCGGTGCGTCAACAGCTATCACCTGCAAGCCGTAAAGGACGTTGGTGAGGGACTCACGGTGAGTGCGCGCAGTACCGACGGGCTGATCGAGGCCATCGAGACCGAGGACAGACAGCTGCTAGGGGTCCAGTTTCACCCGGAGCGGATGGGCCAGATGTGGGCGACGCTGTTCGACAATCTCGTGAGACAGGCGCGGGACTAGGAGCCTGTCCGAGTATCCCATTTGGGCTGCGGCCACGCCCGCAAAGCGAACATTCGGACAGGCTCCTAGACTCACCACCAGCGGCTGCCTTTCACGCGGCTGTCGATCTGTACGAGACGGTCTTCTTCCTTGATCCAGGCGCTCAAGGCGCCGCCGTAAATACATCCCGAATCCAGACCCAACAGCCACGGCCGTTGCCCATCGACCTCACGGCGAAGGACCAGACCTCCCGGTGCATCGTGGCCGAAGACGAGGGTTCGCCCCTCGATGGGGGAGATGGCGTCGTGCCAGCGGGGGCCGTCGATGCCGTCCACAGGAGGCCAGGTGCGGATCGTCAGGAACTGATCGCGCGTGGTGCCCGACAATCCCTCCTTGGGATGGACGCCGGCGTGGACGAGCAGAAAATCCTCCTCCTCCATGTGCAGCGGGCGCCCTTCGAGCCAAGCCAGCAATTCCTTCGACACCCTCTCCAGCCTGTCGAAGGTCGAGCGCTCGTCGTCATGCCGGAACCGTGGCTCGCGGCCGGCTGCGCGGTCACGCAGCCATCCCAGTTGCCGGTCGTCGTGGTTGCCAAGGACCATGTCCGACCGCGTCTCGCGGATCAGCTCCCACACACGCTCAGGGTCAGGGCCCCGCGTGAACGCGTCTCCCGTCAGCAGCATCCGGTCGCGACCGCCCCGGAAGACGACGGCGTCGATGATGGCCTCGAACTCGGCGGCGCAGCCGTGAATGTCGCCGACGAAGATGGTTCGTTCCCAGGGCAATCGTTGCTCCTCATCAGGTGACCTCGTATCATAGCCTCCTATGACAGACACTGCCAGAAACTCAATCCTCACCGCCCCGTCGGCGTGTCACGTGATGGCCAAGCCGTCTGGCTCGGTATGTAATATCGACTGCGAGTACTGCTTCTATCTCGAGAAGGAAAAGCTCTATCCCGACGCCAGGAACGACTGGCGCATGAGCGACGAGGTGCTGGAGCTCTACGTGAAGCAGTATATCGAGGCGCAGGACGTGCCGGCGGTGAATTTCGCCTGGCAAGGGGGGGAGCCGACCCTGATGGGCGTCGACTTCTTCCGCCGCGCCGTCGAGCTGCAAGAGCAGTATGCCGACGGCAAGGAGATTACCAACGCTTTCCAGACGAACGGCATTCTGCTGGACGACGAGTGGGGGGAGTTCCTCGCGGGAAACGACTTCCTCGTGGGCCTGTCGATCGACGGGCCTCGCGAACTGCACGATCGCTACCGGGTCGACAAGGGACAGAAACCGACCTTCGATCGCGTCGTCGATGGTCTCGGGATGCTGCAGAAGCACAAGGTCGAATTCAACACGCTCACGGTTCTGCAGAACCACAACGCCGAACACCCGCAGCAGGTCTACAACTTTCTGAAGGAGATCGGCTCCGGGTACATGCAGTTTATCCCCATCGTCGAGCGGCTTGCCGGCGACGAGCCGGCGGACGGCCTCGAGCTGGTCCAACCCGAATACGACGGCAAGGCGAAGGTCACACGCTGGTCGGTGAGCCCAACCCAGTACGGCCGCTTTCTATGTACTGTCTTCGACGAGTGGGTGCGGCATGACGTGGGCAGGTTCTTCGTGCAGATCTTCGACGTATCCCTGGGCAGCTGGCTCGGCCAGGACGCGAGCCTGTGCATCTTTGCCGAGACCTGCGGCAGCGCGCTGATCATCGAGAAGAACGGCGATCTCTACTCCTGCGATCACTTCGTCTACCCCGAGCACAACCTCGGCAACGTGCGCGAGATGTCGATTCGTGACATGGTGGCCAGTCCCCAGCAGCGCAAGTTCGGCCAGGACAAGGCCGATACACTGCCGCGTTACTGTCTCGAGTGCGACTACAAGTTCGCCTGCAACGGCGGGTGTCCGAAGCACCGCTTCGAGTCCACGCCCCACGGTGAGGCGGGGCTGAACTACCTGTGCAAGGGGTACAAGATGTACTTCGGCCACGTCGGGCCCTACATGGAGGTGATGGCCAACCTTCTGCGCCAGCGGCAACCGGCAACGGGTGTGATGGACTGGGTCCGTCAGCGCGACGAGGCGCGAGCGGCGAAACCGGCATCCGAGCCGGGCCGCAACGATCCGTGTCCATGCGGTAGCGGTCAGAAGTTCAAACGCTGCTGCGGGAATGTCGCGGTGGCGGGTGGGTGATTTTGTGATCGATATTCAGTTGGACAGCGACGCCGGCAAGGTGATCGTCACCATCGGCGGCAAGCCGTTCACCGAGTACATCTACGGCCACTACATCTGCCGGCCGTGTCTCTACCCGGTTCTCACCCCCGACGGTCAGCTTCTGACACGGGCCTATCCTTTCGAGGACGTGGAAGGTGAGACTCAGGACCACTACCACCACCGCAGTATCTACACCGCCCACGGGCTGGTAAACGGTTTCAACCTCTGGGATGAAGGCGTCGGGGGGCTCGGTCACGGCTCTATGCTACAGAGAGGAGAACCGACCGTTGGCCTGGCCGACGGTACGGCCAGGATCGACGGCATCGTCGACTGGGTTGGCCCTGGCGGTCAGAAGCTCCTCGAAGAGCACCGCCGCCTGTCGATTCGAGCCGACGGTGATCTGCGCGTCCTCGATCAAAGCAGTGAACTGAGGGCAACATACGGCGACGTCAACTTCGGCGACACGAAGGAGGGCGGCATGTTCTCCATCCGTGTGCCGACGTCGATGGATGCCAAGGACAAGGGCCGCATCGAAAACTCGGAGGGGGATGTCTACGACAGCGGCGAGGGGGAGGAGACCACGTGGGGCAAGCGCGCCGCCTGGGTCGACTACTCAGGACCTCTGGCTGACGGCGAGCAGTGGGGGCACACGGTCGTCGATCATGTCAGCAATTCCTGGCATCCCACATCGTGGCACGTGCGGGGCTACGGCCTGTTCACCGCAAATCCTTTTGGCTTGCACGATTTTCTGCAGGACGACAGTGTCGACGGCAGCTGGACGATCCCGCGTGGCGAGACGGCGACGAGCAAGTTTCGACTGATCATCCATCCGGGGCGCGGCATCTCCGGAAACTCGCGTATCGCTGAGCTCATCGACGAATACCAGTCCTTCGACGGCTGACGTCTCAAGCGACGTTAACGACAACAGGGCCGCCCCGTCACCGGGGCGGCCCTGTCTCTATTGAGTTCGACGTACCCTGTCAGCGCAGCAGAGTCATCCTTCGCGTGTGTACTCCCGCATCGGTGATGGCGCGGTAGATGTAGGTGCCCGAGGATACGAACCGACCGTCGCTGTCGCGACCGTCCCACGAGACAGAGCGTTGGCCGGCAGGCAGGACTTCGTCCACCAGCGTGCGGATGCGCTGGCCTGCGGCATTGAAGACCTCCAGACGCAGCGGCCCCCCCGCAGTGCTCACGCGCAAGGGGATCGTCGTCTCCGGGTTGAAGGGGTTCGGGTAGTTCTGCCCAAGCTGAAAGGCGGTGGGCAGCAGGTCTGCCACGGCTACTGAAAGACGCAGGGTGGAGACATTACCCGCCCGATCCACGGCACGGACATCCAGCGTGGCGTCGGTGGGTACCAGATCGGTGAGGCGGAAGACCATCCCGTCATCATCCCGTTCCAGGGCGCCGGAGAGGGGGATGCCACCGACAAGGACATCGACTTCGGCGACGCCGCTGCCAGCGTCGGTCACCCGGAGTCGGCCGTTGCCATCGTCGGCCACAGTCGGTGCGGTGCGGTCGGTGAACAGTGCGTAGCGACCGAGTTGCCGCAGTTCGATGGTTACGGCCCCCGTTGTCAGGTGGCCGCCGACGAACTGCCAGCGTTGTGCAGTTGCATCCCAGCGGTAGGCCAGGGCCCGCGGGTCAGCGGTGCGCAACGTCAGGTTTGGCGTCGAGCGCAGGGTGGTTGTGGCGTGAACGCGGTAAGCGGATCCGACCGCTTCGAGCTCGATGGTGGCCACGCTCGCCTCGGGGATCACGGCGACGACGGCGTCGTTACCGAAGGCCCCGGCATCCATCTCCAGCGAGAAGTCACCGACGGCGATGGTCTTGCCAGCCGCGGCGGGAACGGTGCCGACATGGATCTCTCGCTCGGAGCGCGTCAGCTGTCCCTCTTCGAGGCTCAGGGCGAGGAAGGACACCGTCCCCTCCATGCCGGGCTCGAGAGCATGCGGGGCGTGCCAGATGCCATCAGCGACCGTCGTGAGGGACATCTCACTCCAGTCGTCGAGATACGAGCGCAGGCGGGGTCGGACGCCCGTGTCGCTGAGGACGAACAGATCGAGGAACGCCGGGTTCACCGGGTTCGGAACGACGGTGACACGGAAACCATCCCGCTCGCTGCCAACGGATCCGTCCGTCGGTAGAACCTGGACGAGGAGCTTGCCTGACGCCTGGTTGCCGGCGTCGTCACGCGCGACGATGGTCACCATCTCGCCACCGGCGCTGCTGAACCCGCCACTGTGCAATACGAGGTAGCCTTCTTCCCAGCTCACTTCGAAGGCTCTCGTTCCGGAGGCTTCCCAGGTCAGGCTGGCTGGATCGGGTCCGGTGGCCAGCAGGGTGGCAGGGTCGATGGTCAACACAGAATCGCCCTGCAGCACGGGGATCTCGACGATCTCACGCAGAGACAGGGCGGCCACGGCGGCGTCCACCTGCACGCCGAAAAACACCTCGGTGACGATATCGCCGGCGCCGTCGAGGGCGCGAATCAGGATCAGAGCGGGACCGGTCCAGCCGTCCGCGGCCAGGACCGTAACCCTTCGTGTGGCGTTGTCGACGAGAACCTGCACGTGTTCGGCGGAGACCGCCTCCCAACTCACACTCGCAGGGTCGCCGGATTCGATGTAACCGTCGAGGACGAGGGACTGGTCGAAACCTCCCGAGGTCATATGCAGCGTCGGCAAGGGGGCCAGCGTAATGGGCGTCACAACGCCAGGATCAACGGGGTCCACCGGGTCCACTGGCTCGACGACGACAGCGTCAGAGGTGATATAAACGAGCATGGTGGATGTTGTCTGGTGTCCGTCGGGGTCCACTGTGAGCAGATCGATCTCGAAATCGCCCGCCAGAGAGTCGGCAGCGATGACGGTCAGTACATGGGAGACGCCGTCCACGCGCAGTTCCAGGCCAGCCGGACCGCTCACGGTCCAGGACAGCTGCTGCGGAGTGTGATCCAGGTCGAAAACGTAGTCGTCGAGGTCGATCGTCGTGTTGACGCCACTCGGCGGCAGCGAGATCGCCGGGAGGGGTGCGACGAGAGGCTCGCCGCCTGCGGGGGCGCCAAACACGAGCAGGTCGAACCAGGCCGATTCACCGCTCGGGTCGATGGCGAGGAAACGCACGGTTTCGGTGCCCTCGAAGCCCGCTGGTGCCTCGATCCGGACGGCGCCTGTGGTACTGACCTGGATCAGCAGCTCGACGTTGCCGGTGACGGACCAGGTCAGGGCCCCGGAAGGGTCGTCCGGGTCGGTGACGAACTCCTTCAAATCCAGGACGCTGGACTCGCCGGCGGCGACGCCAAGGCGCTGCGGCGCCCCCGTGACAGCTGGTGCCAGTGAGGCGACGACAGTGACCGTCAGCGGGGCCGTTGTCCAGGCCCCCTGAGCGTCGGTGACGGTAAGCTGGATGACCTCGCTGCCTTCCCAGTCGTTCGGAGCGGTGACGACGAGACGCCCGTTGCGACGGGTGATCCCGACGCGGTCGGCGTTCGTCCACGATATGTCCAGATTGATCACGGCATCGTCGACGTCAGCGAAGAGGTTGGCGACGACGAGAGTCGAATCGGATTTGCCGCGGGTGATACGAAGGTTCGGTGAGAACAGGGACCGCGGGGCGTCGTTGACGGCCCACACGCGGACGTCGAAGTCGGCAGAATCGGCGAATCCGAAGCGGTCCATCACCGTCAGGGTGACATGCCCCACGCCGCTCCAGTCTTGCCGCGGCTCCAGGACCAGCTCGCGGGGCGTCCCTTCGAGGCGGGCACCGAGCTCGGGCGACGCTGACACAGTCCACGTCAGCTGGGCGTCGGGGGTGTCTGGATCCTCCACCAGCGCATCGATCGACAGGCGGTGATCACCGTCTTCGGAGAGGCTGAGGGTGTCGGGGGCAGCTCCGATTACGGGACCGGCGTTGACGAAAAGATCGATGATCGCCGCCGCCGTCTGGCCGTCGGGGTTGACGGCGCGCAAAGTCAGCTGCTCCCAAAGGGAGCGATCCGCCGGCGCCGAAATGATGAGTCGCCGAGTCTCCAGATCGATGCGCGCATCCACGGCGTCAGTGGCGTCCACATGCCAGGAGATTTCCTGCGGGCTGTAAACCGGGTCGAAGAGGATCTGATCAAGCGGGAAGGAGGTGCTGTCCACCTGGCCGCGGGAGAGGACGATCTGCTCGGGCAGGCCCTCGATGCTGATGCCGCGCACGTCGATGGTGAGAGGGGTGATGAAGCGGAAGGACTCGTGCGAGCCGTCGGGCATGAAGTAGCGGGTCTCACGGATGCCGCTCTCGTCGATACGGATCGTCGAGCCGGCGGCGGGTGAGAGGGCGCGCAAGTGGAAGACGGCGACTGGACCTGCCCCGACATCGTTGGCGCGCACGACGCTGTAGTCGAGCTGTGCACCGGTGGGGGAGGCGGCCGGGTCGTCCGGGTCCAGCAGGGTGTTGCGGAAGATCTCCCCATCGTTGAAGAAGGTGCCACGCGCAAAGGGCTGGAAGCCCACGGCTGCGGGGTTCTGATCCTGCTCGACGAGCTCGAAGACATCACCGTCGAAACTGAGGAATACGGCAGCCCCTGACAGCGTCACGTTTTCGGAGTGGACCCACACGTCAACGTCGACGATGTCCCCGACGACGGTTGTGGCTGCCGACGAGTCGGTACCGCGGACACGCAGTTCCAGGCGCGCCGCCAGCAGCGGATCGGGGAGGGTCATGATACACAGCAGGACTGCCGGCAGCAGGCCTGCCAGCGGGGCTCTGAATCGTCGCATGGTACCCGGAACCGTGTGAATACAGGGGTCACTGCATGGATCTTCGCCCCACAGTGGGCAAGATCCGTACCACCTCCTGTAGAGGGAGCCCGGAGGCACATGCAGCTCACCGGCGGATCGATTCTTCCTATCGGGAAAACCCTGCCGGAAGAAATTTCCACCTTCCTCCATAATTCCTCCATAAATGGATCGACGAAGGGCTCGCGTCTCTCTGACCGAGGTGGCATTGATGTTGCTCAATCCTCCGCGGGTAACCTCTACAAAGAGGCGGCGCACGATGCGCCGTCAGGGGGAAGGGTCCCCCACAAGCCCCGCAAGGATGAGCGTGGTGAACATTCAGAGTCTGCACCACCCAGCGACGGAGGCTGACAAGCCGACGACGCCAGATCTGCGCCCGCGAAGGCGTGTGCCGCCCGAGGCCCCCCGCGGCCATCGGGGCAGGTATGTCTGGTTCGCCGCATGGGCCGTGTGCGCCGTGACAGCTACGGTAGCTCAAGGCTCCTTGCCGGTCTTCGAGAACAAGACGCCGGCAGGATTCTCACCCGAGGACAGCACATCTCGCCAGAGTTTCGTAGAGGCCACGGAGATCACCGTTCGTGTGGACCTGAACCAGGCGGTGACCCCAACCTATCCCGCTATCGGTCACTTCCACAATCTCGAGCGTTCCGAGAGTCTGGACACGACATCCGTCGACGGCGGCCAGGTCGACGTTGCCTTGACGCCGGGTGGTATTGTCCACGTCGCCTGGATTGCGCACGAAAGGCTGCCGACGATGGCGACGCCCATCTACTACGTGCGTTACGCGCGCAGCAATGATGACGGCGCCACCTTCTCGACGCCGGTGAGCGTATCCGGCAGCCTGCGTTTCGATCTCGTCACGGCGGACCCCAACGGCACGTCCTTCTCGAGCATCGACCTGGAGGTCGACAGTCAGGGCAACCCCCGCGTCGTCTACGCCATGAATGAGTCGCCCGACGGCAAGACGGCGGCATTCTCCAGCAACTACGACAACGTCTACCTCAATCATTCTCAGAACGGCGGCGCCTCGTGGCTTCCGGAGACCCGCGCGATCCTGGTCAACGATACAACCACCGTGGGCAACGTCGAGGGCCGTACCGCGGCTTTCCCGCGGATGGCGATCGACGAGCGGGACAACATCTTCATCACCTACGTTCGTGGTACCAGCCGAGGAGGCGGCGCCGGCACCGATGATGTCATGATGGCCAAGGTCGACCGCGAGACAAGCCCCTTCTCGATGACGGCGGTGGGCGCTTCAGGCACTGTTGGCAGCGCGGGAGGCGTACGCATCTCGCCGAACGCTAACCGGCAGACTGGACCGGACCTGGCCGTGGGACGGGGGGATGTGCTGCACGTGCTTTACTTCCACGAGGAAGCGGCGAACTCTGACATCGAGCACAAGACCGTCCTTGCCGATGACTGGGACGACGTAAGTGCCCTCGGCTGGGACGCCTCGGCAAATGGAGCCGACGTAGATGACTTCGATCCGCGCGCCCCTAACAACCCGGCGCTGAACAGGTCCGCGAGTTTCGTCTTTCCAACCGTCGTCGTCGACACCGTGAGTTCTCCGGACAAGATCTACGCGCTCTACAAGTTCGGCGACGCCGCCTTCGAGACGGTCTTCTACAACCGCTACACCTACGATCACGCCGTCGGCTCCGGTGCCGGATGGAACACGGGTACGGCCCAAGCAGTTTGGAGCACGGCGGCGAGCCCGCTGTTCGCGAGCGGTGATCTGGCGTTCAACATCGAACAGGATTGGGCCGTCGTGGATCGGGTCAGCGCTGTTGTCGACGACCGTCGCAACGACATCGGCGAGTTGCACATCGTCTTTTCTGCCGGATACAGCAACCCGGGACTACACGACAGGATACCGCCTTCTGACTTCGGTGTTGCAGGCGAGCATGACATCTACTACGGATTCTTCAACGGCACATCGTGGACGCTTCCGGAGAAGGTGGCCGACGACGACTCGGACACCGGCATCGAGGACGGCATCGCCGCAACCGACGTATTCCTGAGCAAGCCCGCCCTCGCTCGCCGAGCGGGAGAGACGAACGTCTACATCGCCTTCACAGGCGGCCTCGCCGAAGGACACGGTGTACAGGGGATCAACGACACCGACAGCCACCCGTATTTCAAAGTACTCGGTCGCGACGTGGCCTTTGAAGATGAGTCACAGCCCGTGGGTGGTTTCCAGTACGACCTGAACTACACTCCGGTGAACCCCCATGATCCCAGCGCCAACGATGTCTGGAACAACGTCGTCTATGTCCATGTAGCCGACAACCTCACCGGTGGTGGCCTTGGGGCCACCGGCAAGAAGGGTGACGGGTTCCTTGCCGGTGACTGGGAGAGCGTCGGGGTGAGCCTGCAAGACGAGGACACGTATTTCGAGGGCAGTATCAACGAGGATGCATCGACAGACCACGAGTGGGGAGACGACGACGACAAAGTAGGACTGCTCGTCAAACTGAACGTCCTAGGTTCCGACTCGCCGACGAATCTGCAGCTGATCACTTCGAGCACGGCAGCCGACGGAGGCGCCGGTGCGCGCACAGTGCGAGTCGCCACAACGCCGCCGTCGTCGGTCGCGATTGGCGACTTCTTCCTCCTGGGTGCAAGGATTGATATCGTCGATGCCAACACGTCGCCGACGATATCGTTGTCCCAGCCCGACGGTGTTGCCGATACGGCGAATACATCTTTCGCGATCCGCTACAGCCTGTCGGACCCCGATGACGACTTCGGCAGCGGTCTGCTGGCAGCGTTCTACTTCGCCGAGAGTGGTGGCCTGAACAGCGTGCAGGATATCCGCATCTTCGGCACGCTGATCGCCGACGAGAACGACAACACGGCGTTGAACAACTCAGGAACGAACGATCTCATCGAGGGCAGCAATCAGACCTATTCCTGGGATGATCCGCCCACGGCGCTGAAAAACCTGCTCTTCGCCAGTATCCTGCAGGCGCCCAGCGCCGACTATTTCATCTACATGATTGCCGAAGACGGCCAGAACCCGCCCGTGTTCGTGCGCAGCCTCGGCACGCTGACCGTGCGCCACAAGCCGATCGTGCTGCACGTGGACCCCGCCGGTCGAGAAACGGTGGATACGGGCGTACGGTCGGGCACT
>JAYZCA010000392.1:0-2756 GCA_036339235.1 Candidatus Latescibacterota bacterium | reverse complement strand
GCATCGGTACGGGCCACGAGACGCCAGCGGGCCAGCGGCCCGTCCATGTCCAGGCCGTCACCGCCCACGGAGGCCATCGCTACCCGGGAGAGCCCCGGTTGGCGCAACTTCGTGGCCAGGGCCCGCGGCGCGGCGGCGACTTCGACGAAGTGCCATCGATGTTCGTCAAAGAGCAGGTCCGCCTGGGCGGCGTGCACGAAATCGCCCTTCGCCAGCAGCGCCACGGTCACCGTATCCCCGGCGGCAATCGCCACTGGCAATTGCAATCGCACCGCTACGGGGCGAGCCATCAGCGATGCGGAGCGGTAGACGGGACGGGGGCCACGAGCGCGGAAGTTGGCGCCCACGAGGCTGAGGTCTCGGATGTTGACGATGCCGTCGCCGGAGATGTCGGCATGGGCACTGTCGTCCTCGGCCGTCACTTGTCGACCGAAGAGGGATGCGATGAAGTCCCAATCAGCGAGCGTCACTTCGTTGTCGGGCAGGCTGACGCCCGTAGTATCGTCGTAACCAGCGACATCACCCCCGAGCATGACGGAGTCTCCGCTGGCGCCCGATGTGCTCGGACGCACGCCGGCGATGACGGCCCCCGGATACAGCACCAACCCGGCGGCCCTGGCTTGCAGATAACCGGAGCGCCGAAGGTGCAGATCGAAGCGACCGGGGGGCACCTCGAGAAGGGCGAAGTCCCCGTCGGCGTCGAGCGTAACCTGTACGCCGGGACGTGTCTTGTCTTCGTCGTTTGTAGCGTCGAAGAGACTGTCGGTAACATCGGCATACTCGCCCCATCGGCGCAGAGCGAAATCGACGACGGCGGCACGATCGGAACGACCCTCGAGGACGACGCGACCGCCCACGGCGGCTCGCCCCTCGACGATGAGAACCGTCGCCAGTTCGGTGTCCTGCGCTGCGTGTATGACATTGCCGCCGCGTTCCAGCTGCGACGGTTGATCGGCAAGGTCGGCCACCAGCTGGATCTTCTGCTCGCCACTGCCGCTGACAGCCAGCAGATCGAAACTGACGAGAGACCCCGCTCCGTCGAGACGAGGGATGCCGGCAGATACGGGATCGAAATACCCGAAGGTGAGCAACAGTCCGCCCGTCTCCTCGACGATGGCCGCGTTGGTCACAAGCTTGGAGGCGCTGAACCCGGCGCCGACGGTGAAGGGCTGGATCCCCGGCGTCGTCAAGTCCGTGTCGCGCGCGGAGAACAGGTTGCCGTCGACGCGCAGTGTCAGCAGCACGAGGTCGACGGCGTCAGTGCCGGCATCGACGATGACGTCGATCGTCTGTGAGCCGCCGCCGTTGCCGATGGTGAAGGCCTCTGGCAACAGGCTGAACGGGGAGGTCGTTGCCTCGCCGCTGGAACCGGTCACGTTCAACTGGCCGGGGGCGCGCCAGGCGCGCGTGCTGCTGTCGAATGTCTCCCGCTCCGTGATCGCCAGGTAAACGGTGTAGGTCCCGGGCTGCGGCGCACCTTCAGCGTTCAGACTGCGCACCAGGTGCATGAGTCCCACATCATAGCGGTCGATGTCGCTGTCCTCACTCAGGTCGAAGACCGTGTCCACTTCGGGCAGGGCGCGTCCGTCGGCGGAATTGACGACGAAGGCCAGACCGGCGGTGACCGATTCATAATCGGAAACCGAACCGTGGTCCTCCGCACTCAACACGATGCGGATGCGGGCATCGTCGTCGAGATCCATGTCCTCCCAGCTGACCCGGGCTGTGTGGGCGCCGTCCACGTTGAGGTCGGCCACCGGCTGCAAGGGGCGGATCATCGGCTGATGATCGAAGCGGATCCGAGAACCGGCGTCCCCAGGAACACCACCATCCATGCGCACGAGCCGTTTGTGCTCGCCATCTGCGATGACCCCGTACACAGAGTAGGCTCGCGCCTGCGCGGGGACGGCATCCCCGCCCTCCAGAGACCATAGATCCCAGACGAACAGATTGTCGTTGCGGGCGTCGGCGTCCTCTGCCAGACCGGCGATGATCAAGTGCGTGTCCTGGCCAGGCGTGGCCGCTGCCGCTTCGATGGAATCGGCGTCCACGGGGAGCAGAAAGTCGTCGCGGGAGCTGTAGTAGAGGTCGATACGGGCGTCGTCGTCGACGTCGGCATCGCCGCCGGCACCGGAACGACCCCATGTGAGGGTGATGAAGCGCTGCGGCCGCGTGCCGCCGGTGACGATGGTGTCGCCCACGCCGCCGTCGATGGTGGCGTCGAGGCGTAGGAACGGGGCGTGGCGGACGAGGATCTGTCGGGAAGTTCGGTCAACGGTGCTCTGCCCACCGCCAACGGCGACAGCGTAGAGGTAGTAGTCTCCTATGGGCACCATCGGCGGCCCCGCCGTGTCCCAGTCGAATTGTGTCATCTCCTCCGGCAGCGGCCCCGTGATCGTGATCGCAAAGGCTCCTTCGAGGATCACCGACTCCCCAAGAACGGTCACGTTTGTGGGGCCAAGATTGGGGTTGCCGCTGTAGAACAGGTGCACGGCGGCGCTGTCGTCGTGGTCGACGACGGACATCTCGACACTGAGTCGCCGGATACCGAGGCCGTTCATCACGCCCGCCGTGTCGAGCAGGCCGCCGGAGTCGAAGGTGAGAGGCTCCGTCCCCGGTGGGCCCAGACGTTCGATAACCGGTTCGTGACGCACCACCAGGACCCGGCTTCGTGCCAGCGGGATTCCCCCGGTGACATCGGCCGTGACGTAGAGCCAGTAGGAGCCGGCCGACAGGTCGCGGGTAACGAGTTGCAG
>JAYZCA010000391.1:0-2392 GCA_036339235.1 Candidatus Latescibacterota bacterium | reverse complement strand
GGGCTGCACCTCGACCTACACCGGTGGCGCCGTGCTGCGGGCGCGATGGGCGGCGGAGATCGGCGCCGACGCGATCCAGGTAGCCTTGCCGTTCTGGATGGAGGTGGCCGAAGAAGAGGTGGTGCCCTTCTTTCGTGACATATCGCGCGCCACCGGCGGCCGGCCGCTGTCGATCTACGACACGAAACGGGCGAAGAAGACCCTGACACTCGCCCAACACCAGGCGATCAAGGAGGCCGTGCCGAACTACCTGATGGTCAAGGCGAACACCGGCACCCTGGGGGCGACTCCCGAAGGGTGCGAGGCGCTGTCGAGTTTCGTCAACGTCTTCGTCGCCGAACACAATTGGGCCCAGCTGGGTCCTCATGGCGCCCGTGGCTGTTGCAGTGCGATGGTGTATTGGAACCCGCGCGTCGTTCTCGACCTGTGGGCGAAACTGCGCAACGGTGACTGGGACGCGCTGCAGACTGCCGCACCCACACTGACGGCGCTCAGCGAGTTTCTGGCCGCCAACTTCGGCGTGCGCGGCTTCACCGACACCGCCTACGACCGCATGGGGGGGCGGGCCTCCGGTTTCTTGACGATGAGCCTGCGCAACCGTGCGCCGTATGTGTCGGCGTCCCTGGAAGACGTGGAACGTCTGCGCCGCTGGTACGAAGGGAATTACCCCGACATGTTACGGTTGTAGGAAGAGATCTGATGAAGACAGTGAAGTTCGGCGGCAGTTCGCTGGCCTGCGCCGAGCAGGTGCGTAAGGTCTGCGACATCGTAATCGCCGACCCGGCCCGCAGACTCGTCGTCGTCAGTGCTCCTGGCAGACGGGAGGCGGGCGACACGAAGGTGACCGACCTGCTGATCGCCGCCGCGGAGGCCCGCCTGACCAACCATGCCGGCACCGATGAGCTGGAACGGGTGGTCGAGCGGTTTGCCGATATCGCGGCGGGTCTGGGCATGGCGACCGACGCGGTTGACCCCATCCGCCTGGACCTGCAGCAGCGACTTGCCGCCGACAGGACCGACGAGGGCCTGTTCACCGACACCCTCAAAGCCGCCGGCGAGGCCAACTGTGCCCATCTGGTGGCCGATTACCTGCGGCAGATGGGTGCCGAGGCGCACTACGTCGATCCCGGCGAGGCCGGCATGATTCTGTCCGACGAAGCGGGAAACGCGCGGGTGTTGCGCCAGGCCTATGGACGCCTGCGGAGCCTGCGCGAGCGTCCCGGAATCAGCATCTTTCCGGGATTCTTCGGTCAGGACGAGAGCGGCCGTCTGGTGACGTTCCCCCGGGGTGGTTCCGACATCACCGGCGCCATCCTGGCAGCCGCCGTCGACGCCGAACTCTACGAGAACTTCACCGACGTCGACTCCGTGTTCGCCGCCAATCCGGGAAGCGTCGACAGTCCCTGCGCGGTGGCGGAGATCACCTACCGCGAGATGCGGGAACTGGCATACGCGGGGTTTTCCGTGTTCCACGACGAGGCGCTGGAACCGGTCTTTCACGCCGGCATTCCAGTGGCCGTGAAGAACACGAACAATCCCACCGCACCCGGCACGTCCATCGTCCCCGAGCGGCAGGTCGGCGACGTCCCCGTTGTCGGCATCGCTGGCACCGCCGGTTTCTGCAGCGTCTACGTGTCCCGTTACCTGATGAATCGTGAAATCGGCTTCGGCCGACGTCTGCTGCAGCTGTTCGAGGATGAGGCCATCCCCTTCGAACACACACCTTCCGGTATCGACAACCTCTCCGTCATCGTGCGCGAGGAGGTCTTCGACCACGCCGCGGAGGAGCGAGTCCTGCGTCGCATCCGCACCGAGCTGGCCGTCGACGAGGTGTCGGTCGAGCGCGGCCTGGCACTGGTCATGGTTGTGGGCGAGGGCATGCGCCACACCGTCGGTCTGGCGGCGCGGGCGACGGCGGCCTTCGACCACGCCGGGGTCAACCTCGAAATGATCAACCAGGGATCCTCCGAGGTGAGCATGATGTTCGGCGTCAAGGACCACGACGTAGATGCCGCCGTGCAGTCCCTCTACGCTGAATTCTTCGGGTAGTCCCCTGCCGACACCGTATCCGTTGCGTCAACTCGCCGAGTTGTGCGCCGCCCATCCCCTTGAACCGAAAATCCTGCTGGCTCCCGGGGTACGGGCGGGGTACGACCTGACCACGGCGCTGGCGCGCTCCGGCCAACAGTGGACGAATCTGAGAGTGACGACACCGGTGCTCGATGCCGCCGAGCAGATGGAGCCGCAGATGGCTGCCCTCGGTGTGCGTCGGTTGCGTCCTGAAGGCCGTCGGCGCCTGGTCGACGCGCTACTGGCTGACTGGCCCCTCGCCGAGCGGCGATACTTCCGGGGCATGGCCGCGGGTGTTCGAGCGACGGACGCCGGCCTGGCC
>JAYZCA010000390.1:0-11193 GCA_036339235.1 Candidatus Latescibacterota bacterium | reverse complement strand
GATCGGTCAGCAGTTCGGAGTCGCCGAGGCCTCGTCGCGACCCTCTATGAAATCGATCGCCTTGGCGTAGCTGCGCTTCTCGATATAGTGCCGCAACATGGGCGGCGTGTCGTCACCGAGGGCATCGCGCTGGCGGTCGAGCTCGGCCAGGTGGGCTCGGAGTCCGTCGCCATCGCCGCTTTCGATGGCCGTCATCAGATCTTTCAGAGTTGCGTGGAGGGTGTCGGTGGTCTGCATGGTGTTCCTTCTCAGGCAGCCATGATGAGGCTGGTGATCCAGTCGTCGGTGTCATTGCGAATGCGGTAGGCGGTGCCGGGGGTTAGGTGGACTAGGTCACCTTCTGTGATCGCACACTCTTCGCCGCCGCCCGACTCGAGAAAGCCGCTCCCGTCCAGGACGTAGTAGACGAGCTCCAGCTCGCTCTCGGTACGCTCGGCGCTCGAGTTCATCGGCTGCACGGCCTCGTGGTCGATGAAAGCCATGCCGCGCAGAACGGCTCCCTCTCCCGGCTCCTCCTCACGGCACAGCTGCCGCCAGTGGATGCCGCCCGCCCCGTCACCGACGGCGGCGGTCTGACGCCAGTGGCGGATGCGGAACGTGCCGCCGTTACCTTCGACACGCTGCGAGATCACGTGGTGTTCCAGCCAGTCATCGCTGTCCTGATTGAACATCTGATGGTGGATCCCGGAAGGCAGGTAGACGGCGTCCCCTGCCTCGACGGGATACCGCTGACCGTCAACCAGCACTTCACCGACGCCGGAGAGGATATAATAGACCTGCTCGAGGTTCTCATGCTTGTGGTGGTCGGAGGTCTTGCGGCCCTGCAGCGCGTGGCGGGCGAAGCCGCCAAGGCGCCGCAGGCGATCACGCTCGTCGGACGAATCGCGCTCGACGTCCCTCAGTCCGCCCCAGTGCACGGCGCTGAGGTGGGCGATTTTCGGCTGGAACTCCCGCCAGTTTCGCACGTAGATCTCGCTCACGTTATCTTTCTCCTGCCTACGACGTAACGATGCGGCGCATTCGTTCAGCCATCTCGATCTGTTTGGCCCGGTCGCCGCCGACCTCGTGAATCAGTGTGCCGTCATAGCCAGTCGCGCGAAGTTCGGCCATCACTGTGGGCCAGTCTGTGTCGCCATCCATCAGATCGACCCAGGCCCGATTCCGGCGCACGAAGTCTTTCAGGTGAACCTTCTTGATACGTGTACCTAGGTCGCGGATCCAGTGTTCGGGAAAGCCGAAGGCCATCATGTTCGCCGTGTCCAGATAGATGCCCACCCAGTCACTGCCCACTTCGTCGACCAGCTGACCGGCCTCGCGGGAGCTCAGCATGAACTTGTTCCACACATTCTCCACCGCGATGGCGGCCCGATGTTGTGCGGCAACGGAGGCCAGATCGCGCAGAGCCCCGGTCAGATCGTCCCACGCCTGCCCATATGTTCCTTCCGCCGTCAGCTGCCCCGGATGCAGCAGCACAGCCTCGGACCCGAGGATCCCGGCAATCTCCAGCGCCCGTGCCAGACAGCGGCAGCACGCCTGGCGCTCGGTGGCATCCCGGCTCAATAGGTTTCCAGACTCTGCGTAGTGCCCCAGCACGGCGGCGATCGTCACACCGGCGTCGGCGCACCTCTTGGAAACCTCCTTAAGCTCCTCGTTGCTCATGTCGATGTTGAGGTCCTTGCCCGTCGCCGAGAAGGTCAACTCCACCGCCTCGTAGCCGGCATCGGAGCAGAGCGTCAGTGTATCCTCCAAGCTCATGTCGCCAAGGATGATCTGCGTCACGCCGATTTTCACGATGGCTGCTTCCTGTTTGACGAAGGGGGACTGTGCAGTGTACGACCGGTGAAAGTAACCGCGTGTGCAGAGAACGTCCAGAACGGACGTGGCTAAAAGGGCAGAGTGAACTGCCCGGTCAGATAACCGAAATGAAGTCCAACAGACGCAGTTCCGAGGAGGACACCGAGAGCAGCGCGCCCGATAAAGACGCTGAACCGCCGGAATCCAAGCCACAACGCATTGGCGCTGAACCAGAGCCCCGCGACGGACAACACGAGGGTCAGGGGTGAAAGAAAGAACAGCAGACAGGCCAGGACGCTGAGGATCAGGCCCAGAGTGGCATTGACACCGACTCCTTTCTTCGTCCTCTCCAGTTCTTCGGCGGCCTCCTCCTCTGTCGGCCCCGTCTCCTCGACAGCTTCTTCGTCAGTCGATACCGACGCCTCCGTCGTCGCGGCCTCTCTCCGGCTGCGTGCGGCGAGCAGTCTAGCAACCCAGAAGAAGGTCCATACGAGAACGCCGAAGGCGAAGACGAGAATCAGGATCGACAGCAGCATGGCAGCCCGTTGATAGGGTCGCTCTGTAGGCGAGGCCGAGGCATTGCGGCCGGTGACAAGGCGCGCGACCGAAGCGGGTCAGTAGGACCCGTTGAGTGAACGCAACGCAGGCAGCGGTCGCAAGGGCCGGCCGCAGCCCAGATGGACTTTATCAACGGGCTGCTGCGTGGCAATATACCGCTGGCAGCCGCCGTCATGCGAGTGCTATCCGCCCCCGATCCCACTCACGTTGTGCCTCGTCTCGGCCATCGCTATGTTGGCACGCCTGCACTGCATGCCATCCAACGTCTCCACAAAATACCAGGAGCTGATTTATGCCACGCGTACGCAAGGCCGACTACACGATCGGTGTCGTCGGTGTCGGTCGCATGGGCGCCAACATCGCCCGCCATCTGCAGGACGACGGCTTTCCCGTCACCGTCGTTTACGACGTACATGCTCCTCAGGCGAAGAAGCTGGCACGGGCGCTCAAGGCGAAAGCGGCCGCGAGTCTCGCCGACGTCACCGCCCAGGCGGATTATGTCATCACCGTCGTCACCGACAATGCCGCCATGAGAAATATCTTTGCCACCCGCGGCGACAGCCTCCTCGTCGGAGCCAGGGGCAAGACTTTCATCAACTGCGCCACCGTCGCTCCCGACATCCATGTAGAGGTCGAGAAACGCGCCGCGAAGGTGAAAGCCCGCACGCTGGAAGGCTGCATGGCCTCCTCCATTACCCAGGCGCGCGACGGCACACTCTACTTGATGTGCGGGGGCCGGAAACCCGTCTTCGATCGCTGTCGTCCGATCCTCGACAGCATGAGCGTCAACCTGCGTTATATCGGAACCTCCGGAAAAGCGGCGCAGGTGAAGGCCCTCGTGAACATGGTGATGAATATCAACACCGCCGGCCTCGCCGAAGGCCTCGGCCTCGGCAAGGCCCTGGGCCTTGATCTCAAATCGTTGATGGAGGTCTTCTCGCAGACCGGTGCCAACTCCCGTGTGCTGGAGACCGACGGCGAAGACATGGTTGTCCGTGACCACGAGTGTTACTTCTCCGCCGCCCACGCCGCCAAGGAGTCCGGGATCGCCCTGAAGGTGGCGGCGGCGAAGAACCTGAACCTGCCTCTGGCGCGCGCCGCCAAGGGTCAGTTCGACAAAATGATCCAGATCGGCAAGGGGGAACTCGACAAGTCCGGCGTCGCCGAACTCACGTTCCCCGGTCGTTCGGGCGGCGCCGGGAAGAAGAAGGTGGCGCGCAAACCAGCTGCGGCGAAAAAGCGCCCTTAGCCAGAGCCGCCCTGACAGCAACAGGGAGGCGCTCGCTACAGTGCCTCCCCTGTGCCGTTCTGTCGAAATCAGATCCAGCGCTGACTGGACGGTTCATCTCGGCATCCCCTGCCATCGGGGAACACCGATCCCTTTCATGGAGACCCAAGCCCAGGCGCCAACGGCGAGAAAGAGGATCGACGTCGCAATGAACACGGAACGAAAGCCGTAGTGGGCGCCCATGTATCCTCCCGCCATCGGCCCCATAGCCCAGCCTAGGGCGCTGGCGCTGGACATGACACCGAAGGCCTTGCCACGGTCCCCCTCGTCGACGATACGGGCGATCAGGGTGTTGGCTACGGGCCGCGTCGCCCCCGTCGCCAAGCCTCCCAGGACGACGAGTACAGCCAGCATGAGGACCGACGTGGCGTAACCCTGGGCCAGGAAGACGACGGCCGCACCCAGCAGCCCGCCTACGAGTACGCGGCGCGGCCCGATGCGGTCGCTGTAGCGCCCCATCACCGCCGCCGAGGTTGCCCCCGTCAGACCGCCGGCAGCGAACACGGCACCGGCGAGGGAGACGACATCGTCGCGACCCGCCAGTTGCTGCAGGAACAGAGGCACCACGGGCATGATAAATCCGAAAGCGAATGCCATGGAGGTGACGGTGAGGACGAGCACGAGGAAGGGACGCAGTGCCAGCAGACGCCACATGTCGCGACCTGGCATGCGGTACTTTGCCGAACTCTCGACTCTGCGCGCCCGGGTGAAATCCTCCCGTACGAACACCTGCACACTGAATCCGGCGATGACGACGGCGACGCCCGCCCACAGGAAACAACCCTCATAGCCGAAGGTGGCGATCAGAGGTCCACCGATGAGCGGACCTACCGAGGCGCCGAGCATGAAAGCTCCCTGCATGAGCCCCAGGGCGAACCCCAGGTGCTGTCGCGGCGTCGATGTGGACACGAGGGTGAGACATGCGGTGACCGTGCCGGCCAGCGCTCCCTGCAGGACGCGCGCCACCAGGAGCTGTTCCAGCGAGGTCGCATAGGCCATGAAAATGACGGCGACGCCACCGCCCAGCATGGAGCGTACGACCATGGGCTTGCGGCCATAGCGGTCGGCCAGGCTGCCCCAGATAGGCGACGAGATGACCATGGCCAGGCCCGCCGCGGTACCCATGCGGCCAGACCAGACCAGGGCCTCTGCCAGGTCCCCTACATCGAACTCCTGGATGTAGTACGGCAGGAAGGGCTGCACCGCATGAAAGCCGATGATGGCCGACAGTTCCGCCACCCACAGAGTATAGAAATTGCGCCGCCAGCCAGGACAATCGATCTGAGCCCATCCCTGGCTCATGCCCGGCCATCGCTCACCGAAGTGCTGAGACTCCCCCGCCCTTGATGGCGCGGGCCACCTCCTTCTCCACGTCGCCCTGCTTTACCATCGACGTGTCACCGATCGTCTCCTGCACGAGGATACCGTGCGCTGCCCCCCATTGGACGGCGTCGGCGGCGCTGTATCCCTCCAATAGCGCGGCGATGACCCCGGAGGCAAAGGAGTCTCCCCCACCGGTGCGGTCAGCGATCTCGATGTTCTCGCGCACTGCCGCCTGGTGGATCGTATCGGTGCTGACTTCGTAGAGCACGGCACCCCAGTCGATGCGGTCCGCCGACAGGGCACCCCGCAGTTGCGTGCCGATGTACTTGATGTTCGGGTAGTCTGCAGACACCTGTCGCAGCATCTTGGCGTACACCGCCAGCCACTCGTCAAAGGATGCCCCTTTCGGCACCGTCTCCGTCTCGTACCCGAGGGCATCGTCGAAGTCGTCATGGTTGCCGACGAGAAAATCGACATGAGGTACAATGCCGCGGTTGATATTGCGGGCGCGGTCCTTGTCGGGTTCGACCTTCGAGCGGTAGTTGAGATCGAAGGATCGGCCGGCGCCGTGCTCCTCTGCCTTCTGCATCCCTTCCAGCGCCAGATCCGCCGTCTTCAGTGACAACAGCGTGTAGATGCCACCCGTACTGAACCAGCGCGTTCCCAGTGTACCGAACAGGTGATCCCAATCGACGTCGCCGGGACCGACTTCGCGCGCGGGAGTGTGGGCCCGGTAGTACTCGGTTACCGAGGGGAGAACTCCCTTGCCTGCCCAGGTGAAGTTGACACCGTTGTGCAATGTCCCCTTGCCATCGGTGCAATACTTCCCCCTACCGGAGTTGTTGAACCAGATGATGTGACTCGTGTCGATACCGGTCTCGCGCAGCTGGTTTTCGATGTTGCGGCCAGCCCCGTCGTCGACGAGGGCGGTGACGACTGCGGTTCGCAGCCCGAAACAGTAGCTGAGTCCTTCGGCCACATTCGTCTCCCCGCCACCGTGCCAGATGCGCGCCGTGCGGGCCCTTGCCGTGGGCACGGCGCCCGGGTCGATGCGCAACATCACCTCGCCGAGGGCGATGGCGTCGTAGCGTGTGTCCTCAGCCGACTTTAACGTCAGCTCTGCCATATTTCGTTCTCCATTTGGTGTGGTCTTGGCACTAAACGCCGGCGCCGACACGCGCCTGCGGGTTCTTCACCGATTTTTCCAGAGACTCCAGCACCGCCACCGGTCCGAGCATGGTCTCCTCCGTCTCCTCCGACCGTCCCGTTTTGAACATGCGCACGAAGTCCCGGACTCCCGTCAGGTAGGGGCTGGCATCCATGTTGATCTCCATGTCGAGACGCCCCTTCTCGGCGATGATGGAGATGTGGAACGCCGGCCGCGCGCCGGGACCGATGAGGTTCATCGTCGCCACCACGCCCGAACGAAAGAGGATGTGCGCCGCGTGGTTCCCTCCGGCTCCCTTGACGACCTGCACGCGCTGGAAGTCATAACCGACGAGGCGCAGGAGCATGTCCACCTGGTGGATGCCGTAAAAGAAGATGCCCCCCCATTTTGACTTGATGTCACAGGGGCCGGTGGACACCACCGTCTGGATCGCGCCGAGCTTCCGGACCTCCCCTACGAGCTTGCGAAACGACGCCTGTTTGGGCAGCGTCGAGAACGAACACACGGGCACCCCCAGCTCGCGCGCCCGCGCCAGGAAACGGCGGCCTTCGGCGCGCCGATAGCAGAACGGCTTGTCGATGAACAGCGGTACCTTGGTCTCGAGGAAGGGCATGACAGCTGGCAGGTGGAACTTGCCATGCCGGTGGTCGACGACGATGGCGTCGACTTCGCCGATCATCTCCTCCGGCCGTCTGACGATGGTAGGAATCTGTCCCTTTTCAGCCGCCGCCCTGGCAAAGGCCGGTGTCTCCCCCCACACGTGAGTGGCGCGCACGCCGCGAATCTTCTTATCGATGTTGAGCACCTTGGCGATGGCCGCGGTGTGACTGTTCTCGGCGCCCACCATCCCGATCTTCAGCATGTCGAATCTACCCTTCTTTCAACTCATTGCCCGAAGGACCACAGCGTCAGGGCCGTCTTCCCCAGCACCCACTCCATGTCTTCGGCTCCGATGAAACGGCTGAACTCGTCGCGTACAACGGACAATGTCTGCCCGTACTCGGCCTTGCCCAGCGACACGGGCCAGTCCGTCCCCCACATGATGCGTCGACCACCGAAGGCCTGGTACACCTCCTGCACGAGGCCATGGGTGTCCGACCAGGGATACACCTCGCCGGAGATCGACCACGTGTGGCTGATTTTCACCGTCACCCGGGGATACCGGGCCAGGTCGGTGAGAAGTCGTCTGCCCTCCTCATCGTCTGGCGAACAATCAGCCATATGATCGATGACGAGGGCCAGCTCCGGATGGCGCTCCAGCAGGGGTACCAGGTCGCGCAGGCGCGGAGGCCGGGTCAGCAGCAGGATGGGCACACCCAGAGACTCGGCACGGGCAAAGATGGGATCCATCTTCGAGGCGTTGGCGAACCAGTCTCCCGCCTCGCCCACCGCGGGGCTCAGACGCACACCGTGGATCCCCATCTCCGTCCATTTGCTGACCTGGTCCGCGGCGGTGGGATCTTCGGGGTTGACGCGGCCCACTCCCATGAACTTGTCGGGATACCGTTGGATACAGTCCACGACGTAGCTGTTGTCCCATCGGTAATGGATGACCTGCACCAGGACGGTGCGCTCCACGCCGTGAGTCGACATCAGCTCCAGCAGCATCTCGGCGCTGCGGTCCTCGGCGGGGGGATTGTCATTTTCCGCGGGCCAGGGGAACTTCGGGTCGTTTACCCAGACGTGCGTGTGGGGATCGACGATCTGCATGGAATCAGCAATGGCCTTGAAGGAGTGTGTGACGGGGGGATGCCTGCGATATAGGAAGCGCCTGGGCCGCTTTGCTGTCAACGTGGTGGCGCTGGCAGAACACTCTTACCGGGGCGGACGAATGTAGCGGGCCGCGTAAGAGCGTATGTGCCGGCCGTTGAGCACGTGGAAGTGGCGCAGCCGATCAACGGTAGCGACGGAGAAGCGGCGCATCGGCAGGTAGACGAGCTGGCGGCCGAAGCCGCGTGCCAGACGCCGCCAGCGGGAAGTCGGTGCCTTCGGGGCGACGAGGACGACCCGTCGTTCCTGCGAGTGGAAGCAGGCTGCGGCCAGCAGCCGTTCCTCCAGGCTGCTGAAGCTGTCGAGGCGTGGATCCGTCCACACGTCCGGGATCGGGCGCGGCGGGAAGATGAACATGCAGCCGCCGTAAAGGGATTGCCCGATCCCGGGACCGACGATGCCGTCCTCGTGGGGTGTGGCGAAGAAGCTGAGCGTCGACTCCTCGTCGTGCTCGGCGTACCAGGTGCTGCGCCAGCCGTAGCTTGCCGGATCGGCGGGCACGTCGAAGAGCATGACCACCACCTCGATGCTCCCCCGGCTCGGCGGCAATTCCTTGACGTAGAGATCCCCCGTGTGCCAGTTGCGCAGCGTCTCGCGCAGGTCGAGTCCGTCCTTCAGAGACGCGGAGAATTTCTCCACCTTCGGCTGGTGGAGTCCAAGCAGGGTACGTGCCTGATCGCGAACGTGCTGCTGGAAGTTTTCGATCCGCGTATCCTCCGGCGGATAGGAACACTGCCCGAAGGGGTCCCACTCCATCCGCCACTTCTGGCGCAACGGCTCAGGTGGCATGGGCCGCAGATTCAGGTTGCGCCATGTACGCGGCATGCCCTCCAGGCGGTTCCTCGCGTCGCGCAGGTTGCCTTCATCGTCGACGAGCTGACGGAAGTCCAGGGGGACCCCTTCGCCCCGCTCCGGCCCGATCCGCTGCGGCGGGTACTGCCGCGCCGTCTCGATCAGCGACAGGGCATAGTCGTCGCCGATGACCTGCTGCGCAGCCAGCGCCAGATCGTAGAGCTGCGGGGTCATACGACCATCGAGGAGAGTCCGGTTGCGCACATACTGGAGCAGGACGCGCAGTCGCTGCGGCGTCAGCGACGACGCCTGCTGCGCAGCGGGTCCCACGGTCTCGTCCGGCCCGGACCGCAGAACACGATCCCGGGTCTCGATAAGGAGCGTCCGGACTCCGTCGATCGTCTCGGAAGCGTCCCCCTGCCCTGCCACCTCTTCGGCGCGCCGGTGCTCGTACAGAAAGGTGAGGTACGGAAGCTCACCCAGCAGGAAGTAGAGGCTGTCCTCCGCAAGATGCGTGAGATTTGGCATCTGCGCGCGGCCGAAGGGCTGCGGGTAAGGGGACCGGCTGTGGTAGGCCTGGCGCACCCAGGGCCAGTCGGCGAGGGCGCAGACAAAGACGACACGCCGGTGGTCGAGTTCGAGCAGGTGCAGCTGATGAGCCATGTGACGAATGCGTTCATCGCGCTGGCCTCCCGGTTCCGGGGACGGCAGCACGGGCAGGCAAGCGGCGGCAAACGCCTCGAGTCCGGTCTCCGGCAGCGGATAAGAGTCCGGCAGGATCAGGTCCACCGGCGGCTCCCACGCGGCCACCTCCAGATCGACCCAGGCCCGTGCGACCCCGGTGGACCGGGCCACGCGGAGAGCCTCGATCATCGGCTGACAAGGATCGACGGGGACGTAGCTGCAGCCTCCACGTCCATCATCGGTGAGAGGATCCCCCTCGTCCTGAATGACGACGCTGACGCGAGGCAGCCGCTCGACGCCGCTCTCGACCCCTGTAGCAAAGGAGGGCGGCAGAGCGACGGCGAGACAGTCCAGGCCCCGAGCGACCTCGTGGCGCAGACGTCGGCGCACCTCTCGGGCAAAGAAGGCGGACCCGTGGACAACGGGCAGTACGGTGACACGCGCGGAAAGGTCGAAGACGGGATTGGTCACGTCAGACGCAGATGCCCATGAGCCTACGCCTCGTCGCCAGGCGGCATGGGGTCCTCGCCCGGAGGGTGTGGTCCCCGAGGTGGCTGATCGCCGAAGAACAGATCCTCGAGGCTCAGGCCGGTGCCGGCAGTGGATGACTTCAGAGCCTGCTGGCGCTCGGCGGCGATGCTGTCGAGGTCCGACGCGTCGTCGCCGAGGACTCGTTGGACCGCCTCATGCCAGGCTGCATCATCTGACAGCGGATGACGCCCACCGGCGGCATCAGCGTCGGCCTGGGCCAGACGCTTGAGGGCGTAGCGAATGATGTGAATGCCGTCGCGCGGCGAGTGTTCCAGGTCAAGGGTGTGCGCCCGCTGTAGAAAATCTACGGTAAGCCGCAACAGCTCCTCACGCGCAAACGGCAGGTGGTAGCGGAGAATCTCCATCTCATCAGAGCGGTCAGGAAAACCGAGTTCCAGCGTCGGCTGCAGGCGCGACAGGATGTACTCGGGCACTTCGTAAGTCGACTCATCATCGTTCATCGTCACCACGCAGCGAAAATCCGCGTGGGCGTGGATGGTGACGCCGGCGATGATGGACTCGACGTAGCGCCGGTGGTCGAGCAGGGGCGTCAGCGACGCCCAGCTCTTCTCACTCATGCGGTTGCCTTCGTCGAGAACACACACGCCACCCCGAGCCATCGCCGTCACCACCGCGGAGGCGTGATAGGAGATCTTCCCTGACTCAGACAGGACTGGCGTGACGAGAAGATCCTCGGGCCGCGTGTCGCTCGTGCACTGATGGATGTAGAGATCCTGGCCGCGATGAAGCGCCGCCGCCGAAGCCAGCGTCGTCTTACCGATACCCGGGGGGCCGATGAGCCGTGGCGCCAGCGGCAGGTCTTGTTCGTCCACGACGAGCCAGCAGGCCAGCAGGCTACGCAAGGATTCTGCCTGGCCCACCCATTGATGGTCGTTGGACACCGGATGCCCAAGGTGCAGGGTGACGTCGTCGATCTGGATGCTGGACAGTGAGGTTTCGCTGCGGCTCATGGGTGGTTGTTTCCCTTGGAATTCTGGTTGCCGCCGACCCGGGCCGTCGGTATCTTCCTGCCGCTCTCGATTACATCGGCCGGCTTCGTATCCGCTTGAGGACGTGGCCGGCTTGTTCGCGTACGCAAGGTTGTAAGAGGTCGCAGGAGAAGCGATGAGCCACCAGAGTCGATTCTGGTGGCAACTCGCGGCGGCGTCACAGTTGGGTAAGAGTGGATCTGCGACGGCGATGAACCATCGCGCGGCTCGAACACGTCGTGGTCGAGCAGGCGGAGTTCAATTTACACTGCTTCGACCGTAACCTCAAACCTTGA
>JAYZCA010000389.1:0-5631 GCA_036339235.1 Candidatus Latescibacterota bacterium | reverse complement strand
CGCCCCGAGCGGTTGCGCGCCGTGTGCTCGATGACGAGGTGTCCATCGAGGAAGATCGACTGAATCCGCGTCAGTATGGAGAAACGGCGGTTCAGGTGTCCCCAGCGCATCTGCACCATGCCGACAGCGCTGTCGGTGAACGGGTGCATCGCTTCGTGCAGCACGTTCGGTTGCGGCACGAAGTCGGCGTCGAGGATGAAGATAAAGTCGTGCCGGGCCTGTTTCAGGCCCGCCGCCAGGGCCCCGGCTTTGAAACCGTTGCGATCTGCGCGATGCAGGTAGCGGGCATCGACACCACGCGCGCGCAGGCGCTCGACGGCGGCGCGTGCCCGGCCCTGGGTCTCGTCGGTGGAGTCGTCGAGGACCTGAATCTCGAGCCGATCGCGTGGCCAGTCGATACCTCCCACGGCGCCGAGCAACCGTTCGACCACATGATACTCGTTGAAGATCGGCAACTGCACCGTGACGCCGGGGAGCGGGTCGAAACGGGCCGGCGCTGGTGGTTCTTGGCCGCGGTGCTTGTAGTAGATGCGGAGGATGAACCACCGGTGGAAGCCGAACAGGCTCAAGACCGCGACGATGCCGCAGTAGACGGCGAGGAGGGCGAGCTGCGAGGTGGTCAGTGCATCCATAGTGGACCCAGAAAGAACGCGTTCAGCGCCTGTAACCGCCGTAACGTACTACCCAAAGCGGTTCCGGGCGAAGGCCGCCAATGATCAGCCGTGCACCCCGAAAAACCGTTCAGGCGCGCCCATGTGGAGACAGGGCGTGTGCGGGCCTTGGATAGCCGATATCCAAGAACCCTCTTCTAGGCCCGCCCGTGGCATTGCTTGAACTTCTTGCCGCTTCCGCATGGACAGGGGTCGTTGCGGCCCACCTTGGGCCCGGTGCGAATGGGTGCCCTCTTGGCGGCGTCGGCGCCCTCGCTGCCAGCGGCGACGAGACCGCGCCGGCGGGGTGCCGCCTCGCCCACGGGCCGTCCCAGCGGCATGCCGTCACCGCCGGGCCGTGTGGCTGACGCCGGGGGTGCGCCGCGGAAACCGAGATTCGTCGCCTCGCTGTGGATGTCGGACAGCTGGTCGCGTCCCAAGGGTGCGCGCCGTGCCTCCGGCGGACCTGCGTCGACACGCAATTGGAACAGATTGCGCAATGATTCGGCATCGATGCGGGCGATGAGGCTCTCGAACATCTCGAAAGCTTCTTTCTGGTAGACGAGGAGGGGATCCTTGCCGGCGACACCGGCGAAGCCCACACCCTCCTTCAATTCGTCCATCTCGTAGAGATGTTCCTGCCAGCAGGTGTCCACCGTGTGCAGGAGAACGGCCTTTTCCACCTCGCGAAATGTCTCTTCGGTGACCAACCGTCGCCGATGTTCATAGGCACCGATGGCGGTGTCGAGCAGACGCCCCCCCAGCTGTTCTTCATCGAGGCCGGCACGTTTTTCGGCGGGCAGTGGGAAGGGCGTAAAGAAGGTGCTGGAGAACTCGGCGGACAGGTCCTCCCAGGTCCACTCCTCCGACGGCACGCCCGCCAGGGCATGGGCAGGCACCAGGTTGGCGACGGTCTCGTCTATCAATTCCATCACCTGGTCGTGGGCGCTGTCCCGTTCGAGGATGTCGCGGCGCCGGTTGTAGATCACCTGGCGCTGCTGGTTCATCACATCGTCGTACTTGAGCAGGTGCTTGCGCATTTCGAAGTTGCGCGCCTCCACCTTCTTCTGGGCGCGCTCGATGGAGCGTGTCACCATACTGTGCTCGATGACCTCGCCTTCCTCCGCACCCAGTCGGTCCATCACCTTGGCGATGCGTTCGGAGCCAAAGAGACGCATCAGGTCGTCTTCGAGAGACATGTAGAACCGCGACGCTCCGGGGTCTCCCTGACGGGCGGAACGGCCGCGCAGCTGCCGGTCGATGCGGCGTGACTCGTGGCGCTCGGTACCGATCACCTGCAAGCCCGAAGGATTCTCGGCCAGCTCCTCCTCCAGCGACCTGCCGTTGTAATCGCTGGCGAGGGTGATATCCGGGGAGGTGATGAGGTCACGCTCGATGTGGATGACCCCCGGGTTTAGCTTGATGTCAGTGCCGCGACCGGCCATGTTCGTCGCGATCGTCACCTGGCCAGGCTGGCCGGCACCGGCGACGATCTCGGCTTCCTTCTCGTGATAACGGGCGTTGAGCAGCTGGTGCTTGATGCCCTTTCGGGTCAGCATACGTGACAGCAGCTCCGAGATCTCCACCGAGATCGTGCCTACCAACACCGGCAGGCCGCGTTCGTGCAGCCAGGTCACGTCCTCGATGATGGCGTTGTACTTCTCACGTTTCGTGCGGTAGATCTGATCCTCGTGGTCGAGGCGGCGGATCGGCCGATGCGTGGGAATGACGACGACATCGAGCTTGTAGATCTCCCACAGCTCGGCGGACTCCGTCTCGGCGGTGCCCGTCATGCCAGCGAGTTTGCGGTACATGCGGAACAGGTTCTGCAGGGTGATGGTAGCCACCGTCTGCGTCTCCTGCTCGACCTTGACGCCCTCCTTCGCCTCGAGGGCCTGGTGCAGGCCATCGGCGAAGCGTCGACCCGGTTGCGGACGTCCCGTAGACTCGTCGACGATGACGACCTTCTTGTCCTCTGTCAGCATATAGGCGACATCGCGCTCGAACAGCGTGTAGGCCTTCATCAACTGATTGATGTTGTGTACCGCCTCGGTGCGCTGTTGATGATCGCGGTAGGCCGCATCCTCCTGCAGGCGCTTCTCGTCATCGCTCAGCGACGCATCCCGGCGGATGAGGCCGATGGCCTCGCTTACATCGGGCAGGATGAACACGGCCTGCTCGTCGGGCGAGAGCATGTCGCGCCCCTTGTCGGTCAGATCGAGCGTGTGCCCCTTCTCGTCGATGATGAAGAACAGCTCTTCGTCGATCTCGGGCATGCGTTTGTCCCGCATGAAGTCCGCCTCGACCTTGCTGATGAGGCGTTTCACGCCTTCCTCCTGCAGCACTTTCATCATGCGCTTGTTCTTCGGTGCCCCGCGCATGGCGCGCAGCAGATCGATGCCGACCTGGTACTCGTCATCGCCCGCCTCGCGCTTCTTCTCCGCTTCGGAGACGAGCCTGTTGACCAGATTGGTCTGCGCCCGAAGCAGCTTCTCGACCATCGGCTTGAACTCACCGTAACGATTCGTCGCTTCGGGAACCGGGCCGGAGATAATCAGCGGTGTGCGGGCGTCGTCGATGAGATTGGAGTCGGCTTCGTCGACGATGGCGAAACTGAATTCACGCTGCGAGATGTGTTCGCGGCGCGTGGCCATGTTGTCGTAGAGGTAATCGAAGCCGATCTGGTCCTTGGTGGCGTAGACGATGTCGGCACGGTAGGCGTCGTGGCGGTTGGCGGGGCGCCACTCGAAGGATGCTGGTGTCGACTCAGGGACGGGCAGGATGTAGGCCTCGGCGCCCCCTGTCTGACGAGCATCCTGAATGATGCCGACCGACAGCCCGAGGAAGTTGTAGATGCCACCCATCCACATGGCGTCGCGCTTGGCTAGGTAGTTGTTGTGGGTGATCAGGTGGCAGCCTCTGCCGGTGAGGGCGTTGAGGTAGAGAGGGGCCACGGCGACCAGGGTCTTGCCCTCACCGGTGGCCATCTCGGCGATCTTGCCCGCGTGCAGCACGGTGCCTCCGTAGAGCTGCACGTCATAGGGCTGCATGAACCACTCTTCTTCGGTTCCCACGACCTCCCAGCTGCGCCCCGCGAGGCGTCGACAGGCGTCCTTGACGACGGCGGCGGCCTCGGCCTCGATCTCGTCGAGGAAACCGTCCTCGATGGCGCGGATCTCCTCTTCCGCCGTCTGGTGACGATCGTTGAAGCGCTCACGTTCGCCGGGTTCGAGATCGCCGCGCAGAGACTCTTCCAGCCGTGCTAGCTCGCCGGCCAGATCCGCGGTGCGTTCGCCAAGGCGCTGGCGGAACTGCGCGGTGCGTTCGAACAGCTGAGCGTCGGAGAGAGTTGCAAGCGCGTCGCAGTGACGAGTGATCTCGTCGATGACGGGCAGGCCCTTCTTGAATTCGCGGTCGGCCTGAGAGCCGAAGGCCTTCTTTATGGCACCGAGCAGATTACCGATCAGGTTCTTCAGAAAAGCAAGCATGTCAGGTCGAGTGGGATCGCAGGTTCGAGGAAGTCAACAACCCTGGGCGAGGCGTTCGGCCAGGAAACGAGGTAGGCCGGCATCGAGGATCTTCTGTCCGGCAGCGGTCACATCGTAGGCGACGCGCACCAGTTCAATCGAGTCGCTCTCTTCGTCGCGAAGGGCAAAGCAGGCGCGCGGGTCGCCATCTCTCGGCTGCCCGACACTGCCCACGTTCACCAGATAGCGCACGTTAGCAGCCAACTGCAGACGCCCTTCGGTCTCGACGACGGTGCGTACGTCCCGCGCCGCCGCACAGACGAAGGCCAGATGCGAATGGCCGACGTAGAGCAGGCGCTCGGCGACGGCAGTGAGTGCCGACGCGGCGTCGGCGGCATCACAGACGTAACCCCAGGTCCGCGGGTCGCCAGGTTCGGAGTGCACGAAGAAGGCCTCGGCCTCGGAGTGTGTCAGGCGGAAGCCGAGAAGCGGGCCCAGCCTTTCGGCACACAGCGTCTGCCGGGTCCACTCCACCGCGCGCCTGGCATGCCTGTTAAAATACTCGACGTCCTGAACACCGGCCACAGCGGCATCGTGATTGCCCTGCAGGATGACGGCGGCCAGGTCGACGACGATGTCGAGGCACGCCTCCGGGTCGGCGCCGTAGCCGACGACATCACCGAGGCAGATCCATCGTTCCACGCCGCGATCGAAGCCGGCCTGCCGCACCGCCTCGAGACCTTCGAGGTTGCTGTGAACATCCGAGAAAATGGCGGTGCGCACCGCCCAGTCTCAGATAATGCCGCGCTGGCGGGCGACGGCGTCGAGGACGCCGTTGACGAAGGCGTGGGACTTGTCGCCACCGTAGGCCTTGGCCAGCTCGACGGCTTCGTCAATGGCGACTCGCGCCGGGGCGTCGGTGAGGAAGAGCAGCTCGGTGAGGGCCAGCCGTAGGATGAGTCCGTCGAGGCGGGCGATTCGTTCCGGGCGCCAGTTGGTGGCAGTGGAGCCGATCAGTCCCTGGATCTCGCTGCCGTGCTCGATACAGCCGCGGGCAAGGCGGCTGGCAAAGTCGATGTTGTCGGAGCACATGCTGGCCGCCGTGGCTCGCTGGCGCAGGGCCTCTTCCAGCTGTCCCGGGGAGGCTGCCTCCCAGTAGAGGGCCTGCAGGGCCAGACGCCGGGCACCGGAGCGGGTGTCGGGCAGGACCTCGTCGTCGTCACCCCCCCACTCGTCGTCATCCCAGCGGCGCTGCGTCTGTGTCATGTCGTCGGGCGAGTTCATCGGATGTGGCGCTCTTGCGGTCCCTAGCAGCCCGTTGAAAAACGTTGATTGAAGGAAGAATTCGATTGCATCGCCGTACATGCCGTTTCTAGCTTGGGTGTATGGATGACCCGAACCGCGGAGCGGAGCGGATGGGCATGGGGAAGCGTAAGCGATCGAAGCAGGACAGCCTGTTCATCCCGACGGCGTCTCTGGCACGATCTTCCAGCCACGATTTCTACGAGCGCCTG
>JAYZCA010000388.1:0-3866 GCA_036339235.1 Candidatus Latescibacterota bacterium | reverse complement strand
GAGTTCGACGATACCCTCTACGCGCACGCATCCGTGACTCAGATCTCGATCCGCTCGTGTGAACAGGGTCGAACCGGGGGTGTCGTGCAAGTAGATGGCGAAGGGGTTGACCAGGTCGAGTTTGATCCGTCCGAGGGGGTTGCTTCCACCGGGGCGTTGCACGAGCCGATACCTCGAAGAAAAACCCGCCGCCCGATCCCAGTCCAGGCTGTCGAGATGCACCCGCAAGCCGCCGTGGGTCCAGGCTTCGAATCCCTGCTGCGTCAATGACGACGAACGCTCCGCGCCGATGGGTCCGGGCGCCAGCTCCTCATCAGAGATTCGCGGTGGTACGTGCCACGACGGGTGGACGACGACGTGGGTCACCTCGCTGGCGAACTGCGGTGTCTGCCGATAGGGCTCACCGACGATGACTCGATGTGTCTGGCGCGCTCCGTCCACCACGTAATCGAGTTCGAAGTCGGCGATGCGGACCAGCAGGTAGCGGCTGCCAAGATCCCGCGGCAGCCAGCGCCAGCGTTCGAGATTGGCGCGCAGACCATCGGCGGCTCGCGCACCGGCTGTCAGACCTGCCAGCGCCTGCTGCAAGCGACGGTATTCGAGGCCCGACGGTGCCAGGCGTCGCAGGTTGACGCCGACCTGGTCGAGGGAAATCGCCGTAGCCAGCAGTCCGGACAGGTCCGTTGCCGGTCGGCGCACCTGCCACGAGACCGTGATCGACGCCGGGTCGACGGCGCCGCGACGCAGATCGTCGGCACAGGCCAGGAAGGCCGCCGTGAGGCCAATATCGACAGCCGCCGCTGACTCGGGGTCGAAGTCGTTCGGGCGGGCGCGCAGGCGGGCGACGGCAGCGTGCAGTTCGGTGCGACCGTAGGCCTCAGGATCGAGGCCGTGTGCCGCTGTGTCGTCCAGCTCATCGAGCAGTTCGTCGGCCCGGGCGCGGAGCCCGCGGACACCCGTCCAGGCCGGCTGCCCACCGCGCCGCTGGTAGAAGTGCTGCAGCCACTCGTGCCGCTGGCGGCCGCGCTCGTCGACAGGCACGGGGACCAGGCGCAGCGCCCGGCGCAACGCCACGCCACCGTCGACGGGGGCTGTTCGGTCGGAATGCGACAGTGCCCCGCACCCAGCGAACAGAGTCACGGCCAGTGCAATGAGCGCCCCGACCAAATCAGTCTGTCAATTGCAGCAGGGCCGAGGCCACGCCGAAGTAGATGCCCAGGGACAGGATATCGTTCACCGTTGTAATCAGCGGCCCTGAGGCGACGGCGGGATCGATGCCGAAGGCTCGAAAGACGATGGGGATCGTGGCGCCGAGAACGGCGGAAAGCACGACGGCGGCGAACATGGCAATACCGGCGCAGGGCGCTACGGTGGATCCATCCGTCCACACATAGGCTACGGCGAAAACGACGAGGCCCAGGAACATGCCCATGAGGGTGGCGACCCGCAGTTCCCGCCACAGCGCCCGATGGACTTGCTCGGGCAACAGGATTCCGGTGGCCAGACTGCGCACGGTGACCGTCGACGTCTGGATGCCGGAGTTTCCACCCATGGCCATGATCGCCGGTACGAACAGCACCAACGGGCTCAGCGTCGCCAGCACGCCCGAAAACAGGTCGAGCACGCCGCCCGACAGCAGTGTTCCCACCAGGCAGAACAGGAGCCACGGCAACCGGTGCCGCATGAACCTGAGGACGCTGCGATCCTCCATCTCCTCGACGATTCCGGAAAGGGCCCGATCATCGAGTTGTGTGGCGACGCTTACCATCTTAGACGGGTTAAACTCGGCCAGCACGCCGGCAGCGAGGGATTCCGCCAGCAGTCCGGGGTTGTGCGTGCGGTCCTCCTCATCGAGGCATCGAAATAGGTCTGCCAGGTCGACGGTGTGCTGGCTGTTAAGCACGAGACCAAGCGTCGCCAGGTCCCTGGCGGCGAGGGCTTCGCGCGTTGTCTAAAGCAGGACATCTCGGCGCCCCTGCAAGCCGCCTTGGGTCAGAGTGTCGTGCGTGGGCTCGTTTGCGGGTTCGGTCACGGCAGGATCCTTAACAGGAGAAACGTCGGCGTAGACAGATCGAATATAGGCGCCGTTGCCGGGCCCGCGAGTACCTCGTAAACTCTCCTTCCACTTGAAGTTGCGGGGATCTGTCTCTTGCTCTTGATGCTGCTGGCCGCCGGCCTTTCCTTCGGTTTCGGTCAGCTGTTCAAATGGTCTCAGCGGCGGGGTTGCCATGCCCCGACCGTGGTCAGCACCAACTACGTTGCTATGGCGGCGATCCTGGCCGGTTGGCATGTGTGGACGGGGAACGACTTCGCCGCCCCCGCGTCGCTCACCGTGGGCGGCGCCATGGGGCTGTCTTTCATCGTCTCCATGTTGGTGATGACGGCGGCTTTAAAGCGCGCACCCGTGGCCATGGTGCTTACATCCTCTCGGTTGGCAGTCCTGATCCCCGTCGTCGTCTCCATGTGGTTGTGGGGAGAGGCTTTGTCGCCGACTCAGGCCGTCGGCATCGGCCTGGCCCTCGTGGCTCTGGCGCTGATCGCCTCGTCGCGCGCGCCGGCCACGGCGGGCGCGGTGGGCGGTGCCACCTTGTTGACGGGTCTGTTGGTGTTTAGCACTCAGGGCCTTGGGCAAATCTGCCTGCGCTGGGTGCACTATGCCGGTCTCGACGAGCAACGACTCACCGTTCTGATGACCTGCGCCGCCACGGCGGGTATTGTTGGAGGGGCCGTCGTCCTGGCCCAGGGCTACCGCCCCAATGGACGCGACCTGCGGATGGGAATCGGCATCGGCCTGTTCAACCTGTTTGCCCTGGGTACAATTCTGGCGGCGCTCAGCGACCTCGACGGGACTCTGTTCTTTCCCGTCAACGGCTGTCTCGTCGTGCTGCTTGACGGCCTGTTCGCCCATTTTTGGTGGCGAGAGCGCCTCGGCCAGCTCGGCGCCTTCGGCGTCGGTCTCGCGGCGCTGGCCATGCTGCTGGTGTTGTAGCTTCAAAGGGAGCTCGAATGATGGGTAGACTCAGCGGACGCACAGCTCTGATCACCGGCGCCGCCCGCGGCATCGGCTACGCCATCAGCCAGCGCTTCGCCGCGGAGGGCGCGCGCCTAGCGCTGACCGACATCGACGAAGACGGCGTAAGCGCCGCTGCCAGGACCCTCGGCGCCTCGGGCGCCGAGCACCTCTCAGCGCGCATCGACGTCGCCGACGTCGCCAGCAGTCGCACCCGGATCGAGGCGCTCATCGGTGACCTGGGCCATCTCGATATCCTGGTCAACAATGCCGGCTTCGTACGTCATACAACCGCCTTCAACTGCACCGAGCAAGAGTGGGATCTCATGGTCGACATCAACCTGAAGGGCGTGTTCTTCTGTGCCCAGTCGGTCCTGCCCCATATGCGTGACCGGCGCGCTGGCGCCATCGTCAACCTGTCGTCACTGGCAGCCAAGACCGGCGGCGTCGCCGCGGCACCTCCGTACGGCGCCGCCAAAGCCGGTGTCAGTGCCCTCACCGTGCACCTAGCGAAGGTGATGGCCCCTTTCGGCGTACGCGTCAACGCGCTCGCCCCGGGTATCATCGACACCGACATGGTGCGCGGCATGGCGTCGGCCGGTCACGCCGATCTGGCCAAGCAGATTCCCCTCGGTGAGCAGGGCCGCGTCGAGGATGTCGCCAATGCTGCACTGTTCCTCGCCTCAGACGAGGCGCGCCACATCACCGGAGAGATCGTCGACGTCAACGGCGGTCTCTGGATGGACTGATCGAGTCAGAGAGAGACAAAAAAGATGAAGGGAATCGTGTTGGCCGGCGGACTCGGCACACGTCTGGTACCGCTCACACGCGTGGTGTGTAAGCAGCTTCTGCCTGT
>JAYZCA010000387.1:0-7136 GCA_036339235.1 Candidatus Latescibacterota bacterium | reverse complement strand
ACGCCGTCTCGTGCCCGGCGGTGCGATCTTCTGGAAGTACGAAGTCACTCGAGCCACGAGAGAAGCCGACGAATCTCAGGGCTGTGCCTGCCACCAACAGGACCAGGAGGCAGACGGACGCTCGCTCGATTTTCACGAGAGCAAGAAAACCTCGATCACAGTGGCGTCCGCCGCGGTCCGCCGCTGGACATACGACCGTGCAAATAGGGATCGTCTGCCGTCGGCCAGCGCATTCGGTAATGACCAGAGCGGTTGCGTCGGTACCCGGCGTTGTAGTACGTGCTCGTCGCCAGCCAGGCCAGGAGTCGCTCCGTCAGGTCCTGGCGCAGGGCTCGATGGGCGGGCGATTCCCAGAGATTGTGCAGCTCGTGCGGATCCTGGAGCAGGTCATAGAGTTCGCCAGCCGACTGGCCTATGTAGTAGACGAGTTTGTGCGACGCGCTGCGCATCATCACCTGGTAGTTATCCTCGGCGTAGACGAACTCGCGAGGGACTGCCTCGTCCCGTGCCTCCAGGTAGGACAGCAGGGAAGATCCCTCCATGTAACTGGGCACTTCCACCCCGGCCGCCTGCAGCAGTGTGGGCCCCAGATCGACCAGGGAAACGAGATCCTGCACCGACTCCCCCGCGCGGCGCAGTCCGGCACCGCGAGTGTCGCGGATGATAAGCGGCACGTGCGTGATGGCGTCGTACATGAGCCATTTGTATGCGAGCTGGTGGTCACCGAGAAGCTCGCCGTGATCCGAGCAGAAGACGAGGATTGTGTCGTCGAGCCAGCCGCGGTCCTCCAGAGCTGCGAGAACTTCGCCGAGTTTCTCATCGACCGTCGTGATGTTGGCGTAGTAGTGTCGGCGCATCTCGTCGATGTCCTCGGCTGACGCCCCCTCGAGATCGATGCGAGACTCGTGATCCGCCTCGGCATGCGTGCGCCGTTGGGCAACATGCTGCGGCGGTTTTTCCTCGAGTTCCCCTTCGCGCCACACCGCCGGCGGTAAGGGTCGGCCGCTGTACAGATCGAGATGACGTGGGAGAGGATCCCAGGGCTCATGGGGTCCCGTAAAGCCAACCTGCAGAAATAGCGGCCGGTCCCCTCTGTGCGCCCGGATCCAGGAGACGGCAGCGTCGCCAATGAATACGTCCGAATGGAACCTTTCCTCCAGATGCCACGGAACTCCCTGATGCTTTTCGTGCCACTGTGGATCCGTGAGGTGCCTGTCGTTCGGCCTTTCCTGGCCATGGAGGGTCAGGAAACGGCCCCAGTCGTCATCAGCACCGCCGTTGTCATGTGTCTTGTTCGTCGGGTTCTCGACGATCGTACGTTCATGAAAGCCAGCTTTCTCGTCGCGCGGTGTCAGGTGCATCTTGCCGATGTTGACACACCAGTACCCGGCATCGGCCAGATCCTGCACCCAGTTGCGGTGCCCCGCCCACGGATCGAAACTGTAGACCCCGGTGGTATGCGGATACATGCCGGTAAAAATCGCTGCCCGTGAGGCGACACAGGTCGCTCCGGGGCAGAAGGCCGAGCGGAAAGACAGACCCTCCGCGGCGAGCCTGTCCATGGCGGGAGTTACCATGTGAGGGTACCCCCAGGCGCCGACCGTGTCGGCTCGCTGTTGGTCCGTGATGATGAAGATGATGTGCGGCTGCTGCATTTACGTCTCCGTGATTACGTCTGGTCCCTAAACTAACGCGGGAGTCGACTGGCTGCCCCGCCCGTCGATTGACCCTGCAATCGCCGCCACCTTTCTTCGACTCTCTCGCATGCGATGACTATGACTCCGGCCCCCATGACCAGACGCCAGTGCCTGCGGACGCTGGCCACGAGCGCCGCCGCCCTGTCCGTCGTTGGCGCGGCGCCACTCGCTACCCGGTCGCGCCCGAACGTCATCGTCATCCTTACCGATGATCAGGGCACCGTGGACATGAACTGTTACGGCGCCACGGATCTGATCACCCCACACATGGACGCCCTGGCCGCGGAGGGCGTGCGCTTCACCGACTTCTACGTCTCCGCCCCGCTGTGCACGGCATCACGTATCTCACTGCTCACAGGCAGATATTTCCAGCGCGCCTACCTGGCCGGACGTGGCATCCACGAATCGGAGACGACGATGGCCGAACTCTTCCGGGACGCCGGCTATCGTACCGGCGTTTTCGGCAAGTGGCACATCGGTGGTCCACCATGGGATCCGCAGGGCCAGGGCTTCGATGAATTTGTCGGGCATCGCGTTGGCGCTATCGACAACTACTCCCACTTCACATACTGGGCCGCAGTGCCTCAACACGCCTTGCTGCGGGGCCGCGAGCCCTACCGCGAGGACGGCACTTTTTTTCCCGACATCGTGACTCGTGAGTCGATCGACTTTCTGACGCGGCACCGGGACACCCCGTTCTTTCTGTTCGTCTCCTACAATCAACCTCACTACCCGCTGCAACCCGAGGAGCGCTTTCTGCGCCAGTACGATCATGCCCAGGGAGCACGACGCATCTACGGCGCCGCCGTCACTTCTCTCGATGACAAGATCGGTCAGATCGTGGCCGCCCTCGACGAACAGGGCCTTCGGGACAACACGATCATCGTGCTGATGAGCGACAACGGCCATTCGGAGGAACCCCAGGGTATCGGCGGTAGCGCCGGTCCTTTTCGTGGCGCCAAGAAGTCCCTCTTCGAAGGCGGCATCCGGGTACCTTGTGTCGTCTCCTGGCCAGGGAGGATACCACGAGGTCAGGTCCGCCAGCAGATTGGATCGGCCATGGACTGGCTTCCCACTCTGGCCGATTACTGCGGACTGGACACAAGCGACCTTGCCCTCGACGGTCGCAGTCTGACGGACGTGATCGGCGCCGATGCCCCGTCTCCGCATGCCGCGCTGCACTGGATGCTGGCTACCCAGTGGGCGGCCCGCCAAGACGCCTGGAAGATGATCTCCAGGGGTGATACCATGTTTCTGGCCAACTTGCACGATGACCCCGGCGAGTCGCGCAATCTCGCCAACGACAGGCCCGATATCATCTCCCGTCTGCGGGCCCGCCACGAGGCTTGGGTGGCGACCGGAATCAAGCCCATCTATACCGTGGAATCACCCTGATGACTGTGAGAAGATCGCTTCCGTGAAGATCGACCGAAGTATTTCACCCGCGAAACTGCGCCCCGCCATCGACCGCTTCCTCGACCTGAGCGCCAGGAAAATTCTCTCTATCGACCGTTCCTGGGACCCGGCCGACGGCACGCCGGTGTTCACCCGGGCGGGACGCTACACGACTCGGGGCTGGACCGAGTGGACTCAGGGATTTCAATACGGTTGTGCCATCCTGCAGTACGACATGACGGGGGATGAGACATTCCTTGAATTGGGCCGTCGCCAGACGGTGGCGCGTATGGCGCCCCACGTCTCCCATGTGGGCGTGCATGACCATGGCTTCAACAACCTGTCGACGTACGGCAACCTGCGGCGCCTGATGCGGGAGGGGCGAATCCCCCACGATCCCCGTGAGCTCGAGTTTTACGACCTGGCTATCATGGTATCCGGCGCCGTACAGGCGGCGCGTTGGACGCCGACGGCAAGCGGAAGCGGTTTCATTCATTCCTTCAACGGCCCCCACTCGTTGTTCTCCGACACGATCCGTTCGGTTCGCATCCTGTGTCTCGCTCACCGGCTCGGGCACATGCTCATGGGGGAGGGCGACAAGCCCATCAGCCTGCTGGGTCGCGCCGTCGAGCACGTGCAGACGACGTCGCGCTTCAACGTCTACTTCGGTCAAGGGCGCGACACGTGGGACGTTCCCGGCCGCGTCGTACATGAATCGATCTTTAACACCAAGGATGGCAACTACCGCTGCCCAAGCACACAACAGGGATATTCGGCGTTCTCCACCTGGACCCGCGGGTTGGCGTGGATTCTGTGCGGCTACGCTGAGCAGCTCGAATTCTTCCGGACGGTGAAGCCGGTGGAGCTGGAACCCCTCGGCGTCGGCAAACGCGCCTTCGTGGCCATGATGGAAAAGGCAGCGAGAGCAACGGCGGATTTCCACATCGAGAACAGCTTCGCCGACGGTGTGCCTTTCTGGGACACCGGTGCCCCCGGCGTGGCTTCCTTCGGCCGCTACACCAGCGAACCCTCGGATCCGTACAATGACGTGGAGCCCCTCGACTCATCGGCGGCGGCGATCTGCGCCCAGGGCCTGTTGCGCCTCGGAAACTACCTGTCGAAGAAGGGTGACAAGAAATCAGGGATCCGCTACCGCAACGCCGCCATGACGACGGCGGCCGCTCTCCTCGATGAACCGTACCTGTCGACATCGAGTCGCCACCAGGGTATCACCCTCCACGCCATCTACCACAGGCCGAACAATTGGGACCATATCCCAAGGGGAGGCCGTCAGCCGTGCGGCGAGTCAGCCATGTGGGGCGACTATCATACGATGGAACTGATCCACCTCGTGCTGCGCGAAGCCGAGGACGGACCCTATCCGACGTTCTTCACCTAAGGAGCGAACCGACATGAAGATCACCGCCATCAAGACCTTCGTCGCCCGATTCGGAAACCGGCCGCGTGCGCTGCTCAAGGTGGAGACGGACGAGGGACTGTATGGCTGGGGCGAGGCCTATTCCACCGGGCCGGACCTGTCAGTGGAGCCCATCGCCGACTACCTGTTCCAGCTCATCGGCGGCGAAGATCCGCGCCGCATTGAGTACATCATGATGAAGCTGATGCAGGAGTTCCGCTTCCCGCCGGGCGGAGTGGGACTGCCGGCGATCTCCGCCCTCGACCACGCCCTCTGGGATATCTCGGGCAAGGCGGTGGGCCTGCCAGTCTACATGCTGTTGGGGGGATCGGTCCGCGACCGGGTCCGCGTCTACCGCGGAATCGGTGGAAGAGATGGCAAGGAAGCCGCAGACCAGGCGCACCGCCTCCACGAGGAACACGGCTTCACCGCCTTCAAAACGAGCCCCTACAAGCTCGACCCGGATGCCAACCGCTGGGGCCAGGTGTGCACTGCGGCGGCAAAGTATTTCGAGGAACTGCGCGCCAACACGCCGCCGGAATGGGAGTTCGCCTTCGACCCCCATGCGAAAATCTTCGAGCCCATCCTCGCCCTGCAGTTGGCCGACGCCCTGGCGCCGTACGATCCCATGTTCTACGAAGAGCCGCTGCGCCCCGAGCACATGCCACAGTGGCAACGGCTGCGCGAGCAGATGCGCGTACCCTTGGCAACGGGTGAAAGCCTCTACGGGCGCTTCGAATTTCTCGACCTAATTGCCGCCAACGGCGCCGATATTATTCAGCCCGACGTCTGCATCTGTGGGGGACTGTTGGAGATGCGCAAAATCGCCGCCATCGCTGAGGCCCACTACGTCACCGTCGCTCCGCACAATCCGATGGGCCCGCTGGCGACAGCGGTTAACGTGCATTTCGCGGCTGCCACATGCAATTTCAAGATTCTCGAGTACCTGGTGCCCACCGACACCGAGTGGAACGAGTGGGTCGACGAGCCCTACTTGCCCAAGGACGGTTATCTCGAACTGCGACCGGACCGGCCCGGTCTCGGCGTCGAAATCAACGAGGACGCCATCAGTGACAACGAGTACATCCATTGGCAGCGCACCTGTCCCGTACGTCCGGACGGCTCGACTGGCTACATCTAGAAGATCATCTGCGCCATGAGCGAGCAGGTGCTGATCACCGGGTACCCCGGATGGCTCACCGGGCATCTGTTACGACGCCTGGATGAATTGATGCGGTTGGCGGATCCACCGGCATGGGCAGTCCGCCTCGCCGATGTCCGCTGGCGCGCCCTCGTCGCACCGGGTACGGTCTCCATCCCCCCGTGCGCTCGGATCGACGCGGTCGTCGACGGCGACATCCGAGACCCAGGGGCGGTGACTGACGCCATGGTGGGCGTCGACCTCGTCCTGCATGCTGCGGGGATCATCCATCCACGGCGGATCCGCGACCTGTACGAGATCAATCGTGACGGCTGCCGCCGCCTGGCAGAAGCCGCCGTGGAGTCTGGAGTTCGCCGCTTTGTTTTCGTCAGCAGCAATGCCGCCGCCGGTTTCGCCACCTCCCCTGAGCACCCGATGCGGGAGACGGACGAACCGAATCCGGTCAGCCACTATGGGCGCAGCAAACTCGAAGGGGAGCAGTGCCTGTGGAGTGCATTGACGGGATCGGATACGGAAGGAGTCGTTCTGCGGCCCACGACGTTCTATGGTCCCCACTTCCCCGAGCGGCACCACAATGCCTACCGCCTGGCCGCCTCCGGCCGTCCCCTTGTCATCGGTGACGGGCGTAATCGGGTGAGCATGATCTACATTGACGACCTCGTCGATGCCCTCGGCCGCGCTTTGACGGTTGGTAGCGCCGCGGGCGGCACAGCCTTTGTCGCCGACGCGGAGGCATACGAATGGCAAGAGGTGTTCATCGCCATGGGACAGGCACAGGACGTTGATGTGAGACCCCTGTACTTGCCGAGTGCGGTTGCAGCTCTGTGTGCCGGCGGCGATGCCGCCCTTGCCGCTCTCGGACGCTACTCGATGATGGTGCACGTAGCCGGAGAGGCCACGCAACATATGGCTTGTGACATCAGCTGCGCCCGCGACCTGCTCGGGTTTTCGCCGCACGTCGGGCTCTACGAAGGTATGCGCCGCGCCGTGAACTGGGCGCGCTCGGAAGGCCGGCTTTGACTTGACCCCTCCACAACACAGGTCCGACGCCGACGTCGACTGGACCAGCCTGCATTCCGCCGACGCCAGTTGGCGGACACGCCTGCTCGGCGACCTGTCAGAGGCTTTCGCCATCCCACGGTATGTCGATCTCTTCCTGCAGACATTCGGGTCAGACCGCGGGCTCCGCTTTCTCGAGGTCGGCGCCGGCAACGGCGAGGTCCCCCGGCGTCTGCAGGAGCTGGCCCCGCCCTGCGTCGGGGGCTATTTCGTCTCCGAACTGTTCTCGGAGGGCGCGCGATGGCTGCACTCTCTGGATCTGACTGCCTGCGTCGCCGACGCGCAGGAACTCCCCTTCGCCGACGGCGCCTTTGACGCCGTCATCTCCTATGACGTCCTCCACCACGTATCCGATCCATACCGGATGGCCAGGGAGATGCTGCGCGTATCGCGCGGGCGCCTGCTG